>JBFJVZ010000485.1:0-4938 GCA_041623895.1 Pirellulaceae bacterium | reverse complement strand
TTTCGAGTGCGACAGAGGCCGCACCATTGTTTTCGGTGGACCCCGCTTCGCCGGCAATTGGACTGGTTCCGACGACAGCAAGTGACATCCTGACCGATGGACCTGCGGTCGTCATTCCGGACTTTGCGTTGGGCCTGATTCCAGGCGACAACTTGAATGCTTTGTCATTCGGCAAGGACCAAATGCCTGGCCCGGGCGGTCCGCTTTATTTCTCGGTCGATCGTCTGACCGTTGGGACACCGGGTTCGGCTGTGGATGCGGAATCCCTTGCGTTGGAGGCAGCCGGAGATATCTTCACCTCAGTTCCAGGTTCATTCACGAACTCGCTGTTTCGCAATGAGAGCGCCATACCACTCTTGCCTGGATTCTTTGGCGATGACCTGGATGCCTTGAGTTTGGTAGCTGCTGCGGACGGTCCGTATTTTTCGATCGACTCCCTTTCCGCCAGTAATGGTTTCGGCCTCGACACGCTTGCGAACGATATCTTTTTTGGATCATTGGGAACGGTGTTTGCCAGCGGTGAATTCGACATGGGTCTGGATCCACTCGATGACATCGATGCCCTGCTGTTGATTGATCAAGGAGTTC
The DNA here is from genome assembly GCA_041623895.1 of Pirellulaceae bacterium. GTDB lineage: Bacteria > Planctomycetota > Planctomycetia > Pirellulales > Pirellulaceae > JBFJVZ01. Next base: position 4,350 of record JBFJVZ010000485.1, on the reverse strand, counting down.
GTGGCGTGATTGATCCTGGTGACAAGGCATTGTTTTCGCTCAGTTCGTTTTCGCCCACCACGTTCACTGGCAGCGGTGGCGCGTACGCTCCCGGCCCGATTGGCGCCCCCATCGTGCCGGGAACGGTCTCACCGGCCGACATTTTCATGACCGACTTTTCAGGCGTCAGCACCTTGTTTGCCGGCGCAATGTCAATCGGCTTGTCGGGATTTGACGAGTTAAATGCCTTGTCCAATCCAGAGCCGGGATCACTGGCCTTGTTGGCCTGCGGACTTGGCGGATTCGCTATCTACCGACGTCGGCGAAACAGGCAAGCGGCCGCCTGAGCTAGTGGTACTTCAAGTCAGTTTTTGTGTGCCGCGAAAAGGGGTCAGACCCCAATAGTGCAAAGCACCCTTCGGGCCGTTCCGGCTATTGGGGTCTGCCCCGTGCCCACCGGATGATTTGCAGTTGTTGGTGATCAAAATCAAGCTCACCGACAAGCCCGCTCCGATGCCCATCAGTCCGGTTAACGATGTCGAACTGACGGAGGAGATCGAGGTCCCTTTGACCGCGCGAAAAGTGCATCAACTGAGCATCGGTTTCCCCGCCGACTTCCGCGATCGATTTCGGGTCGCCATTGACGATGGCGAACTGTACACCGCGGGCTGGGAAGGATTTCGTATGGGCTCGTCCTTCAGCGGGCACACGGGGGGCCATTTCGGCTTGATCCAGCCCGCGACACTGGAGAGCCAAGCTAGGGATTATTCAAAGCAGCTGTCTGCCGGCGATTGGAGATTGTTGTGCAGCAAGTCGTTCACGCTATCGCGAGGAAAAGAACGGCGGCAAATCAGATTCACGGTCGGCTTACGGACATCGGGGCAAATCTACGCGTCGGAAGAGATCTATTGGTCAGCCCAACGCAGCTTGAACTTGGAATGGGATTCAGAGTTGAATCGATACCGAATCTTGGGTTCGCTGTAAGCGGTTCGGTTACTCGTTGTGCCGCCGGGCATATTGCATCATCACATCCGGTGCATTCAGCAGCACATCGACGACATCGGCAGCCCACTGCTGGCCGCGGCCGTCGGTGAAAATGTTCACGACTTTCTCCAGCGGCATACCACGCCTGTAGGGTCGGTCGCTGGTCATGGCGTCAAAGGCATCGGCGACCGCAACAATCTGTGCGTCCCGAGGAATTTGATCACCCGCCAATCGATCGGGATAGCCGGAGCCGTCCCAAGATTCGTGATGGTTCCTGACGATCGGCAAAATGGAACTAAAGTTGCGAATCCCTTTCAAAATATCGTAGCCGATCATCGGATGCTTTTTGATCTGTTCAAATTCATCGTCGGTTAGTCGGGCGGGTTTGCGTAGCACGGCATCATCAACACCGATCTTGCCGATATCGTGCAGTATCCCGCCCAGGCGAATTCGTGCGGTTTGATCTTTGCTGTAGCCGAGGCGTTTAGCGAGTTCAACGGAGAGTTCCGAGACACGGCTACTATGCCCACGCGTATACGTGTCTTTGGCGTCCAGCGCGGATGCAAGCGAGTGAACCATACCCTCGAACATGTGCTGCAGTTGCAGATACTGCCGCTGATTGATTAGATGAATGCCCAAGATTGTGGATGTTGACTTCATCAAGTCGGCTTCGATCGTCCCAAACTCGGGCTGGTTCGCCGTGCGAATCGCAATCATGCGTCCGAGTCGATTCGCTTCTCGTTCGATGGCAACGACAACCACGTGTAGTCCCTGGCCGGTACCGGGATCGAAAGAATTGGCCATCGCAACAGTCTGCCGGCTTTTACTGGTGCCTTCGGCAGCCTCCGTCACCGCGTCGGCCAGAGCATCCAGCCAGCGACCGTCGAAGCTGCGACCGGCAAATTCCAGCACCGTTTCGGACTGCGAAAGCTCATCTTCCTGCAGGCTGATGGCAAGACTTTCGGCTCCGATGCAAGGCAGCAGTTCATCCAACAACTTCCGAATCACCGGCGTTGGCTCTTCGGATAGGGTGAGGCTCTGAGACAGCTCGTGGATCAGCGTCAATTCCTCGAATCGTGCCGACAAGGCGCTGGCCAGCCGATCCACTTCTTCGAATTCGCTTTCGGGCTGCGGTCCAATCGCCGAGACAGCGAATTCGGTGGATCCTGTCGTTGACGGGTTGGTAATCATAAGTCTGCTCGTTGCATACCGAATCTGGAGGCTGTGCGTATTGCCAGAAAAAGCCTACGCTGCGCACTGACTGGGGTCACCAATGATCAGGAGATGCGACCGCCTCGAGTGTGTAAAGAAAGGTGCAAGTGTTGGAGTCTGACGGTTGAAGCGAATCTGCGGGCGTCCATCAATGGCGATGCGCGCGGGAGCGCGAAGCTCCTGCTGAGCCGGGACGACGAATCTCCTCCAGTAACGCGAAGCTCCTCCGGGAGGGCGAAGCTCCTGCTGAGCCGGGACGACGAATCTCCTCCAGTAACGCGAAACTCCCCCGGGAGGGCGAAGCTCCTACTGAGCCGGGCCACATGCTTGCCGCGAACGACCTTTATCTGAGCGCCTGAATGAAATCGCCTTCGTTGATGGTTGGTCGTTCCAATCGGCCTTGGTGGTTGTAAGACAGCTTCAACCGATCCAGTCCCATCAAGTGCAGAATACTTGCATGAATATCATGGACATGAGCGCGGCCTTCGATCGCGTACAGACCTAACTCGTCGGTTGCGCCGATTGTTTGGCCGCCGCGAACGCCGCCGCCCGCCATCCACATCGTAAATCCCGTGGGATTGTGGTCGCGGCCATCACCTTTCTCGCTCATCGGCGTGCGACCGAATTCGCCACCCCAGACCAGCAACGTTTGATCCAGCAGCCCGCGTTGTTTCAAGTCGGTCAGCAAACCTGCAATCGGCACGTCGCAACTACCACAATACTTTGTGTGGTTGGCTTCGATCGCCGAGTGTGCATCCCAGCCGCTGCCGGTACCGCTGTAAAGCTGAATGAAGCGGACACCGCGTTCAACCAGCCGGCGAGCCAACAGGCAAATGCGACCATAAGCCTCCGTTTCCTTGCGATTCAATCCGTACAGCTCTTTTGTGTACGCCGATTCGGCTGATAAGTCGACCGCTTCCGGGGCGGCACTCTGCATCCGATAGGCAAGTTCGTAAGACTGAATCCTGGCGTCCAGATCAGAAACATTGGGCAGTCGAGCGGCATGAGCTTGATTGATCTGCCGAATCAGCTCCAGCTTCTTCCATTGCTGCTCATCGGTTACGCCTGGGGGCGGAGACAAGTTAGCAATGGGTTGCTTGGACGAAGGATCGGCAACCGGCGTGCCTTGATAAGTTGCCGGCAGAAACCCGGGGCCCCAACTGCGAACACCATTGGTGACGCTGCTGGCATTCTTGTCGGTCATGACTACGAACGCCGGCAGATCTTGATTCTCGGTTCCCAGTCCGTAGCTGATCCAAGCCCCCAGTGACGGCCGGCCACCCAGTGTGCTGCAGGTATTCATCAAGTTGCAGCCGCCGGAATGATTGATGCCTTCACCATAGCAACTGCGGATGACTGCCAAATCGTCCGCGTGCCGAGCAACATGCGGAAACCAGTCGCTGATCTCCAAGCCGCTTTCACCGTGACGCGCCCACTTGCGTTTGCTGGCCAAGATCGGTGACTGCTTTTCGCCCATCGCCGTGATCGGCTCTTTAAAACTTTCCGGCAGCGGCTTACCAGCAAGTTCATTGACCAGCGGTTTGCGATCGAAGGTATCCAGTTGGCTGGGCCCGCCTTCCATGAACAAAAAAATAACGCTCTTGGCCGTCGCCTCATGGTGACCTCCACGCGCAGCAATCGCTGCCGCCGAGGCTTCCGCCATCATGCCCGATAGAGCAACGGCTCCGAATCCGGCTCCGGCACCGGCAAGCCACTCGCGTCGCGACAACGGAAGCTGTACGTGCGGTACGTTGGCTTTGCGACAAAGTGTTGATTCGTTGTTTTTCATGATCTCCTTTATGGTAGCAGGCAGCCCCCGCGATGTCCGCTGCCTTTTTCTTCGGTCCATCACGAATTCGTGTGGGTGTTGGAAGAACAAACGTTTCTAACTTTCTGCTTCGACATTTCTTGTTGGATATTCTGCGGTTTCATGAGCACCGGAAGAACATCCAATATCGAACAAGGAATGTCGAAGTGCGAAGTAGTTGACCCATAAAGAGCCGGGATGGGCGCATTTTTTCCACCATCGACCCACAGCAGTCCGTGATGGACCTTTTTTCGCCCGACGGATGGGCGCGCCTGTCACACCCTGACTTCGGGTGGCGGAACGCCAAGAGTTTTGCCGACCCCAGGCCGCTGCAAATGCCGACATCGTCGGCTAACATGACTCCTCCC
>JBFJVZ010000484.1:0-4944 GCA_041623895.1 Pirellulaceae bacterium | reverse complement strand
ATTCACGTTCCAATTGCTGAACGGCGGGCGACAGGTGCTGCTGGAGCGTCTTGCCCAAATCGACCGGCAGTTTTACCGATGTTTTAGCGGGCAGCAGTTGCCTGCCGGTCGATGGTTGCTGGCGTGCTTGGGACTGCTGTATGAACCGCGTAAAATCTCGCGCAGTGAGTTGCCGCTGCGGACTGGACAGCACCACGCGCTCGGTAAAGTTTTCCAGTTGCCGCACGTTGCCAGACCAATCGAAGGAAGTCATTGCCTTCAGGAAATCATCCGAAACACTGGCCTGCGCTACCCCATAGTGCTTGGCAAGTCGTTTGGAAAAGTGCCCAAACAGGAAGACAATGTCTTCGGGACGTTCACGCAGCGGCGGCAGGTTCATGCGAATCACGTCCAACCGGTAAAACAGATCCTCCCGGAAGTCACCGCGTGCGACGGCTTCATCAAGCGCTACATGCGTGGCCGCCACGATCCGGACGTCGACTTCGATTTCATCGTGGCCGCCAACCGGTCGGATCCTGCTCTCCTGTAACAGTCGAAGCAGACTCATTTGCGTTGACTCGGGCATGTCACCAATTTCATCAAGGAACAGCGTGCCGCGATCAGCGTATCGAACAAGCCCCTGCTTACTGCCTAGGGCTCCCGTAAACGCCCCTTTCTCATGCCCGAACAGCTCCGACTCGATCAACTCGGGTGAGATGCTGGCACAGTTGGTAGCGACGAATCGACCTCCGCGTTTGCTGCGGTGGTGAATTGCCCGAGCCAAAAGCTCTTTACCCGTTCCCGTTTCGCCGGTAATCAAAACCGTCGCCGCAGAGGGCGCCACGCGCTGGCAAAGTTCAAACAAATCCCACATCTTGTGGCTGCGACTGAGCATCGACTCGAACCGCGAACCGCGCACGCGCTTGCTTGCCAATTCATCAGCCAGCGGTAGAAACTGCTGATTCTCCAGCACATGCTCAACTGTGTCACTGAGCCTGCTGAGGACACTGCTGAGCACGACATCTTTGGCTCCCGCTAAAAAGGCGGACCGTACGACGCCGCCCGCTGCTTTGGGTGCCCAGACAATCACGTCGGCCAGCGGCCAAGTCTTGCGAATCAGATTCAGGGCATCGACCAGACGATCGGGTTCAACAGCTGCCTCAACAACCGCCATTCGCGGGGCGCGATCAAACTTCTTTTGCGACAATTGCTGAAATGAATGGACGCTCAGAAGTTGACAAGGAACCCCTTTTAAGCTGGCCTTGGCAGCCTGATTCTTCAACAGCGCAATAATTGGAGGTCGGTCGATCGTCGTGTTTTCCGGGCTGATTGGCTACGAGACAAACTTGTCTCATTCTAACCGCGTTGCTAGATCTGTGACAGCCATGTCCCATTTTATGCGACAGGCGTGTCTCAGATCAGGAAAGTCGCCAAGTTACTCGCCTCCGGCATGTCAATTGCAACGATTTAAAGATGGTTTCTCATCGCCTCGGCGACAACAACGCAAACTGAATGCCGTCGGTCGTGGCGGCAAGAACGCCGATCTGGCCTGCCGTGTCGTGAATCGGCGGCAAACAGAACTCGCTTTGACAACAGAAGGAGAAAGCAATCAACAAACCACAAATATCAGTCCGAACGAAGGGTCGTCAACAATGGTCAATCGTGGCCAAAGCATTACCTGAAGCGCAGCAAGTCCGCGAAACGTTCCGTGACCGCGGATTAATCTGCGGTCCCATCAAGCAACAACAAGACGGTTTCGCCTTCATCGCTGACGCCGTCCAACCAATGCGTGAAGCAACTCGGTCAGCTGCCAAGCAGGTTCTTGTCGGCTGACCTGACCGGCTTAAACGAGCTTCTCTGAGCTCGTAGAGACTTCGAAAGACCCAAGTTCGGTAGCCAGGCTCCGATTGCCTTGCCGCATGTTTGTGTTGACGATCGGCTGCTAATAGAATGCGAGTTGCCAGGGATGGTTCCGTCCCGGCTCCGTTCCCGCCTCGCCGCTGATCTACATGGCCATTCGTTTCGCCAGCGTCATGCTCTTTGTCTCATTGGGATGCGCGGTTCGCAGCGCGGCGAACGATCAGCTTCCAGTCTTTCAGTCCGATATTCAACCTTTGCTCGTTAGCAAGTGCGGCAAGTGCCACAGCCGCAAAGTGCAAAAAGGTGGGCTCGATCTGTCGTCCTTACGCGGCATACATCTTGGCGGTGAATCGGGTGAAGCCCTGCTGTCAGAACCGACCGACGATAGCTTGCTGTGGACAGTGATCGATGACGGCGAGATGCCACCTGAAGGCGAGCCGGCTCTGAGTGCAGATGAACTTGAGCTGCTGCGCCACTGGATTGCCAGCGGCGCGGCATCAAAAGACGTCCTTGCAGCGAGTGGCCAGCAAGTTACCGAGCACGACGTGGTGCCGATCATCCTCTTGCGCTGCACGACCTGCCACGGTCCGCAAAGACAAGATGGTGATTTGGATTTACGCAGCCGCACGGGGATGTTGACTGGTGGCAAGCGTGGCCCGGCGCTGGTTCCCGGCGATCCCGATGCCAGCTTGATGATTCAGCGGATCGAAAGCGAAGCGTGCCCACCGGCGAACTTGTTGCTGAAGTTCTTTGTGCGACGGCCGCCGTCATCGGAAGTGGATGTGTTGCGCCGCTGGATTGCAGCGGGTGCACCCGAAGCAGACATTCCGCCCGCTGCTACAACCCCGCCGCACGATCCGCTAGTCAGCGAACTTGATCGCCAACACTGGGCCTTTCAACCACCGAAGCGTCCATCGTCCGCTGCCTCGATCGACGATTTCATTGACGACAAACTGCAACAAGTTGGACTGACGTTTTCATCGCCAGCCGACCGCGACACGCTGATCCGCCGCGCGTATTTTGACCTGATCGGAATGCCGCCGGGCTTTCCAGAATGGCAACGCTGGAGTCAGAGCGACGATCCGCTCTGGTACGAAAAGATGATTGATCATCTGCTCGCTTCACCACATTATGGTGAACGTTGGGGACGCTACTGGCTAGACTTGGCTGGCTACGCCGATTCCGAAGGTGGTATCTCTGCCGATCCGATCCGGCCGGTGGCTTGGAAGTATCGCGACTATGTGATTGCCGCCTTCAATCAGGACAAGCCGTACGATCAATTCCTGATCGAGCAAATCGCCGGCGACGAGTTGATTGACTACGAAAACGCAGCGGTGATCAACGACCAGATCGTGCAAAACTTGATCGCAACCGGTTTTTTGCGAATGGGAATCGACGAAACCGGTTCTCGCACGATGAACTTTGTCCCGGAAAGACTGAAAGTCATCAGCGACGCGATCACGGTCGTCAGTTCCGGATTGATGGGCTTGACGATGGAATGTGCGCGGTGTCATTCGCACAAGTACGATCCGATCCCGCAGCGGGACTATTACCGCTTGAAAGCAATCTTCCAGGGCGCGCTGGATGAACATGACTGGAGAAGTTTCAAATCACGCACGCTGAACATTGGCACCTCGCAGCATCGTCAGCGGATTGCGGAAGTGAATCCACCGCTGGAAGCTGAAATCAAAAAACTCGCGGCGCGTCAAAAACAGCTGGCAGCAGACGTTCAACTTGCCTTGCTCCGCCACCATTACCCCGACCAGTCCGATGCCGACAATCGGGCCACGCTGACCGCGCTGAAGAAAGCGGATAACAATCGCACGCTGCCGCAAAAGATTCTGGTCGAAAGATTGCAACGTGCTGACGTGATGCCGGATCAAGCGCAGCCGGACTCTGTTCTGCAAGCACGGCAAGACATCGAAGCGATCGATCGCGAAATTCAGCGACTTCGCCGCAAGCTGGTGCCGCCGCTGACGATTCGAGCGTTGTGGGATTCCGGTCGGCCGTCACCAACGTACGTACTCCGACGGGGAGAACACGACAAACCGGGACCATGGGTGACCCCCGGTGTCCCCAGCGCTTTAACTGACGGAGCGAGTTTGCTGGATGTCCGGCCGCCGTTTCCAAATGGCTCACAGAAGACGGGGCGACGTCTGGCCTTTGCCCGCTGGCTGACCGATCCCGGAAATCCATTGACAGCGAGAGTGATGGTGAACCGGATCTGGTACCACCACTTCGGTACCGGCTTGGTCAAGGACTTGGAGAACTTTGGCGTCAAAGGCGAGCCGCCTTCGCATCCACAACTACTGGATTGGCTGGCGCTGGAGTTTATCGACCGCGGCTGGAGCATCAAGGAAATGCATCGTCTGATCATGACTTCGCGGACCTACCGGCAGACAAGTCAGATCGATGAGCAGCGAAAAAGACTGGATTCACAGAATCGATTGCTGTCTCGCGCGCCGCTGCGGCGTTTGGATGCCGAGGCGCTGCGCGATTCGTTGTTGTTGGTGTCGGGAAAACTGGATCCCACGCCGGGCGGTCTGCCCGATGCGGTTTCGGTCAGCCGTGACGGGTTGGTCAGCGCTTATCCGCACGAAGGCGGCACGTGGCGGCGCAGCATTTATTTGCAGTACCGTCGCACCGAGATCCCCACGATGATGGACACGTTCGATTATCCCAACATGGGACCGAATTGTGTTGCCCGAACCGTGTCGACCGTCTCTCCGCAATCGCTGATGCTGATGAATAATCGACACGTCCGCCAGTTGGCTGCCGCGTTTGCGGCCCGCGTCGATGATCTGCTGAACGATGAAAGTGATCATGCTGGTCCTGCTGCACGCGTCGAACTCGTTTATCGGCTCGCGCTCAGCCGGCCGCCCAGCGATGAAGAGCGGCAGCTGGGAATCGAAACTTTGAAAGAATTGGAATCCGCCTGGCAAGGCAATTTTGCGAAAGCGAAGGCCTTGGAGACTTACTGTCACACGATCCTTAATTCTGCATCCTTTCTGTACATCGATTGATCCACCATCAAGTTTGAAATGAACGCCAAGGCCGCCTACCGATATTCGCGACGCGATTTTTTTGCGCGCACCAGTGACGGGT
>JBFJVZ010000483.1:0-4951 GCA_041623895.1 Pirellulaceae bacterium | reverse complement strand
TTGCTGACGGGGCGGTCGTTGGCGTCCAACAACATCACTTCGACTCGCCAGCCATCCGGGTTGGAATCAGAATCAAAATTCGCCAGCGTGGCTTGAACCGCGGCAGATCTTGGTCGGCCGCTGCGAAGATCGCGTATTCGTTTTCGCCTCGCAGCGGCTGCGTCGGCGGCCATCCGTGGATCCTGTTTCGCTTTGGGCAATGCTTTTTCAATACCGTCGTACTGGACAATTGTTAAAGCCGGTTGCCCTTGCTCTGCTTCCTGCGCCGAACCGACACCAGCGGTCAGAATCAGGATGGCGGCAAATAAGCAGATCCAGATCGGTCGCCGCTGCACCGTGCGTTTGGACTGTTTGGTCTCGGCATTTCGCTTGGAGTCGTTCAACGCATCGCCTCGTATTTTGCTGGGAAAGATCCAGTGAGTGCCTCGGAGAGCAATGCAGAAGGTGTGCCACAAAGATGAACCGGCACCGATCGAAAGCCTGATATGCAGCCAAAGCTGGGCAAAACTTGTCGCTGCCGAGAAGAAGCAGATCTTGCGTCCAACGATCGGAACGATGCCTCAGATCAACGCGTGTGGCAACGAGGCAACGGGCGATGCTGCCCGGCAACCGAACCAACAAATCACCGCCCCGTGATTCATGTTGTAGCGATTACGCAACCTGTTCCGAAACAGTTCCCCCGTAGGTGTGGGTAAAAGAACCTGGAAAAAAAGTTACGGCTGCGTTAGCGCCGCTAACGCATCGTAGGGTTCACTGCAAATTGATTGAGAACCCCTGGCATTGATGGAGAAAGGTACGCATTCAATCTGCCGAACTGATCGCGATGCACACGGGCTCGCGACACCCCAATTTTACCGAGCATATCAGGGCTATACAAATGAATCGTCAACTGAGAAAAGGCTTCTCCTTGATCGAGATGGTCATCGTCATCTTGATCTTAGGTATCATCGCGGCTGTTGCGGCACCGCGCATGTTCGACACGGCATCAACTGCGGAAGAAAACACCACTCGTCAACAGTTGGCTGTGCTGCGAAACGCGATCGAGATGCACCGCGCACAAAATGGATCGTATCCCGCCAATGGTAATCTTGTAACCGATATGCAGGCGCTGCTGAACGGACCGTTCCCGGCACCCAGCATCGGCAGCGTTCGTGGTAACGCTGGTGTCTACTACGACACCACAACCACGACAGCAGCGGTCGCCCCGAATCCGCTTCAAGACGCGGGTTGGGCGTACAAGCCAGCTAACGGCAGCCTGAAGCTGAATATTGATAGCGGAACCGGCTCCGACTGGTAATCAACCAGCGTGCCAGTTTCATCCATCACAAAGAAGCTTTGCTCGGTGCCCGGGGCAAAGCTTCTGGGTTGGAATGGATTAGCGATCAGCCGCCGCTGAACGGTTCATTGGGAACGATCTTTCCACAGGTTTCCACCGAGGCACCGAGAAAGCAGGATCTCATATCACTCACACGGGCCCCCATTGCATGTCCAATACACCCACCATCTTGATCATCGAAGACGATCCGGTCTTTCGGCGCGTTCTGCACTTCACGGTCGCCAAATCCGGTTTCAACTCCGAGACAGCATGCAATGGCGAAGAAGGATTTCAGCGTCTAATGCAAGGCGGCATCGATTTCATGGTGACGGACCTGCAAATGCCCATTTGTTCGGGGCTGGAACTTCTTCAGAGGTTGGAATCGATTGAAAACTTCCAACGCCCGCGGACCATTCTCTGTACCGCTAAAGGGCTGGAGTTAGACACCGAGGAATTAAGAAAACGTTACGACTTGATCGGGATCGTCCATAAGCCATTCAGCCCGCGCAAGCTTGTCGATCTCATCTCCCGATCCGCAGCCGAAGACTCTTCGGCCAGCGATGCTGATATCGACGTTGCGTCTTCCCACGCTCCCGCGTTCACGCAATTGGAACCGCCGGCACCAGCACGCACCATCGAGGCACCCACCATCGAGGCACACGCTCATGGGTGACTCAACGCTCCTGTCGCCGCCTGCTGGATCGCAAAAGATCGCGGAAAACATCGACACGTCGATCGATTCAATTGAACAGTTGCTCAACTCCGATGGCGATTTCAACAAAACAGAAGTCAAGAAACCTGGCGGTCACAAGAGAGTTCGCCACAAGCCCTTGGTGACAACCCGTATCGGTTTCATCTTTGTTGTGGTTGCCCTGACCAGTTTGGTTTGTGGTACTGCGGCCTTGGCCGTTTCCACCCGGCAATTCCATTCATTGATGTGGATAGCGACCATCGCTGCTTCCGCGTTGGGTGGCATGCTGGCGATGCGATCGGCTCGCACACTGAGGGTGATCGAATCGGAATTGCGCCGCGCGACGGGAGAACCGAGCCGCTGGCTGTCCGTTCGCCCAATCATTGGTTCTGACAGCATCACGGAAGGTTGGAATGAACTTTTGGATCAGGTATCCAAGAATTCCGAGCTCAAGATCCCATCGCGAGCTGCAGCCGCTTTGGATCACGAAGTGGTGACGTTGGCGCGAGCCATGCGAGGCTTGCCCGTGTCATGGGTGATCACCGATTTGGAAGGGCGGATTCGTTTCATTAGCCCCATGGCTTGTGGCCTGTTCGGCTTGAGCGAAGAAGCCAATCAGGCCGGCCGTGACCTGGCGGAGTTAATCGGGCTCAGGGACCCAAACAACGAAGTGGCCCAGACTGCTTTATCGCAATTGCTCGGTGACGTGCGGATGGTCCATCAACGTTGTGAGCTGAACATCGGGTCTCGCCAACATCATTTGCGAATCATTCGCTCGCGGTTGGATGGTCGTGCCGGCGATGGAGAAGGCCTGGCCTGGATCCTCAGCGACGTCACGCAACAGCAAAAAGCGATCGAAGCCCGCGATCAATTGCTGATGACGGCCACGCACGAATTGCGGACGCCGCTCAACAACCTGCACGCCTACGCCGAAGCACTCCAGGAAGAGGAACAGTTGGAGGTCGAGAAGCAAAAGGAATTCTGCAATATCATTCTCTCCGAAGCACATCGCCTGGGGCGGATGGTTGATCAGTTACTGATGGTCGGGCAGATGGAAGCCGGATCAATGATCGCCCATCGCCACGAGCTGGAACTCCTGCCAATCGTCAAGTATGCCGTCGATCATCTGCTAGCCCAGGCCAAGCAAAAAGGACAGACCTTGGTGACCGAGTTTTCACCTAAACTGCCGACCGTGTTTGGCGACCGCGACAAACTGCAGGCGGCATTGGTCAACCTGGTTGGAAACGCCGTCAAATACACACCAGCAGGGGGCGAGGTGATTGTTCGTTGCCGCGTCGACGATCAGTGGATTCGCGTGGAAGTTCAGGACAACGGTCCTGGGATTCCAGACGAGGAACAGGAGAAAGTCTTTCAGAAGTTCTACCGCAGTCTCCAGGCTCGGGAATCGGCGGAACGCGGCAACGGTTTAGGCCTGACGTTCGCCCGCGAAGTGGCAAGAATCCACGGCGGCGATTTGGAAATGCAATCGATCGTTGGCGACGGATCAACATTCACGTTCCTGCTCCCCATTGGCGGCCAGTCGCGGTCGGCAATCTAAAAGCCACAAGATACACAGGGGAAGTCATGGCCGTACTAGAACAACACGGGTCAGTCGCAGTGCTTCATCCCAGCGGCGCGCTGCGGCACGATGTGGTCGAAGATCTTGATGAAACACTCCGCAAGTCAATTAGCATCGGTGTTCCGCTGGTCGTGATTGATCTCTCCAAGACCGCCCTGATTGATGGTGCGGGTTTGGAATGGATCCTGACCCTGGACGAAGAATGCTGCCGACGCGGCGGTTGCGTGCGACTTTGCAGCGTCGGCGAACTATGTGGTGACCTGTTGAGAATCACATCGGTCGGCTCCAGTGTTCAACAGTTCGAGAATCTGGAAGCCGCCTTGGGAAGCTTCGCCTAACACGGTTTCCCGCGATCTCGGAGGGTGAGAATGAGTAACACACTGCAACTTGATGCCGACGCAACCGCGATGCCGCGAGTCGTGCAGCCGGCACGATCGAGTGTGGAACAACACGCATTCATGCCGATTGGCAAAAGACTGGTCGAAGCCGGCCTGATTCGCGAGGACCAACTGGAAACAGCACTCGCGCATCAACGTGCCGAAGAAGATCGGTTGGCCGCGCTGGCGCAGCAACGCGGCGAACAATTGATCAAACGCTCGAAACGGCTGGGCGAAGTCGTCGCCGAACTCGGTCTGGTCAATGAAGCAGACTTATTGCCGCTGCTGGGCCAGCAACTTGGAGTCGAAGGGGTGCGTCTCCGCGAAGGCCTGATCGACCCGCTGGCAGTCCGGCTGATTCCTCGTGAATATGCCGAGCGGCACAATGTTCTGCCGCTGATGCGGGTGCGGAATGAATTGACCGTCGCCATGGCGGATCCGCAGGACCTGGCCGCCATCGATACGTTGGCTCGGATTAGCGGCTGCCGTATACGCCCCGTCTTTACTTTGGCCTCGGGTATCGAACGGTTGCTGCCGCGATGTTACGAAGAAGACTTTACGGTCGACTCGGTCACCGCGGACTTGGACGTTGAACAGCTGGAACTCGAGTCCGAAGCGATCGATCTGGATCTTCACGGGACGCAGCAACTGGCCGAAGGCAGTCCCGTTATCAACCTGGTCAACTACGCAATCATTCAAGCCATCCGCCAAGGTGCCAGCGACATTCACATCGAAGCCGGCCAAAAAAACACGTCGGTCCGATTTCGCATCGACGGCTCGCTCCGCGAAGTGATGAAACCACGAAAGGATCTTCACGCCGCAATCGTATCCCGGATCAAGGTGATGGCAAAACTGGATATTGCCGAGCACCGCCAACCACAGGACGGCCGGCTGCACGTGCGGATCAATCGCCGCGATGTTGATTTGCGCGTCAGCACGCTGCCAACCGTGCTGGGCGAAAAAGTGGTGATGCGTGTGCTTGATCGTCA
>JBFJVZ010000482.1:0-4973 GCA_041623895.1 Pirellulaceae bacterium | reverse complement strand
GTCGTAGCCGATGTCGCCAGACTTCGGGGTATCTTGGAACGAACCGAATTCTGGCGAATCCGGCTACCCTAAAGTCAAAAGTTGACAGAGCTCTAGGTTTGCTCTGTTTGATTTGAATCGGCTCCCCAAAACACCCACAGAATCAGGGCAGCAACAACCGGCAGAGATGCCGCCGCCGCCAGTCCCACGTCGTACGATCCAGTTGCGTCCACCAGTCGACCAAACAGTTTTTGTGTGGGAGGAACCAGAAACCAGGCAGTGACCCCAGCGATCCCTGTGATCTTGCCTTGGTGTTTGCCGGAGATGTCTTGCGTAAACGCGTGGTACAGCGGAAACATTCCCAACGCTCCGGCACCGCTGATCAACAGGACCACCAACAATAACCAGCCCGTTGGTAATATCGGCAGCGCAACCAATGTCAGGCACAGAGCTGCACAAGCCGAAAACATGATTTGCCGCGCGCGGGTGACAGACAATCCCCGGGCGCACAGCCAAAGTACCACCGCACCGACGCTGAGACAGCCCACATCGGTGGCCACAAACCAGCCGGAATTGAACAGCAGCGTTTGCGTTTCGGTGTAGCCGCGGCCTTCTTGCAGGAACAGATGAAGCCAGGCACGAAACAGCTGCCACGTCGTGTTGATCAAGCAGATCACGATCAGCACAACGATCATGCGCCGCTGCGTAAGTATTCTCCAGGTTGCCATGTCTGCTGGCTTGCGATCCGGTTTCGGCAAATCCCCGGATCGTACGGTGGCAAACCAGCCCACCACCCATAATCCGCCGATGCCGCCGACGATGGCGAATGCCGGTCGCCAACTGCCGTCTTCTTCCGTCAACAGGGCAAGCATGATCAGCGGCGCCAGCACGGCTCCGATCGAAGTGCCGCTTTGCAGCAACCCGTTTCCCATCGTTCTGCCACGCGTTTTCGTCAGCGCGCGGACGACACGGACGCCGCACGGCCAGTGCCCGGCTTCGAAGACTCCCAGTGCAAACCGCAGCCAGAGCAGATCGTGATATCCGTTTGCCAGCGCGGTGGCGGCGGTGACGGCAGACCAGGAAATCAGAACAATCGGATACAGCCAGCGGATGCTGATCAGATCGGCAAGGATTCCAAACACAATGGATCCAATGACAAAGCCGTAGCCAAACGCTGCTTCAATGTCACCGTACTGTTCGTTCAGCAGCGAAAATTCGGATTTGATCCGTGCCGAAGCGCTGGCCAGCGTCTGCCGGTCCAAATAGTTGATAGCCGACGCGAGCAACAACAAGCCGCAGATGACGGCCACTCGGCGTGTATTCGCACGGCCAGTTTCCGCCGTTTGCGGATCAGAATCCGGTTGCTCGCTCAGGTTTGTCATCCGTCCCAGGACCTTCCGTCCCAGCTGATGACCCGCTGAATGAATTTCACGAATCCGTCGGCAAACACCTGAAACAATTGTTCGCCTTTTTCTGAAGTTGCCAGATTTGGGTTGCCAATATGACCTGGCTGCGAGCGATCAGGCATCGTCCAGGCCCGATTGGCCGGCAAGAACGGGTTACCAAAATCGATCTCTGCCACGTCTTGATGGTCCTTTACCAATTCCGGCGCCAGCCGCAATATCATTGACGTTTCCCACTCGCAGGCGTGCCCCATTTGATCTTGATGCAAGCCCGGAATGCTGGAATTGGGGTCAGCCAAATTCCAGTAGGTGGCAAACAGCAACAATAGATCTTTGCGGTCTCTGTATCGTTGCCGGACCTCAAAGGCCGTTTGTCGTCCGGGAACATCGTTGCCGCCGTGACCATTGATGACAATGATTCGCCGAAAGCCGTGAGTGACAAAATTGTCAACAAGCCCGCTTAGCAAGTCCAAATACACACGTGGCTCAGCAGAAACCGTGCCTGGAAAATCCATGTGATGATGGGAGTTGCCAAGCCACATCAACGGCACCAGCAGTGTGCGATCCTTTACCACTTCATGAGCTCGCTGAACGATTTCGGCCAACAACATGCTGTCGGTAAACAAGGGCATGTGGCGACCATGCTGTTCAAGAGCCGCAACAGGAATGATCACCGGCGTATTTCGATCGATCGAGTCAACGTCCGGCCAGGTAAGCTTGGCAAGTTCCATACCGACGATTCTTTGGGCTTGTGTTGGGCGCTCCGGTAGCCGATCTCGGCTGGTAAAAGAATATCCACGCTGCGGTCAAGAATGTGCGCCATGATCCTGAAAAAACGCTTCACCCCTCTAGTGGCCAGTTTGGGTGGACTGCTGGCGTTTCTTCCACGCATGGGAACTTGATGACGTGGTGATATTCTAACCATGGGGCTCCATTGGTCAGATCGCATTTCTGTTGACCACGTTTGCATATCCGCCACCAAGTGAACTCCGATTTGTTTGTTGACCCTAAAACCAGGGAACGAGCGCAGCGTGTCATCATCGAAATTGTACGGCAATGCAGTGGTCAGCTGCTATTGCCGACAATTCGTCTGATGAAGGTGTTTTACTACGCCCACGATTGCTACGAAATACGGAATCGCTCTCGCTTGACGGAGTGGCCGATCCCCAGAGTCCCTGATGTGCAATCCGCCAATCTCCTGATCGGGCTGATAAGAGAACTGATCGAAAATGACATGATTAAGGAAATACAGAACGTGGTGTACCTGTCTTTAGAAGACACCGAGTTGGAGCCGTTAAGCGACTCCGAGCGGTACGCAGTGAATACGGCGATCAGCCTGGTGACGTTACGCCAGACCGCTCCTGATACGCCAGACCGCTCTTGATGTTGTCACAAATGGCCCGGAGCCCAATCACCGTGGGCTAACGCCCGGCGGCTGATAGAAGTGGCGCTGCCCGGCTACACCTCTTCCGACTCCCGCTACATGAATTCTGAAAAGGCTTTAGACACTGGCGGCGCTGACGATGCCGTAATTGAAAAGAGTTTCGCGGAGCTTGGCTTCGGCCGATTCTTCCAACGGAGTCATCGGTAACCGAAGTTCGCCGGTGTCCCGTCCCAACATTTGCATCGCTGCTTTGACTGGAATCGGATTGGTTGCCAGGGACAGCATGTTGTGACACAGCTTGAACAATTTGTGGTGCCACTCTCTGGCGGTTTCAAAATCGCCATCGAGCGCGGCCTGCACCAATTTAAGCATATCCGAGGGGACCACGTTGCCAACGACCGAAACCACTCCTTCGGCACCGACGCTCATCATCGGCAGCGTCAAAGAATCATCGCCGCTGAGGACGGTGAGTTGGGTCGAGCCGACGATTGCCGAGCACTGATCCAGCTTACCGGTCGCTTCTTTTACCATTGCGATTCCGGGTAAATCAGACAGTCGTTGAATCGTCTCCACGTCAATCTCTTTTCCGCATCGTCCGGGTATGTTGTAAACGCATACCGGAATGTCAACAGATTCAGCCACGGCCTTGAAGTGCTGATAGAAGCCTTCTTGGGTCGGTTTGTTGTAGTAAGGCGCGACTTGCAGTGTCGCGTCAGCGCCTTCGGCGGCTGCACGCTGAGTCAACCGCAGTGCTTCCGCGGTGCTGTTGCTGCCCGTACCCGCCATCACTTTGGCTCGTCCGGCGACACACTGGATCACCTCGCCAATCACCTTTTCATGCTCATCGTGGGACAACGTAGGAGACTCGCCGGTGGTGCCCACAGGAACGATGCAGCGGGTGCCCGCATCGATCTGAAACTCAATTTGTTCGCGCAGCCGCTGGTAGTCGACTTGGCCATCACGGAATGGAGTGATGATCGCCACCGAGAGGCCGGCGAACTGAGAACCCTTTCGGTTTGGCATGGCGATTCTCGCAAGAAACTCTGGAAGATGGATAATTTGCAACGATCCTGCGGCTCGAATATCGATTTGAGCCAGTCGAAGGCAGTTTTCTCGACAGCTTGACGGCACTCACCCGGTTAGCCTGTCTCGTATCGCTAACTGAAACCAAGACAACGACTTGCGTATTCTACGTAGCCTCGATTTCTGGACAAGCAGCCCAAAAACGCCCAGGCGACGACCGAACAAGACCGGCAATCCTCTGCAAAGTACAATGCTGGGATCGAGACAGCGTCAGTCTGGTTGTTGCGTTTCAGGTAAGAATTTCGATGACAGCCGTCGCGATAGTCGGCAAGACTTTCATGCTCGGCCGTCAGGCTGGGGCTCTTAGCGAGTTCCACGACCTTACATCCGCGTGGAGTGTGACATGACGGTATCTGATCATCTGGAACGACATCGGCAAGCGGCCAGTGATTTCGACGAGATTCAGAACTGCGACCAGGGCGTGTCCTTGGTGGAAAGTATTACCGCCGGGCTAAACACAGTTCGGGATCTTGGATTTCGACGCATCCACCATGACGTTGAGCTTCATTTTGGGCTCGACTCGATGGTCATTCCTCTTTCGCTTGGCCAAAGCGAGCAAGAGGCGAAGGTCGAAATTGAAATTTGGCAGGTCGTCGAGGGCGCTCGATTCGCGCACGCCTCACAATACGTCGATGACGACGTGTGGATGCAAAAATGGCTCGGCCATTTGCGTTTGGGACGTACGTTTGAAAATGTCACGGTGCAGCATCGTGTCGAGGAGTATTGGGGGCTCGAGGAAGAAGATCGGCGGCGATTTTTTTCTCAGACATTGGAGCGGGTCTATCCGGAAGCGAGCCGCGCCCCTCTGGTCCTGTTCCAATTGATGCCGTTGGCGGTACGGACGGTGGTTGCGACCGCGTTCGGCAGAATTGAAGACGCGAGCCAACTGCGCAAAGAGCAGGCCGGCTGGCTTCCCGGGATTATGGATTGTCCGTCGTGCCATGGTGCGGTCCTGGGCAATGGCGAACGATGCCCGGAGTGTGAAAACCCAGTTTGGTCGTACAAATGGCTGTTGTCAGCCGATTGATCGTTGGTCGACGACGCCTGCCTGCTGGATTCAGCAGGATCTCGCACGCTAGGGCCGCGGCTTCCCAACCGCGGCTCTTTTCGTACGGCGAGATGCC
>JBFJVZ010000481.1:0-4978 GCA_041623895.1 Pirellulaceae bacterium | reverse complement strand
CGTTTGCGGAGCAAACGACGACATACTTTCGCTGCCGGCAGACGTAGACCAGGACTTGGAGATTGCTCGTCCCAGCGAGCATTCCGCAGCCCCAGGAATCGGTGTATCGCCGCTGGGAAGACATTTTTGGGGTCGTATTCCTGGGGATACACCAACTTCGCTGTCGCTCGTTGGTTCACCCCAGGCTATCTGCTGCCACCACTCCGTGGTTCTTTTGATAATCGTTGAGCGAGCACTTCCTAAGCCGGACGCTGCTTGTCCTGGCGAACGCCGATGGACAAGCCTTGGCCTGCAGCGACAGAGGAGTTCCGCTCCCGCTACGCGACTACTTGAGTTCGACGGTGCCGCCAGCTTCTTCGACTTCGGCTTTGACTTTCTCGGCTTCTTCCTTGGAGACCTTTTCCTTCAGGGTCGCCGGGACAGCCTCGACTAGTTTCTTGGCTTCCATCAGCGAGGCGCCGGTGATGTTCTTGACCACCTTGACGACGTTCAGTTTCTTCTCGCCAAAGCTGGTCATGACCACGTCGAATTCGGTCTGCTCGACAGCAGCAGCTTCACCGCCGCCAGCACCGCCGCCAGCGGCCACGACCACGCCGCCACCGGCGGCAGGTTCGATGCCATGGACATCCTTCAGATAATCGCTCAGCTCTTTGGCTTGTTTGAGCGTCATTTCGGCGATCTTATCGCCCATTTCTTTCGCTTCGGCGCTGTATTCCGCGACGGCTGCTTCGTCTGACATTTCTAATACCTCAAAAACGGTTTTGGTGATTTGGTTAGGAAAGCGTTCTGTGGGTCGGAGTCGAGGGCTACGATTCTTCGCCCTTTTCTTCGATCTGTTTGATTTGACTGTTCAGCATCTTGCCGGGGCCGAGTAGTGCGGCGGACAGCTGAGCTCCCGGACCCAAGATCTGGCCGACCAGCAAGGAAAGCTGCTCTTGGCGACTGGGCCATTTGCTGACCGCTTTGATCCCGTCGGCATCCAGTTTTTCGCCGTCCATCACGCCGCCATTGGCGACGAATGCGTCGTACTTTGCATCATCCTTGTCCAGCCGGACAAGTTCCTTGACCAGCGAGACAAAGTCATCTCCGCCCCAGCAAACGGCGATCGGTCCGTTGGTTCCCTCGAATGCCGGAGCCAGCCGGCTTCCTTCGGTAGCACGCCGGGCCAGCGAGTTCTTGACGACGTAGATATTGATATTTTTTTCGGCCAACTCGCCTCGCAGCTCATTGGTTGTGTTGGCGTCCATCCCGACGGTGCTCACTAGAACAGCGTCCTCGACGCCTTCCAGCCGCCGCTTGATGTCGCGGGTCACAAGATCTTTGACGTATTTACTCATCGTCCAGGTTCACTTTGTGCCATTGGGATCGGCAATCGACCGTACTAACAGGCAATCCTTACACTCGGGCTCATCGTTCCACAGATGGCGACACCTTTGATGTAGGTGCCCTTAATCGTCTGCGGCTTCAGTCCTTCGATGAACTTGATGAACGTATCAATGTTCTCGGCCAGTTTGGGAGTTTCAAAGCTCATTTTGCCGACCATCGCGTGGACATTGCCGCCTTTATCATTTCGGAACTCGACCTTGCCAGCCTTGTATTCGGTGACGACTTTGCCGACATCGGGAGTCACCGTTCCGGCACGCGGACTGGGCATCAGACCTCGTGGTCCAAGCACACGGCCGAGCGGACCAACCAACCCCATCATGTCGGGAGCGGCGATGCAAACATCAAAGTCAGTCCAGCCATCTTTGATCTTTTTGGCCAGGTCCTCTTGGCCAACTTCATCGGCACCCGCCTCTTCAGCCGCGGTCGCCGCATCACCCTTGGCAAACACGACCACTCGCTGCGTCTTGCCAATGCCGTTGGGAAGCACCAAGGACCCACGAATGATTTGATCGGCTTGATTGGGATCGACTCCCAACCGCATATGGATTTCGACCGTTTGATCGAACTTGGTCGAATCGTACTTCTTCAACGCCTCGACGGCCTCAGGGAGGGCCAGCGGTTGTTTGGGCTGTTTTTCCAGCGCGGCGCGATATCGCTTAGATTTCTTACCCATGGGGTCACGACTTTCGGTTGTCGGGTGGTTTGGCGAAATCACCTGACCCGCACCGTTCGCGGCGGCAATTTCTCCCACTTAATCACCACATAATATGACTGCGGCGAAGAGCGAGAATTTGGCGGATCGGGCTCTTGTCGTCAACGCCAAATGAGCCGCGCGAGGGCAGTTTTTTGCGGAAATCGACTCAAATCGCTGGTACAAAAGAATGCCTCCTGTCCTGTTTTTGATGAAACATCTCCGCTGATGCCCCACCAAGTTTCCTCTGCCGATCGGCCATGGATCGCCCTGCTGACCGTCCTGTTGCTGGTCGCGATCCGTTGTCCGGCCCAGCCCCTACCGGACGAAACACCCGATTTAGACTTTGCCATCGCCGGTCAGTGTGTCCTCGCAGGGACCACGGAGACGATTGCCGGGGTGACGGTCTATCTGATTCAACAGCAAGGGTTGGCCCAACAGACTTTGCCGATCGCCTTTACCGAAGCGGACGAACTTGGGCGATTCGAGTTCACAAATCTGCAAGCTCCCAGCGACATTCGTACCGACATGGTGCGGTACACCCTGGTCTGTGACCGGCAAGATCATGCCGTCCAGTTTCAGCGCATCTACCCGCACAGCGATGCCAGCGACCTCCAGATTGGCTTGAATCCGGAACAGGGCGTGTTGCGCGGGAGTGTCGTGGACGCCCGTGGCAACCCGATTGCCGGGGCTACGATTCGCACTTGGAACGGAGCGTGGCTGGGCGCCGGGATGGCGATGACCGCTGACGATGGATCTTTTGAACTGGGCAGGCTACCGGTCGCCAATGCAGATCGACGGCTGAAGTCCGTATTGTTTGAAGTCAGCTGCCCCGGCCATCCCACCTTGGTCGAGCGAGCCGAGGTGCCTTCGGTAACGAAATTTACTGTCCCGGATGGTTGCCTACTTAGCGGCAGCGTCCAACATGCCGACACCGGACGGGGCGTCGCAGGTGTCGCGGTCACCGCCTTGCCGATGAAGACAACGATCCACGAAGAACGAACGCTGACTGACGAAAACGGCAGCTTCCAATTGTCGGTCACTCAGGGGAACTACCACATCCTCTTGGAGGACTCGGAACTTGTCGCCCCGGCGATTGCGGATCTCCAATGCCGGGCCGGGACGAAGCAACAATTGAAACCGATGATCGCTTCACCGGGCGGCTGGC
Source organism: Pirellulaceae bacterium (assembly GCA_041623895.1). Classification (GTDB taxonomy): domain Bacteria; phylum Planctomycetota; class Planctomycetia; order Pirellulales; family Pirellulaceae; genus JBFJVZ01. The sequence continues at coordinate 1,733 of JBFJVZ010000481.1, read as the reverse complement.
TGACCGGCCGCATCATCCATCCGCGCAGCGGTGAGCCTGTCGTTTTTAGCGCCGGCAAGCAGCGATTGATGGTCAGCTCGTTTGGTCCCGCAACTCCAAAACGCACCGTGATTGACGGCCGTCCCATGGCGTTGGTCAATGACGATGGACGCTTTCGGATTCGCGTCGTGCCCGGCGACAATTATCCATACCTGGTCAACATCCAAGCGGATCGCATGGGCTGGGATACCGATCGTCAGCCGCCGATCAACGTGCCTGATCGCGGTGTCGCAAGATGCTTTATCAAGATCAAGGTCAGACGCACTGACGAAGAAAAAATGATGGACGCCAGGAAGTTGGCCGCCGATCTGCCGCAGGACCAAGGCAAACGTACCGAAGCGATCCTGGCCGAGTTCCGCAACCTGAACCACACCGTCGATCAATGCGAGCTGTGGTGTTTGTTGATGCAGGAGCTGGTCGATATCGGAAGTGACGCCGTACCACTGCTGTGTCGCGAGCTGGATGAAACCAGCGAGCAGCGGATGATCAGACGACTTGGATTCGCACTGCGAGCGATCAACGACCCCCGCGCTGTGCCGGCGCTGATTCGCGCGATTCCCAAAACACTGCAACCGTCGATGAGCGATTATGGTTTGATCGTTGGCGATGCCCAGTTGCTGAAATTCATGCAGCAGCATGATCTGGATGCCGAGAATCGAGGCCGCCATTTCGGATTTGCACGTCCCGTCCGCGAGGTCTTCGCCGCGCTCAACAAGATTACCGGCCAGCGGCTGGGCGAAAACGAACTGTTCAACATTCACCGTGCCAAAGACCAACGCACGCTGTACCGGCAACAGCAGCAGTATCAAGCAGTCGCCGAGAACTGGCGCGATTGGTGGGAAAAGCACTTCCCTGAGTTCGGCGTTGACCAGTCGCTCGGCACCGTCAACTTGAGCCCGTTGCCGCCCCTGGATCTGTCGTCACTGCCGACTGGACGGCAGCTTGGCAACAACGCTCAGATCGATCGTTCCATCAAGGGCCAAACGCTATCACCCATTGAAGACAAGCAAGGTCGCCACTATTTCTTGGATCTCGACACCGGGCGAACCATCGCCTGGCCCAAGTCGCTTGCTCAAGGTGATTCGTCACCGTCGGCAATCAAACAGGTGACCGATTGGGCCGCAAAAGAAGGTGCCGACCTGATCTGTCTTGGCTACGACGAAGAATCCAAACAAAGCCCCTTTGTGCTCCGCGGAATCGGGATGCAACTATGGGAAATTGATCCGCTGGATGCCGGCAACATTGGCAAGCGAGTTGAACAAGGAGAACTTCCCCAAGGTGAAAAAATCGATGATGGTTTGCTGATGCATTTCGACGCGAAAACAAATCAGCGATTCCCCAAGGTCGGCAGCAGCTTTTTGTATCTGTCCCGCGAGGATGGGCTGGGGGTGATCACGATTACCGATTTCGTCACGCAAGCGCGGGATATCACCGGCATGTTTCTCGCTCCCAAAGGAGTCGGTTTTCATCGGGGTGTGCGATTCGACTGGAAGACGATCGCGCGGTAAGCTTACGGAATGTCGTCGTTTGCTCCCAGGCTGTGAATTTATGATCGTCGTCGTTCGCTCCTAGGCTGTGAATTTATCGCAGTGCGATGCCTTGAGCTTTCCTCAAGATGCGAATTTTCGTTTTTTCTTACTTGAAGGTGAGCGGTTAAGTTTGGTCGTGTTTGATTAGCTCGATTGCTGCTTGGT
>JBFJVZ010000480.1:0-4978 GCA_041623895.1 Pirellulaceae bacterium | reverse complement strand
TGCATTTAAGGGCGTGCGCAGTTCATGGCTCATGTTAGCCAAAAACTCGCTTTTGGCTTGGTTCGCTGCCTCGGCTGCTGCATTCGCTTCTAGTAATTGGTCTTCGGCTTGCTTCCGTTCGCTGATGTCACGGACAATTCCCGTAAACATCCGTTGATCGTCTTGCTGGACCTCACTGACAGCCAACTCGATCGGTAGCGTGCTGCCGTCCCGCCGCTGACCGATTACCTCGCGGCCAATGCCAATCACCTTTTTCTGCCCCGTTCTCAGATACCTGTCCAAGTAGCCATCGTGCTCCTCATGAAAGGGAGCAGGCATCAAGCGATTTACATTCTGGCCGCGGATCTCGTCCGCGCGATACCCGAACATTATCTCCGCCGCAGGATTGAACGACTGAATGCTGCCGCGGGCGTCGATTGTGATAATCGCGTCGGCTGCCGTCTCCAAGATGGCCCGGCTGCGTGCCTCGCTGTTCCGCAGTTGTATATTGGCACTCGCCAATTCGGCTGTACGGCTCTGCACCATTCGCTCGATGTGTTCATTGCTCGCTTCGAGACTTGCCTGTCGCTCGGCAATGCCACGCATCTCACGTTCACTTTGAATGCACGAGCGAATCAGGAAGATATTTTCGAATACGACCCAACCCGCGTGCTCCAACCAGCGCCAGGGGCTGACCGTCAAAACACCGAAAACGGATTGGGGCCAATAAAGCCCGCGAAAGAAATGATCAGCCGCTACCACCACGGAGGCCGTCACTAAAACCCGCCAATCCCGGTAAAACGCCAAGAATGCCAAAGATCCGAATATGTGAAAATGCGCTTCGATGCGGCCGCCACATAGATGAATCAGCAGCGCGGAAGCGAGCATCTGCGAAATAGCAATGGTATGTCGCGTGAGCATGTGACCAGGACGCGTGCACGCCAGAAATACCGGAAAGCTGGCGATGATGCCGCCCAACAACACGGCAGCCCACACGTGAATGTGAGTTTGACTGACGGTTCCGGCCCACGTGCGCGGAGAAATCCAAATCGCTGCGGCGATGCCCGCCACGTACTGAAACACGAGTAGTCCCGCAAACAAACGGTCCGTTCGTTTGTGGATTAGCCGGCGTTGCTCAAGAAACAGCAAATTTGCTCGAGATGGTTCAGCGACAATGGGACAATCGTTCATTCTTTTTGTTTTCCAATGTCTAGTTCAGTTCGCCTAAAATTGGGCAGCCAAACACAACGTGTTCACTCGGTTCTTTCAACCAATTTTGCGTGACCCGCGCAAACAGTTCTTTGCTGGCCTCGTTGTCTCCGTGATGCCCCCTTGCGCCGGTGATACCGCCGCTGAACGAAAGTCGCCCCATCCCGTCGTACAACAACACATGACCGGAAGTCTTGACGTGGAAGCGACGCGTTTCGAGGCCACCTTGGTCGTGCACTACCTGAAGGCCAGGAATGGCAATTGCCTTGTCCACCAGATCCGTTGTGGCCCACTGGCGGTCCTTATTTTCGGGCACATGAAACAGGATGTAGGCATGGACCTTGTTTTGTAACCTGGCCATAATCTTCGCCAACTCGCCAACACTCGCTCGCGTGCACGGGCACCGTGCGTGCGCAAACATAATTAATGTTCGCTGGCCCTTCGTGTGTTCGATTCGGCTGGACGCCGGAAAGGTGATGGGTATTTGCCCGCTTTGGCCGGCGCTGGTTTGATAATTGAACAAACAGACAAAACCGGCGGCTGCGGCAAATGCCCAAGCCAGTGCAACTGCAGGCAAATAGATATGTGCGACGGGCACAATGTGGCGCGCGGGGTTTATTCCGAAGTTCATCGGTCGGTTTATTAAGGTTCAGTTCGCGAATCAAAATCCGGGGCGGACATCCGTACGTTCAAAATCTAAAGGCAACAAGTTTGAAATCTTGTCAAAAGCGGGGAGGACTGTTCATGCGAACAACCCAATGCCGACGAGGCTCAGACGCGTTGTTGGAGCTGAAATCGACTACCGCAATTTGTCGCACCGGTGTTGCGGTGCTTGCCCCGTTAGCGCGTCGAAACTAATCGAACTGTTATCGATTCTGCCGCGCGTTACTTGCTGCCTAATCCACATTGGTTAACACATTGCCATCGAAGACGCCGATTGTATGGCGTCGCTTGAGGCGGGCGGTATTGCGGATATTTTTGAATTTGCGGGGAACCGCGTTTCGCCTTGAATGGGTGTTCGAGCTGGTCAAGTCGTCGTCAGTCGTGACCGCTTGAGCGGATTTTCTTCGACTTAGAAAGTACACCTCAGAGGATTCGAAAGAATCAACAATTTCCGTGGAAAACAACAACATTTCTTCGCCACATGGAAGAAAAGGGGTCAGGAAAAAAAAGGGTCAGGACTCATTGATGTGAATTTGGCCATGCTGTAGCATCTTGCGAATGCCAAGAGCACCTCGAGCTGATGGAGAAGAAAAGGGGTCGGGACTCATTGATGTGAATTTGGCCATGCTGTAGCATCTTGCGAATGCCAAGAGCACCTCGAGCTGATGAAGCGGGCGGCCTGTATCACGCCCTCAACCGTGGAAATGCGCGGAACGAAATCTTTCACAAGCATGAAGACTACGAAGCATTTGAGCGAATTGTCGCCGAGGGGCTTGATCGCTACAACATCGAGCTGTTTGCTTACCAATTGATGCCCAATCATTGGCACATTGTGCTGCGGTGCGGTGCCGATGGTGAAATGAGTCGCTTTCTCCGCTGGGTCACCGCGACTCATACCATGAGATATCATGCTCACTATCAGACATCGGGCGAGGGCCATGTATACCAGGGGCGTTTTAAGAGCTTTCCAATACAAGATGACGACCATTTCCTAACCGTGTGTCGTTACGTTGAGCGCAACGCGTTGCGGGCCAAATTAGTGAGAAGGGCGGAACACTGGCGGTGGGGCTCGCTGTGGAGATGGTTACAAAAGCCAGAACCGGAATTGCGGCTCTTAGCGCCCTGGCCGATGCCTCGATTACCGAGCTGGGTGGCCCGGGTCAACGAGCCATTAACCAAACATGAATTGGAAGCGGTGCGCAAATCCACTCAGCGCGGCAGCCCTTACGGTGAGGCGAAATGGGTTGGCAAGCTGGTCAAACGGCTTGGGCTGGAATCAACACTGCGTCCGCGCGGCCGACCGCAAGTCCGCTTTCCCCAAAATGCCAACAAAGAGTCCTGACCCCTTTCTTTCTCGGTCGCCGAGGAGATCGAGGAGATGCGGCAGGACGACATCCGGCAATGCACTCGTGACTTGCTGTTGGTTGAGCGTGCGAAGGACTGGCTACTTGAAGATGGGGCGTGACTCACTTGTCCAAGAATGACTTCAATACACTGATGCGAAGCATCTTCGAACACGGCTGCTATTCAAAAGCAGGCCGAGATGCCACTGAAGCGCTTGTGGATGGTGGAGAATCAGCGCTCGATGCGTTCATGGACGCTGATGGCGACTATCCACAATCCTCTCTTCATCCACGGGACTTAGCCGATACGATCTCCGGTGTATTTTGTGAATTCGCCAAGCGTTGGCCCGATGCTGTAATCGACCGACTCGAACAGATTGGCGAATGCCAAACGTATTGGGCGCTGGGTTCGGCCAAAGGGCAGCGGTCGATTGACGTGTTGATCGAGGGATTAAATGCGAGGGATCAGTACAGTCGTTGGGCTGCGGCAGAGTCGCTGATCCGGCGAAAGAACAAACGAGCAGTCCCGGCGCTAACTGCTGCGTTGAAAGATCGTTCGTCGTTGGTGAAGTCGGCCATAGTACAGGCGATGAAGTCCAACCGACTATTTCGTAGCGAGGAAGCTCTATCGGCATTGCGACGAATCATCGCCAACAAGTCGATGCAGACACACAGTCCGGGCATATGTCAGACCGCCAAGGAAGTTGTGAAGAGGATCGAAGCGGAGTCCTGACAACAAATGATCTTTCGCCTCTCACAAAAACTGAATAAGAAGATCAAAGCTGGCACGCTTAAAGAGATGCCGCTCGCTGAGAATCCCTATGCCGACTGGTCCGCTCATTTGTTTATTGCTGATCGAATCCAATACATCATTCTGACCAACACCGCTTCGTTTTATTCCTGTGTGATGTACGGCAAGGGCATCACCGACAATAGCCGGTTCATCGACCGAGCACTAAGCACGATTCGAGACTTTACAGCGGACGACGGTCAGCAGTTCGTGTATCGAAAGTTCATCGCACCTGCTAGTGCCAGTGTCTATTTCGCCAAGCCGTTGAATCGTTCGGTCACTGGCTCTATGAACGAACATGTTCACGCTGCCAAATTTCTATTGGCAGACGACATGGCTTCCAGCGAGATCGGTTATCGCCTGAATGAAACACCTATGTCTGCACTCACGGATGCTGACGGTCGAAAGTACGGTTATCCACGTGAAGTGTTCACACGATTGGCGAGTAGCGTTCAATGAGTTTCGACATTCGTCCGGTTCGACGTGATCAACTCGATGAATGGCTCCGCTTGCGTGAAGCAATGTACACCGGAATCGATGATGAGTTCCGCGACCAAGAGATGAAATTGTTCCTCGGAGACGACACCAAGGAATGCTTTCTGGCGATGACCGAGGCCGGTGACGTTTGCGGCATGGTCGAAGTGTCGCTTCGCAACATCGTGGACGGTTGTTTAACCAGTCCCGTGGCCTACATCGAAAGCATCTATGTCGATCCTGAATTCCGAGGAACTGGAATTGCTCGGCAGTTACTTGTACGGGCAGAGCATTGGTGTCGGTCAAAGGTTGTCAGGAAATCGGAACTGATGCCGAGCTTGCGAATACCGATGCCCAACGATTTCATGAGAAAATGGGCTTCAAAGAAACTTATCGGATAGTTGGGTTCGAAAAGACTTGTAAGCGTTGGGCCAGTTTCCCGGTCCAACTATTTCTTTACCAAAAGCAACAGCATGATGACCGGCGTCTTTGTCTTCACACTGTGTTTCAGATCTGGAGG
>JBFJVZ010000479.1:0-5003 GCA_041623895.1 Pirellulaceae bacterium | reverse complement strand
GGAACGAAATGGCGAAGCGCAAGTGAAGCCGTTTCTTTCAGGCGACGAATGCGCGGAAAGATGAGGCCGTGTACCTAACAGATCGCGTCAACGCATCGCATCGGAAAAGGTGCGCGGACGACAGATGTGCAGACTTATTGATGCGCAAACGCGGGAAGCGACACCAAGCCGCCTGGATTTCGTGTCTTTCGCTTATTTCGTGGTTGTTCTTGCTGCGTCTCAATTCGGCGTGGTATCCTGACTCAAAACAAAAATCCATTAACAATTCGATCCACGCGAGCGGGCGGCAGCGTCGCTCGTGATTTCAATGTCAACCGCGCCCGCCGCGTGAATTTTGTCGATATGCCGCTGAACCAGATGAACTCAAGCTTCATGAGGTGGCGTGACGTTGAGTACCGCCTTGATGACTTTCACGACGAACGACTCAACACGGTTGTTCGCGCACTCGAAACGACTCATGTAAATGGCGGCGTGCTTTTAAGATGTTTTCGCCCGCTCTTGGGATCGCGTTTTGGCGAAGCACATCAACAGGATCTTCACGGCGTCGAGCATCGGCTGCGATGCTTTCTCGAATGCGAAACTGTTCGGACTCTGATTCCGGAATTGAAAATTCCGAATCTGCACGGAGACTTGCCGCAATTCACAACTTACGGTGCCTATGAATTCGAGGGTGCATTGATACCGCTGCTTCTGCGTGGAGGTGCTTACGTCAAACCATCCCTCACCGAAAAGGATGCCCGAACATTCGCTCGTGGTTTCGTTGATGCGATGGTCGGCGATCGTCGCGATTACGTTTCAGTATTCCGGATCGATGGCGCATGGACGGATTGGTTCTGCGACGTCGCTTGGGATGCCACATTCGTCGTCTTCAATCCAGCCGCCAAGTGTTGGTGGCTGTTCTGCGTCACCGACACGGATTAAAATGGGTCGTCCGCAAACGCGGCATATCAAATCGGTGAACGGGAGGGCTCGGCGATGTCTGGCTTGAACGCCACGTCTTCTCCTCGCCCCCCGTTACCTCAAGCGTTATCCGCGCAAGCGTGACCACAACCAACGGAGTGAAAGAATGTGCGTGAAACAACTGCTTTCCTTGTCGGCTATCTTGGTCGTCGCTTTGACCGCGAACGCGGATCAGCCAAACATTGCAGATCGTCCGACCGTGATCGACTTTACGATTGGCGGTGTTGGTATCGACTCGACGCTCGAAGAGCTTCATGAACGTTTGCCGACTGCCGTGGCTGGCCACGCTCCAAATGCGACGCCCATGCACGACGATCACCTTGTTGTCATCAATAATGGATCAAACCAAGTCCCAACTGCCTATTTTCGGTTCTTGAACAAGACGGTCATCAGCATCGAAATCCATTACACAGCGTTGACCGTCAAGGAAATCAGCATCTACAAACTGATGATTGACCAATTTGTCAGACGCTTTGGCAACTACGACAAAACGTGGCGGAGCAATCTTGATGGCGGTGTCGACATCTACGTTTGGAAATCGAACACACGTTTTATGTCATTCGCTGTGCATGACGATGGGAGTGCCAAGCTCTACCTTCGCAGCGCAAATCATCCAACGCTCTATCCGCCAAAAATACCGAAGACTTCAATACTTGGTATTGACCCTGAGGTGAATGCGGACACACGTGGATAACAATGGCATGAACGCGGAGCCGCCGATCGCGCGTTTTCAAATGGAGCATCAACCGCGGCGGCCCGGTTATGCCAGTCGTTCGTCCGATTAAGACAGGTGCTGCAACAAGGCATACACAATGATCCGGATTGGCACATCAATCGTATGCTTGTGTTGCGTTGCGATTACGTTCGCTATATTTGTGGTTGTCGCAAACAACTACAATCCTGGGCAATGGGCATCGGTCATCATTTTCGGCGGCTGGGATACCATCGTCTATCTCGGCATCATCGCCGCAATGTTTGCTTTCGCCGATTCTCGACGTTGCTCGTGCGTTATTCTTGCATCTGGAATCACAATTGGCGGATTTAGTCTATTTGCACTCTACAGCGCCAATGAGCCATTCTTCATTCCCCCGACACCCACGGGCAGAGTGATGAATTGTGCTGGACCACTGGTCGAAATCGGATTGCCATTTTTCCAATGGCCGACTCTTGGACTATTCGTGGGAACGGCAACCCTTCTTCGCCGTTTCAACCGAACAAAAGCTCCCGAAGATGTTGCTCCACTGCCGCTTGATGGTTGATACTACTACGTCGGATTTGCGCGGCCGATCCACCTACCCCGACGAACAAAACGATGCACGGGCGACCTCGGCGCGATCGGTCTTGAATTCACACTATACTCCCCGGTCCCCGTGATCGTGGTTGTTATCGCTTCTAAGCACTCAAACCATGCCGCAGCCCAAACTCGATGACGACCTGGTGCAACGTCTGGCGAAGATAGCAGCGCGTCTTGATGGTGGCGACGAAGTTGCCGATGATTCACTCCTTCACGAGTTCAATCAATTGGCTGGCACGGACATCCCGTTCTCCGAATTCCAAGGAATCTACGGCGCGGAAGAACATATTGACTATGTCCGCCGTGTGCTGACCGATCGGGCAACGGAGGCATCACCCGATTTGAATCGCGAGGGACTGATCGAAATGTTCGCGAATGTGCTTGCCGACCCCTGCGACGACGCGTATGTGCAATACGTCTTCACTACAATCAAGAAGACGTTCGGAGACACGCAAGTCTCGGATTTGGTATTTTGGCCAGGTGAATACTTTGGTGATGGCAACAACCAGCGCGAACTTACACCAGAACTCATGGCTGATGCGGTACTCGAACGCTATGCAGAACGACAATCGCGATAACCAGGCCGCCGGAGCCGCGGGCCGCGCGGTTTGTGAATTCAAATTCGATGGCGGCCCCCCGGTCACGGCTGTCGACTATCCGAGTTAATCATGTCTTTTCCCATTCAAGAGCGGGATCCGATGGTCAGACCTAAGCACGCGCTTGCATTTTTTGCCCTCGCCATCTTTGTCTACAGCATTAGCGTCGGGGATGAAACGCAGCCTAAGAAGCAAGTCACGCTCATGGGCATGCTGAGCGAATGGATGTACCCAGAATCCAAATTCCACGGAGCCCAATCCGGCGACGCAGCGGTGTCGGACATCAGCGCGATCAAAAGCAAGGCGGTGCTAACCACGACTGATTCCGTCGACAAAGTGATGGACTTTTACCGCAAGAAACTAAACGTCGACCAAGATGGCAAGAATCTTGACGAGAAAGAGGGCGAACGGATTACGACAGATCGCTCAGTACTTATTCAAAACGTTTCCGGTGACGGGCAATCTTCCCTTTTCGTCATCGCGATAAACGGACCCAAATCTTCGACAACCTTAGTCGTCAGCCGGCCGGAAGGCGATGACATCACGCGGATCGCGTGGTCCAACTACCGACAACTCTGGCCGTGACCTTACGAATACGGTGTTGCGGATAACCATCGGATCGGCGGCCCGGTCGCACTTTCGCATCGACCGAACGGCTGGCGAGATCGGCGATGGGGTTCCGGCATTCAATTACACGTTGCACTTCGAATGTCATGGAAAATCGTTGGTCTTGCGCTATCGCATGTTTGACGCAATCGAACAACTCGCTCCGCAGGTTCAAGACTATCTGAATACCTTCGCCTACGAGTACAATGCGGTGTAAGCATCGCATGCAACATAAGCTGATGACCGGTGTTGTGCTGCTGGCATTTAGCGCTAGCCACGGTGTCACGGGCCTGTTTGCAAACATCGGTTGGCACGACTTGATCGGTGTTGATTTCGATGCCTGGTACATGCATCCTGCTTATCAATCGATGTGCCGGTTCGCCAATGGTATCGCGTAATCGATGCTCCTCCCTGCGTTGCTAACCGCCGTCCGCAATAAAGCGACTCCCAAAAAAATTCCGTCGCAGGGCCAACCTATGCTCTCACAACGCGAATTTCGGTCGTAGATGCGCGGCCCCTGTGACCTTCTTCGTGTTCTTCGTGGTGAATCGTTTTTACCGTGCCACGGATGATGCGGGAATCCTTAAGTCCTCGGGTCGGTTTCGGTCGCCAACCCGAATCATGGACAACCGATGGGATGGCACTTGATCGAATCGGCTTTTCACATCCCGCGCAATTGACAACCGAGGTCGTTTTTCGTCTTTGGCCAAGCTGCGGCGAGCGAAACATCGTGAAAGACGACTGGTACTACTGTACAATGTGCGATGCGAGACTGCCGCAGATGGGAACTTCACTCGCAACGCAGACGTGGGGGAAAAAGACGATGCACGGGAGCGGCGAAATCGAGCGGATTTGTAAAAGAAAGTCAATCGTCGCCGCCGCGTGATCAATGGCGTTATGTTGCGGGAGCGAACGCTCCTTTGTGAAATCGGACAGTCGGCGATCGCAACGATCGCATTGCTCGATATCGGCACCGCTCGTCGAATGTTGCGTGAGCTTTCTCACGTCGGTACTGTGTAAGATGAGGAATTAGTACATGGACATCGAACAAAGAGTCGAGCGGTTGGAGAATCAGGTAAAGGCCCAAGGGCGTGCGCTGATTGGGGTTGGCGTGATTGCCATTCTCGGTTTTGTCATCGCGCTCGCCCTCTATCTATTCGCGTGATGAACAACTCGTGAGAATGGATAGTGCCACGGAGGCTGGTTATTTTGGAAAGCCAAGCCGAAACGAACCCTTTCGAGACCCCGCGAGAGACGCCGACTGCCCACGCTGCGGATGTGAACCGCTCCGCCCGCTTAATATTGGCATCGGCCGTTCTGTATCGCACCAAGACGACGAAACATGCCATCCGCCGAAGCACGCCATCGGGCATTTGCGAAATGAGAATCAAACCGCCGTGTCTGGATAGATCGCAATTCGTTATACGACAAGATGAGACCTTCCATCGTGGCCGATTCAATGGCAATTGTGGCATCCACTGAAATTGGCAGGCTCGGTGTCCCTCACCTGAAAAGGATTTGGGCCTCCGCCATGGCCACGCGGAGTG
>JBFJVZ010000478.1:0-5047 GCA_041623895.1 Pirellulaceae bacterium | reverse complement strand
TGTATCCAATCTTCTTCTTCGTTCCCGAGTCGGGCAGCGAGTGTTCGATGACTTCGCCGCGAGCCGCCGATTCTTCCAATTCGACTCGAGCCCTGACGATCTTGTATTCGATTGCTGCACCCGCTCCGCTTGGTTTGACACCCAGTCGCACGGTCGAGCCCGCTTTTCCGCGAATCAGCCCGACAACATCTTGCAGTGGCATTTCCACAATGTCGACCATCTCGCCATCGTCACCCTGTCCGACGCTGACGATCACATCGTCCGGCTTCAGTTTGCCGTGCTTTGACGCGGCACCACCCGGGATCACACTGGTCACAACCGTGCTACCATCTTTTTCTCGCAGTGCGGCTCCGATGCCCTCCAAGTTCAAACGCATTTGGATGGTAAAATCATCCAACGTGCTCGGTGACATATAAGTCGAATGCGGGTCATAGCCCATCGTGACAGCACTCAAGTACATCTCCAGAATGTCATCGCTATCGGTTTGCTTCCAGCGGCGGCCGTATCGGCTGTATCGCCGCCTCAGTTGTTCGATAGCTTCAGCTCCCTCTTTGCCGTCGTCTTTCAAATCCAACAGCGCGTACTTGATTTGCCGCCGCCAACGATCTCTCGCTTCGTCGGCATTCTTTGCATAGGATGCTGCTTCGGGGTCGACAATGATCGACTCGTCTTTGTCGAAGTCGAACTCTCCATCCAGCAATTTTTGGGCATCCGCAACACGCTCTTCAACTCGGTCCGTGAACCGATGAAAGATATCGTAGCCCAAGGATAAATCCCCGACGCGAACCATATCGTCGATTTGATTGGAGGCCTTCTGAAACTCGTCGATATCCGATTGCAGAAAATACAACTTCAGCGGATCCAGAGTTTCGATGAACAGTTTCATAGCCCGCTGGCTGATCGTATCGTTCAACTTGGTCGTAGAGATGTGATTCCGGGGCATCAAACTGGCAACCAGCCTGGCAACCACTCCATCACGAGGTGAGGGCTTGGCGAGCAGGATTTCCGTATCCTGGCCGTTGATCGTTGGACAGAATCCCAACAACACGGCGGCAATCAAGCCGTATCGCATCGAGACGAATTTCTTAGAAAGGCCAGAACTGGCAGACAGCTGGTGCACACGACGATCCATAACGGGTTCCTGGCAGATCTTGAAACGGGGTAAATCAGACGAGAACGAGGCTGCCGTGCGCCGCTTCCCGCCGTTGGAATGGTAGGAAAGGGGCAAAACCGCGGCAACTCCTTTTCTTCGCCCAGTTTACCACGACGGTTCGCTAAATGCTTCCTATTGTGGCCAACAGTGCAAAGTCGCCAATTCCCGTGGGTTTCGGTAACCGGGGGCGTCAGGGCTGGACATAGCGTACCTGCCCGGACCCCGCGACAATCCGCCCGATCGGGATGCAGTCGACCCCCAAATCGTTGACTTGTGAAGCGATGCTGGCGGCATAAAACTCGCTGACGACCATCGTCATTCCGATTCCCATATTGAAGACGCGCCGCATTTCGGCTGTTTCGATGCCACCGGTCTGCTGCAGCCATCGGTAAATGGTCGGCGCTTGCCACGATTGGGCATCGATCTCGGCGTCCACGTTCTTGGGCAGCACCCGATCCAGGTTCTCTTCGATGCCTCCACCGGTAATGTGGGCCAGGCCGTGGATGACTTGCTTCACTCGATAGTGCGACTGCACCGCTCGAACGATGGACGTGTAGATTCGGGTCGGTTCCAAACAGACATCGGCAAGGGAGCAGCCGCCCAGCGATTCGGGTTGATCGTCCCAACTAAGATTTGCATCTTTGATGACTTTACGGACCAGGCTAAATCCGTTGCTGTGCAGGCCACTTGCTGCGAGCCCCAGAACCACGTCGCCGTTACCAATGAACTTGCCATTGACCAGCCGTTTTCGCTCGACGACCCCCACGGCAAAACCAGCCAAATCGTAATCATCCGGGCCGTAACAATCGGGCATGATTGCCGTTTCGCCACCCAGCAGCGCCATATCCGCGGCGATGCAACCATCACTGATTCCTTGCACGATCGCTTCCAGTCGCGTCGGATCATCACGACCCATCGCCACGTAGTCCAGAAAGAACAGCGGCTCACCGCCGGTGCAAAGCAAGTCATTCACGCACATCGCGACCAGATCAATCCCCACCGTACTGTGCCGGCCTGTTTGTTGCGCGATGACCAATTTGGTGCCGACGCCATCGGTTCCACTGACCAACACCGGTTCGCTGTAATTTCGCGAAAACAACTTGCCTGGGAAATCGAGGCGAAAAAGACCTGCAAAGCCGCCTTCGTTGGGAATCACACGGGGACTGAAGGTACGATGCATTAACCGAGGCAATCGGCTCATTGATTCGGCATAGATATCAAGATCGACGCCGGCGTCTTTATAGGTGGCCATTGGATCGGTATTGGGGCTGGAATGGCAGCTAAACGGGATTTAGGCAGTATTTTGACGATCGGAGCAGCATTGGGATAGGCGTCAAGGAGCACACCGCCCATTCAGTCGCTTTTGCAGGTTCGCTATGCTTTTCCCAGACGGCAGAGTCGGAGCCGGCCCATCCTGCATGATCATTCCTCGCAGAAGGCAAGCTCGATCAGGCCGACCGTTTCCGATCGTGTGCGTTTGTTGTAACCCGTATCGTTTCGCTCACCCCCATGGGAGGTTTCTCCGCTACGGAATCGCTAAACGTCGTGTTGGCTTCGCTACCAGAGAGATTTGGAGCTTGGCAACTTAGATCGTGCGGCATTGGCGATGGCAGGTGGTAGGGTTTTTCGTTCACTAACGTTGTCGTGGGACAACGGTTGTGAAGTTACGAAAAACCATCGCCACTCAGCGATCCGGTCGCTGGCCGGATGCGATACGAAATCAACGGAGAGATCTGCAGCATGCTCATGCGCCAACCTGTTTCACACGTCCAATTCGCGTATCAGCCGCCATTTGGGCCGACGCTCCATGAATTGGGTGTTCAGTTTTCAGTCTTCAGCCGATCAGCGACGGCCATGCGACTGTTGCTGTACAACAAAGTCACCGATCGCGAACCAGCGGAAATCATCGACTTTGATCCCGACACCGATCGCTGGGGAGATGTTTGGAGTTTGAACATCCCCGGGCTGGCGCACGGACAGCTTTACCATTTGCAGGCCAGCGGCCCCTGGGATCCCGACCGCGGGCATCGATTCGATTCGACGGCACGCTTGATTGATCCTTACGCGCATGCCTTGGCTGGGACATTCCAGCGTTGCGCTGATGGCGTGATTCGCCCGCCAAAATGTGTTGTCGTCGATGACTCGTTTGACTGGGAAGGCGATCGGCACATTCGCCGGGACGTCAGCGAGTCGGTGATTTACGAAATGCATGTGCGGGGTTTTACCAAAAGCCGAACCGCCAAGGTCACCGCGCCGGGCACTTACTTGGGTGTGATCGAAAAGATTCCTTACTTGCAATCGCTCGGCATCACCGCCGTTGAACTGATGCCGGTCAACGAATTTCCGATCCGCGACATTTACGGCAAGAAAATGCAGCACCCCAATTATTGGGGCTACGATCCGATGTCGTTTTTCTCGCCGCATCGCGGCTATGCCTACGATTCCACTCCCGGTGCGCAGATGCGTGAATTCAAGGAGATGGTCAAAGCGCTTCACGCGGCGGGCATCGAAGTCATCTTGGACGTGGTCTTTAACCATACCTGCGAGGGCAATGAGCAGGGCCCGACGCTGTCGTTCAAAGGCCTGGAAAACCAGGTTTATTACATTCTCAGCGAAGGCAAGCATTACTCCAACTACAGCGGCTGCGGCAACACCCTCAACGGCAACCATCCCGTTGTCCGCGAAATGATTTTTCATTGCTTGCGACATTGGGTTCACAATTACCACGTCGATGGCTTTCGCTTCGATCTGGCCAGCATTCTGAGCCGCGATACTTCAGGAAACCTGATCCCCAATCCGCCCATGGTGGAGATCATCGCCGAAGATCCGCTCTTGGCCGACACCAAGATCATCGCCGAAGCATGGGATGCTGCCGGCGCCTACCAGGTCGGGTCGTTCGGCAATCACCGCTGGGCCGAGTGGAACGGGCGATATCGCGACGACATGCGAGGATTCTGGCGAGGCGACGGAGGAACGCTGGGTGCTTTTGCCACCAGACTGGCCGGCAGCAGCGACTTGTACCAACACGCCGGCAGACCCCCGTTCTGCAGCATCAACTTCATCACCAGCCACGATGGCTTCACGATGAATGATCTGGTGTCGTACAAAGAAAAACACAATATCGATAATGGCGAGAACAATTGTGACGGCGACAACCACAACATCAGCGACAACTATGGCGCCGAGGGAGCCACGCGAAAGAAATCGATCAACACAATTCGTGCGCGGCAAATCCGCAACATGCTGGGCTCGCTACTGCTCAGCCAGGGCGTTCCCATGATTGTCAGCGGTGACGAGGCCCGGCGGACCCAAAAAGGCAATAACAACGCCTACTGCCAGGACAACGATATCAGTTGGTTTGACTGGAGGCTGGTCGAAAAGAACTCAGATCTGGTCAGATTTGTTCGCTCGCTGATTCAATTCCGCCGCGACCAACCCACCGTGCGGCGGCGCGAATTCCTGTCGGGAACACCCGTTGACGGTCGCATGATCCCCGACGTGTCATGGTACGACGAAGACGGCAATCCGCTGGATTGGCAGCAGCATGAACTGGCGATGATGGCCTATGTTGCCGCGCCCAGCCGGCTGGACGATCCCGAAGGATTGGGACGGGACGTGATCATGATCTTCAACAGCACCGGCCAAATCCGCAAATTTTCCTTACCCGAGCTAGGCCGGGGCATGGAGTGGAACCTGTTTCTGGACACCGGCGCCGCGCCCCCGGATGATATCTACCCGAATGTGGATGGCCCGGCGCCGCCCAGCAATCGCGTCATCGAAACTGCCCACCATTCTTTGAAAGTTTACGTTTGCAGCAAAGCACCGGTGTAAGTCCGTTTTTGTGTTTTTACCCAGCTGCGGCGCGCCGCTACGGTAACGTGCCGGGCTGTGTGA
>JBFJVZ010000477.1:0-5085 GCA_041623895.1 Pirellulaceae bacterium | reverse complement strand
TTCCTGACCACCAACGCGTGAACTTTGACATCGATCATGACTGAAATCCGCCAAGCGACCCCGCTGAATGTTCCTGATTCGGATGCACTTCGCTACTTACCGGAGGGTCCCTATCCGTTGGCGGAGAGCTTGATTTCTTGGGTCGGGATCCAACACGGCGGCGATGCCAAAGTGGGTAGTTTGAATCGCTACAACGTGAAATCTGGCCAAAACGAAACTTTTGAGTTACCCGGCCGGCCCGGTTTTGCTTTCCCCTGTTCCAGTGCCGGAAAATTCGTGATCGGCTGTGAACGGTCGCTGGGGTTTTACGATACGGATAGCAAAACCTGGACCGCGTTTTGTGACGGCATCGACAGCGACGTCGACAATACAATCATCAACGACGGCATGGTTTATCAGGACAATCTGATTTTTGGTACCAAAGATTTGGAGTTTGCCACCAGGAAGGCTGGCTTGTATTTGTGGCGTGGTCGCGATGAAAAGTTGATTCGCTTGCGCGACGACCAGATTTGCAGCAACGGCAAAGCAATTCGGGCCGCGAGCGGCGGCATGGAGCTGATCGATATCGATTCACCGACTCGTCAAGTCGTGGCCTATCCGATCGACATCGACGCGGGAAAGCTTGGTGAGGCACGCGTGATTTTGGATTTGACCAGCGATCCGGCGGTCCCCGATGGCGCGATCCTGACACCGGACGGCAGCGGGTTGATTGTTTCGATGTTCTTGCCAGCAGTCGCCGCAGATGGGCAGACACGACTTTACGACATCGCCTCGGGTGAATGGAAAGTTACCTGGCAAACGCCCCTTTCCCCGCAAAATACTTGCCCCGCGTTGGTGCGACACGATGGTGGATTGAAACTGGTGATTACCACCGCAGTCGAGCACATGAGTGATGATGTCCAGCAACAATGCCCGAATGCCGGACGGCTGTTCATCGCTGACACGGATTTCGGCGATGACGGTTCTCCCCTGGCACCTATGTTTCCGGGATAGGCGGTCAGCCGGCGGGCACATCCGCTGGTGCGCCGGCAGCAAACGACTGCAGCATGGTCTTGAACTCCTGAAAAGTTGCTTCCTCCGCAAAGCAGATTTTTGGAAACCGAATTTCATCCCCTGATTCTTCGTCGATCCAGCCGACGCAATCGTCTTCGGCAATCACTTCCTTGGTTGCCAACCATGTGAACCATGATTCAAAGGATTCGTGAGACAGGTGGACGCCAGCGTCTCGCAGCAGCACCCTGAACGGTCGCTTTTGGATCTTGCGCGACGCAAACAGCGACTGGAAAATCACGTAAACGAAAAATGCCAACGCTGCACCGGCAGGGATCAGGATCAGCAGCGTGGAAACCAATCGAAGATGTAGAAAGCTCCAATCGCCGAAGGTCGCATACTGCTGCGCGAGCCAACCCAGGATAGCGACCCAAAGCGGCAAGAAATACCAGATCAAAATCGCGATGACACCGAGCGAAGTGTAGAGGGCAAACCGCCGTGACGTGAGGGTTGCCGCCAGGTCAATCGTCGTTTCGAACTGACCTTCGCGCGACGAATCGAACGGCCAGTCGTCAGCGGACCATTGACGAGCCCGGGCAACGTCCACCGCGGCAAAACTTTGTCGTTGGTCCAGCAATCCCTGCAGTTGCCGATCATTAGGGGGCACGTTGACCATCAACAGAGATTTGCCTTGCAAGGTTTGACAGAGCAAGCGGACATCTTCGGGCGAAAAAAAGAATCGCCAGGGCAGAACGACGCGACGACTTGCGTCACTGGTCAGCGGCAACAAAAGATGCGTGGGGAAAACGAGCGCTGGACCAAAAAAACTCCAGCTCGCACGAATCGCCGAGTTCTCGTCGTGGATCACCAGCATTTCTTCGTCGATCCATCCCCTGGTGGGCTTACGACGCGCTGCCATCACATTGATCCGCTCGATCTGCTTGCGGCGTCCCGGCGTCAGGCGACGGGAAAGATGCATCCATCCTGGCAACAGCATGAACGCCACTAGTATCCAGACGAATGATGGCAGAGTCTCGTCATCATCGGTAAACTCAACGTCAATCAGCCACAGCATCCCGAACACCAATGAGACTGCCGCCGGATACTTCAGTCGCGCCAGACCAGACTTGGGTGGCGAATCGAGCAGCGACATCATCAAGTCATCGCGTGTTGCCAGGCCGCCAAAATGAATCGGCTCAAGTAGACTTTCGCCGCTGGTGGTTACAGCGTATGGGTTAATCGTTTCGTTCACATCCAATACCGCGATGTACGGCACTACTTCGAGCGGCGGAGAAATCCCTTCTCGTACGTCAAATGCTCCAGATCGCTGTAGAACATGGCGCTGGGGTCAATTCCGGCGGCTTCGTTGCGATCAATCATTTTGCGGACATGCTCTTGCCGCGCAAGCCAAGGAAGCAAAAAGATCCAGATGATGATTCCCAGCACGCAACAGATCGTCAGTGATTTCCAGCCGCGCCGATTCATTTCGCCAGCATCTCCTGGATGTAGTCCGCAAAAATGACTCCAAACATCAAGTATGCCATTGCCAATGTCAGAATCAGATTCAGACTCTGTCCGCACAAATAGAGCACCAGTGGCTTACCGCCGTGAAGATGCTTTTTCAAATCGCTGAATTTTGATTCTAACCCAATGCTGACGAACGCCAGGCAGAAAAACCAGCCACGAACTCCTTTGCTGGCTTGCTTGACCGTGGTTTGAACCAGTTGTTCACCACCCTCCAGTAAATTGCTGAACAAGGTAAAGATGATGGATGCGGCCACGAATCCCAAAACGAATTTGGGAAACCGCCGCCAAATCTCCCAGGCGTCCGGCTTGGCGGAGTTTTGTTCACGTTCGACGAACATCACCCAGTAGAGCGCCACAGCGAATGCAGTAACGCCAATCAGAATGTTTTGAATCATTTTGACCGTGGCCGCCGTTTGCTCAGCCACTTCGTCCAGCGATGCGCCCGCAGCGGCGACTGCGCCGGTCGAATCGATCGTTCCTCCCATCCAAGCACCGCCAACGACATTACTGAGGCCGATGTAGCGAATGATCAACGGCATGGCCACCATCATGATCACGGTAAAGAACAGGGAGATGCTGATCGCGAACGATAGTTCCTCTTTCTTTGCGCGGCAGCTGGCGGCCGTCGCGATCGCCGCCGATACGCCGCACACCGACATGTCCGCGCTGATCACCATGTTCAACGAACGGCTCGGTATCTTCAGAATGCGAGTCCCAAACCAATAGGTTGTGATCAGGACAATCGGGGTCACGACCCAAGCAACGAAAATGCCCGGCAACCCCAGCGCGACCAGGCGGTGCCATAAAACTTCCGCGCCCAAGATCACTAAGCCGGTCTTGATGTACAACTCGGTCAACACGGCTGGCCGCAGCCAATCGGCCACCCCAATCGTGTTACTGATCACCAACCCGACGACCAAAGCCCAAAGAGCGTATTCAAGGTTGTAATGCTTGACGGTAACTTGGCCGGCCATGATGTAAGCCAATGATGCCAGCAGAAACACGGCCGGAAAAGCGATCAGGAATTTTGCGGCCGAATGCCCTTGCAAGCCTCGTGCGATTCCAAAGCCGAGCATGGAAAGCATCAACGGCCCAATCAACATGGGCCAGTTTGCCAGCGAGTGCAGAGGATTCGACTCCCAAGAACCGGGCTTTCCCACATACGGCTTCCAGGGGTGATCGGCGCCGATTTCAATCGTCGACCAACCGCACAGAAAGGCTCCGAGCAATATCGCCAGCCCAAGACAAACAGCCAGCCAATCCTCGCTGCGCCAGCCCTTGGATGAGTCCTGATCCTGTTCTGAGGTCTCGGTAATTTCGTCGATCGGATCTGAATCTGAATTGCTCAATACAGAGCCTCCCATGAGAGCACAAACAATCGGCGATATCTTAGCAATCGGCCAGTTTCGTATTTGACCCGCCAAGACGATAACCCAGACTGCCTGGATTGCCAGCATTCGCAACGACTCGAGTTGTCTCGGCCCTGCAATTCTGGCTAGTATTGGCCGAGAATTGTCCGCCGATCGCGCGAAGTACCAAGGAAGGTCTCGTGTCTGCTGAACTGAATCCCGCCTCGACGCCCCATGCGCGGGCCACGCCCCAGAGGTTGGCCGCACCCCAGACGTTGATGGAGCGATTGCGCATGCTGCGAGAAATGATTGCCGCCGAGGGTGCGGCGATCAACGCGTGCGCGTCGTCGGTATCACCGGAGGCGGTTCGGGCAGCAGAATTGACGGCGGCTTGTGACGGATGCGTGATCGTAACCGGCGTCGGCAAGGCCGGCTTGGTTGGTCAAAAACTGGTTGCGACCCTTGGCAGCACCGGTACGCCCGCGCACTTTTTGCATCCGGCCGAGGCGATCCATGGCGACCTCGGTCGTCTTCGACCCGGCGATCTCGTCTGGGCGATATCCAATTCGGGTCGTAGCGAAGAAGTGGTTCGGATCGCGTCGCATTTGCGTGAGAATTCAACAGGATTGATCGCCATCACTGCTAGCGAAGACAACCCCTTAGCGGTGGCCGCGGACTGTGTGGTTGCAATTGGCCGGCACCAGGAAGCTTGCCCGAATGGTTTGGCGCCGACCAGCAGCACCGCGGTGATGATGGCTGTTGGCGATGCGATCGCCTTATTGGCCAGCCGGTTGCGTGAATTCACGCCGCAGGATTTCGCCCGCTTCCATCCCGGCGGCGCGCTTGGCAAAAAGCTCGCCAGTGTCGACCAGATCATGCGTCCGCTAAACGCCTGCCGTGTGGTTGCGGAGACCAGCATTATCCGCGTCGCAATGGTTGCCACAGCCATGAACGGGCGTCGTAGCGGAGCGATCATGCTGACCGACGAAGCCGGCCGACTGTCGGGGCTGTTCACCGACAGCGATCTCGCGCGGTTGCTGGAGTCGCGTTGTGACGGGGCGTTAGATGAACCGATCAAAAAGCGGATGACCGAAAATCCATCGACGGCGCTCAGCGGGTCGATGCTGGCGGATGCGATCGCCACGATGTCGCGTCTGCGGATCAGTGAGTTGCCCATCATCGATGATCAGGGGCGCCCGCTGGGCATGCTGGACATCAC
>JBFJVZ010000476.1:0-5094 GCA_041623895.1 Pirellulaceae bacterium | reverse complement strand
TTTGTTTTTCCGTTCCGACGGGGAGCGTCGGACGACTATAAATTCACAGTGCCACTACTTGAGCGCTGCTATCTGTTGCTCAGTCAACTCGGCGATTCCTTTCTTTGCAAGTTTCAGCAGGCTTGCCAATTGTTGATCGTCAAAGGTGGCTTCTTCGCCTGTGCCTTGGATTTCGATGAACTTGCCGCCGCCGGTCATGACAACATTCATGTCGACATCCGCGGCAACGTCCAACTCGTAATCGAGGTCCAATTTGACGTCGCCATCGATCAGTCCCACGCTGACCGCTGCCACACTGTCGTGCAGCGGTCCGTTGCCGACGGTCGAACCGGGCACTGCTTGCTGGACGGCTTTCGCCAAAGCGACGAAGCCGCCGGTGATGGCTGCGGTTCTGGTGCCGCCATCGGCTTGCAGCACGTCACAGTCGACGACAATCGAGTTTTCGCCGAGGGCAACCAGGTCGATCGTGGCTCTCAAGCTGCGTCCGATCAGACGCTGAATTTCGGTTGTCCGCCCATCCAACTTGCCATTACGTTCACGGCGTTTCCGCGGGCTTGTGCTGCCCGGCAACATGTTGTATTCGGCCGTGACCCAACCTTTGCCCTTGCCTTCCAACCAAGGCGGAACATTGGATTCTAGTGAGGCGGTGCACAGCACAATCGTCTTTCCGCAACGGTATAAAACGCTGGCTGGATTGGATTCCAGATAACCGACTTGAATTTCAACGTCACGGAGTTGATCGGATGGGCGCATGTGATCTTTCTTGATGGCCCCGCGTCTCCGCTCGTGGGGGCTAACATAAATAACGCCGGCGAGCGGAGTCGCGGGGCCATGACTATGAGGGAATGTTTTCGTCAATCCATGCCCGGTTGAGCATCCAGACGAGCAAGCCTTTTTGCGCATGCATGCGGTTGCCGGCTTGGCGAATCACGTCGCTTTGTGCACTGTCGATGACTTCATCGGTGATTTCCTCACCGCGTACTGCCGGCAGACAGTGCAGGACACGAGCGTGGTCCGGGGCGGCAGCCATCAAATCGCGATTTACCTGATATCCAGCAAATGCCTGTTTGCGTTTGGCCGATTCGGCTTCCTGGCCCATGCTGGTCCAAACGTCGGTATAGATTGCATCGGCACTCGTAACTGCTGCCTTGGCGTCGTGAATCTGCTGGATCGTGGCACCCGGATAAGCAGTCGCGATGCGTTGCAACCATTTCGCATCCATGGTGTAGCCTTCGGGGCAGGCGAGCGTGAACTTCATCCCCAGCATCGCGCAAATCAGTGCCAACGAGTGAGCAACGTTGTTTCCATCACCGACAAAGACAAGATGTTTTCCCGCGTAGTCGCCCAGTGATTCGCCGATCGTCATCACATCGGCCAGGGCCTGGCAGGGATGGGACAGATCGGTCAAGCCATTGATGACGGGCAAGGCATTGAAGCTTGCCAATTGCTCCACACGATCATGTGACTTGGAACGACAAACGACCGCATCAACGAATTCTCCCAACACATTTGTAAAGTCGGAAGTCGATTCGCGTTTCCCCCAACCGACGTCTTCGCCCAAAAACAGGCTTGAACCTCCCAATTGCGCGATTCCGGTCTCGAAGCTGACACGAGTCCGCAAACTCGGTTTCTCGAACAGCATTGCCAAAACAAATCGCTCCAGCACGGGCGGCCGTATTCCGGCAGCAAGTTTCTGCTTCAGCGTGGCCGCGGTAGTCAGGATCGACCGCACATCCGCGGGTTCGACGTCGAATAGAGTCAACAGGTGTTGCATTGGGATTACCTCGCTGCAGCTGGAGGTTTACGGTTGGCGGCTGGGAAAAGAGCAAAGTCACAGAGCACCAGCAACAGGTTCGCCGAGAATTCGATTACTTGTGAATCTCCGTGCCGACACCGGCGGTGGTGTAGATTTCCAACAACAGGGAGTGTCGTAAACGCCCGTCGATGATGTGAACTTTCTTCACGCCGCGGTCAAGAGTCTCTAAGCACGCTTGGACTTTGGGAATCATGCCCGTGTCGATGATTCCGTCATCGATCAGCTGATTGGCTTCGGCGGCAGAGAGCGAATGGATGATCGTGTCGGGATCGTCTTTATCGCGGCGCACGCCGTTGACATCTGAAAGAAAAACTAGTTTTTCGGCACCCAGCGCCTGGGCCACAGCCATGGCAGCGGTGTCGGCGTTGACATTGAAATACTGCCCATCGTGACCCTCGCACATGCTGGGAATCACTGGCACCTGATCAGTGTAGGAAAGGCCTTCAATCACGCCGCGGTCGACTCGGGTGACGTGGCCGACGAAGCCAAGATCGTCGCCGGAATCAAGTTTCAGCTTTTCACCGAATAAAACATTGGTGGTATCAAAAGAAAGATTCATCGCGCGGCCACCCAACCGCTCAATCTCTTCAGTCAAGAACACATTCACATCACCTGCCAAGACACGCCTGACGACTTGCAAGGTCGCTTCATCGGTGACCCGGCGACCGTGAACAAAATGTGGTTCGACGCCGCTTTCGGCCAATGCCCGGTTGATTGCCTTGCCGCCTCCGTGCACGATCACCGGACGCATACCAACCGTTTCCATAAAGATCACATCCAGTAAGATGTGCATCAAAGCTTCCTCGTCCTCCAGGACGCTGCCACCAAGTTTGATGACCGTTGTTTTGCCGCGAAATCGCCGGATCCACGCCATCGCTTCGATCAACGTGTCGGCTTTACCAATCGCTTCTTCCACGCTGAATTCTCCGAAGGCGTTTGCGAGGGCAGGAAAGTGGGTCATATTCGTGCACTCGGCCCAAAGAGGAAAGATTTCGACCGCATTTTTGGGGACCAAAAAACCGATCAATTTAGAGTCGGTAGCCAGTGCGGTCAATTGACAAGGCTGATCAGGCCCAATAAACGCGAGTAGATTTGATGAAGAAGTGGCAAATGGCAGTGGTTGGCGGAGGCCAGATGGGCCGGGCCCTGGTGGGCGGAATGTTGGCCAGCGATGTAATCGGGGCGGCATCGGTTAGCGTGGTTGAACCCAGTAGCGAAAGCCGGCGCTGGTGGCAGGATCACCATCCCCAGGTGCAAGTCGGTGACGATTTATGCGGGGCGATCGCCACCGCCGAACTGGTCTTGCTGGCTGTGAAACCGAATGTGATTCCCACTGTCGCGCAGCTGGAATCCGCCGCTTATGATGGCAAGCTGGTGGTTTCCATCGCAGCCGGCATCAGCTTGGAAAAGTTATGCGGCTGGATCGGCCACCGCCGCGTGGTCCGCGTGATGCCGAACACACCCAGCCTGGTTGGCGCCGGCGCGAGTGCGTATTGCGGCGCGGACCAGGTCAGCGAAGATGACTTTCAGCGTATCGATTCGATGCTCAGCAGTGTCGGCCTGGCAGTCCGAGTGGATGAGTCACAAATGGATGCGGTCACCGGACTCAGTGGCTCAGGCCCAGCCTATGTTTGTCTGATCATCGAGGCGCTCGCCGACGGGGGTGTCCTGGCGGGGTTATCCAGACCGCTGGCGATCCAACTTGCCACGCAAACCGTGCTCGGAACCGCGAAAATGATTGCCGAAACCGGCCAGCACCCGGGGAAGTTGAAAGACGCTGTGGCGAGCCCCGGGGGTACAACGATTGCCGCACTGAAGGTGCTGGAGCAAAATGGTCTGCGGGGCGCACTCGTCGCGGCGGTTGAGGCGTCAGCAAATCGGAGCAAAGAATTAGGCCACTGACGGCCGACTCTGATATCTTCAAATTCAAACGCTTAGCATTACCATGGACTCACCACTTATCATCATCGATGACAAGCACGTGCCGCTGTATCGCATCTTGTGGGTCAGTGCCGTGCCTCATTTTTGCGGTGAAGACGACTGTATGCGCGAAGGCGAGTACGAGATCAGGCTGGATGCCGACGATTCACTTTGGACAAGCGGAGATGAACGCGACAAAGTTCTCGAGGCGCTCAATCGCTGGTGCAGCGATCCCAGCGATGAACTTTAGCTGGACAGCATCACTTTTGGGGCCCACGGTTCAGTCGTTTTCGGCTGCCGTAACCGGGTGCTAACGAACGCACGGCGGCTGATAAGAAGTGGCGCGATGTGCTGGCTTCCTTTACGGCCAGTTCGGCGGCCGGTTTTCCAAAAAGGACTTGATGCCCTCGGTTGCGGCTTCGGTCGTGCAGGCGGTGGCGCTGTCAGCCGCACCGGCGGATAACTGCGTAAATAGTGTCTCGCCGATACTTTCATTCAAAAGGCGTTTGGTCGCCTGGAGAGCTTCTCGCGGCGCGCGGGTGCATTGTTCGGCGATTTGTGATGCCGCAACCCAAATCTGCTCGGCGGCGACCGGTTCCGTGCACATCCCCAGCCGATAGGCTTCCTGGGCGTTGAAAGTCTCTCCGGCCAAGGCCATTCGCGCGGCGATCGCCGCACCAAAGCGAAATGTCAAGAGAGCCGCCGTCGCTCCACCAACCAATCCGCGACGCACGGCGATTGCCGAAAGCGTGCCGCGGCTGGACATGACCAGCATGTCGGCTGCCAGGGCAAGTGCCAAACCGGCGCCGACCGCGGCCCCATCGACGGCCGCAATGATCGGCTTGGGGAATCGCAGCATGTCTTCCAGCAGTTCTGTTAACTGACGCCAGATCGATAGCCATTCGCTCAACGCCGCCTGCTGGGACATTTCGACAATTTCACCGAAAACCTTCAAATCGATACCTGCGCAAAAATGCTCGCCGGCACCGGTCAGCACGACGGCACCCACGCGCTTCTCCTGATGGATGTCGGAGAGAGCAATTCTTAAGTCCGCGAACATTTGTGGGCTCAGCGCGTTTCGGCATTGGGGCCGGTCCATCATGATCGTCGCGACCGATCCGTGAACTTTCACATCGACGTGCTGCACGAAAGAAATCCTTAAATCAATAAGTGCATGGAAGAACAATAAACCCCACGGTTACTTCAGTGCCGTCTACCAACGGTGCGGGGAACCGTTGAGGTCATTGTTCCGCATGCGGAGGGGCTCCGCCACGCTACGGCACCTTGATCAATTTCAGGCCGTTTTGAATCGTCGGCAACTGACGAACCAAATAGCGTGGCAACAGCAGCAACGCTCG
>JBFJVZ010000475.1:0-5097 GCA_041623895.1 Pirellulaceae bacterium | reverse complement strand
GGGATGGGCGCGATTGGGCCCGCAACCGGAGCCTGCAATTTCAGAATATTTGTCGAAATCGTCTAAGTTCCAGGTCGTGGCGATCGTTATGACTGCTGACAGCGGAAATGAAGATTACGGAGTGAATTCTGATGGTCAAGTTAGTCCAAAGCGCGGCAGCCCCGCGGGACTTGAGTGATTTGGTGATCAATACTCCCTGCACGATGGACTGGGACCGGATGGACGGCGATGCCCGCAAGCGATTTTGTAGCCGCTGCGAAAAGTATGTTTTCAACATCGCCGCAATGACACGGAGCGAAGCATTGCAGTTGATCGGCGATGGGGACAAAAAGATTTGCGCCAGGATCTTTCGTCGCCCCGACGGCACGATCGTGACCAGCGAATGTGCGCTGCCGGGTAAGCGGTTGAGCGGACGTCGATTTCAGTTTTCGATTGCCGCGCTGGTGGCTTTGATCACCTCAAGCGCGGGCCTATTTGCGGCAGCGCCTTGGATCGGGAAACAGATGGAACCGCTAGTCGAACGCTGGTTTCCGCAGGCGCCCACTGCAGTGACTGGGAAATTGATGTGTGAAATGGGCGATATGGTATTGCCGCCGGCAGCGACCCCCGTGACACCGTCCCAAACGCCGGACGTGTAAGGGCTCGTGTTCTCGCGGCTGAACGGCTGAACGCGCAAGACAGTGCAGGCGGAGGGCGAAGCTCCTGCTGAGCCGGGCTCTCGTCGGGAGCTGGGCCGGGCATGATTAACGTCGGTCCGATTACACGCTTAGACTTCTTCGGACGCATGAACTTCGATTTCAAAACCTTTGCCCCTTAGTTTGTCGATCATGTCGATGCGTTTCAAGGATCGATGGAGGGCTTCTTCGGGCTCCACGTTGCCATCAATCACATGCTGCAGCAGAGCGTCGTTCATCAGCATATTGCCCTCTTTGCGTCCGACCTGCATCGCCGATTCGATTTGAAAAGTTTTCCCCTCGCGAATCTGATTAGCGACCGCATTGTTGACAATCAACACTTCCAACGCAGCGATTCTTCCTTTGGGAATCCGTTTGCACAAGGTCTGCGCGACCACTCCTTTCAGACTTGTTGCCAGCATTGTGCGGATCTGCGCCTGACTGTCCGCGGGAAATTGATCGATCGCACGATCCACCGTTGACGCTGCCGTCGTCGTGTGCAGGGTACCGAAGACAAGGTGACCAGTTTCTGCTGTTTCGATGGCGATGTGTGTGGTTTCCAAATCGCGCATTTCGCCGACCAGCACAATATCGGGATCTTCTCGCAAGGCAGCGCGGAGGGCTCTGGAAAAAGATTCCGTGTGCGTATGAACCTCGCGTTGGTTGATCAAACACTTTTTGTTCTCGTGCACAAATTCGATTGGGTCTTCGATGGTGATCACGTGGTCCGTGCGATGCTTGTTGATATAGTCGATCATCGCCGTCAACGTAGTGCTCTTTCCCGAACCTGTGGGTCCAGTCACCAGCACCAAACCTTTGGGCAACGTGCACAGATTGATAATCGCCTCGGGTAGGTTTAGTTCCTCGGCCGTCATGAAGTCGTTGGGAATGATGCGAAAGACCGCACCGGGTCCGCGGCGATCCATGAAGGCATTGCAGCGGAAACGTGCCAGGTCTTTGACTTCATACGCCCAGTCGGCATCACCGGTTTCGCTAAATGATTTCCTGGCCGCCTCGGTCATGATTCCATCGAGCAAATTTTGGACTTGCTCCGCGGTGAACGGTGACGCTTTCAAAGGAGCCATCGTTCCGTGAACCCGCAGAATCGGCGGTGAACCAGTGCTGACGTGAAGGTCGGATCCTTCGTTTTTTTGGATCGCTTGCAGGTACTTATCCATGTCAGCCATCGATGTAACTCCAGCAACTGGCGGATCAAGGTGGGATGCTTAAGGGGGCACTTACCCGTCAAGTCGAAGCGCGGTAATTGCGACCGCCGCACCGCCGTGGGCAGACGGGTTGGTGCTCACGGTATACCAGCCCCGCACGCCGGGAGCAAATTTTTGACTTTCGGGTTTCCAAGCTCCAAGAATGCCCGCGGGATCTTGATCTCCCCCGGGATCAAGAAAGCAAAACATCTAAGATCTGAAATCTAGGATCTGGAATCTGAACCGAGCTTGAACTTTGAAACTTGGAAAAAGCTCAGAGTCGGGCCAGAATCTCGGCCGCCTTGTTTTCGTAAATGGCCTGCCAATGCGGCGCCAGAATGCAGTCGCTGTCTTCCTGGGCGCCACCGACGTTGCTGAGTTGCCTGGTCGTGGGGGCGTAGTAGATGTAGCCGTTGGTATAGCCGGCTACGAATGTGAATTCATGCGGCGAATTGGCTTTGATGTTCAAGCCAATTTGGACAGTTAATTCTCCGGGAAAACTGGTCAGTACGAAATCACCGATTCGCACTCCCAGCAATTCAACCGGAACGGTTCGGCTACCCGACTCCACATTCTGAAGTTGGTGCTTTTGCAGTAAGGCCAGATTTGTGTTCAATCGGGTCAGCTGTTCCATTGTTTGGATGTTGCGAATGTATTGCTTGATCGCGGCTCGATTCTCACTGTCTAACTTCGCCAAGTCATCCCGGCCAATTTCTTGCTCGTGCAAGTAGCGATGCGAATAGTAGGACGGAAATTCGCTTGACAAGCGGTGTTTAACAATCAGGGGAAGAAACGATTTCAAACTCAATGTTGTACCGCGCAGCGACTTGGCAAGCTGGTCACGTTGTGATTCCATTTCGACAATTCTTTCAGCCAAATCGGCTCTCGGCAGTTGCAGTGTTTCATTCAGCACGGTCAAGCGATCATCAGATTTTGTTTTCACCTGGCGGGCGGCTCGTAGCGTGCTGAGCCCGAGCATATTGCCCAGCGGTTCAGCATCCCGCGGATGGTCAACGTCTTTGTAGAAGACAGGATTGATATCGCCACCACATCCCTGCAGGAACAATGCCACGGTCTGATCGCCAAGATTCTCTTCGATGACCTTGGATGAAAACCCGGTGATATCGGCTGTGTTGCCGCGACTTGGCACACCTTGAATTGGATGGCAGGCGAAGTTGTAAAGAATGGCCAGCGGGCTGCCATCGGCCCGGTCGATCCGCAACACGCCGATTTCAGGATCGACCGGTCCCACCGATGCTACGTCCTGATCGGCAGGCATCGAGTATGCATGGCGGACGTCGATTTCGCTTCCGTCCTTCATGATCAGTCGGCGATTCTCCATGATTCGGTTTTCGCTGCCGCGGCCGCTGCCGATGCGTACCGGCACCATCTTGGCAGCTGCCTGTTTGACGGCTTGCACTGTCAATTCGTCAACATCGCGGCGGACGACACCATGGCAATGACTGGCGTTGACCAGCACATTGTTGGGCGAGATTCCCAGAGCATCTTTGATCTGCTCACGAACTTTTGGCAAGTAATCATTCCCGATCCGCCCGATCTCGCCGATCGCGACGGCATCAATCGTGATGACCACCAGCGACGTCGAGTCACTCTTGACCACCAGTGCCTTGACGAACAACGGATCGTTGACCGGGCCTGCGGCTCGATCTGTGATTTCAAGTTTGGCCACGCCTGCCGTCAGTTCGGCGTGGCACGGAGTGCTCAAAAGGCAAACGGTCGTCACCAAAAAACAAAGTTGATTTCGCATCACTAAACTCAAGTGTAGACATCTTTAATGGCTTCATGGATTGCTTCAACACTGATGATAAGTTTAACCTAGGTTTGGCAAATTGCCGTCAACTTTGGGGCTACTAATTGGGCAGCGTCAGTTTTTTGCGTGATAGCGCTAAGTTGTTTCCATCGCATGACATGTGAACGAACCCATGGCAAGCCGAAGCGTCAGCGAGGGATTTTTCGTAACACCTTCCCTCGCTGACGCGGCGGGCTGCCGAGCCGTTCGTACTACAGCAGTCGTGACAAATGTCGAGCAACCTATCGCAGCACCGAATATTGCCAGGGGAACGGCTCCAGTTCGGGACAAACCGGATTCCGCGTGGCTGCTGTTAAGAAATGACGCGGCTACTTTTGATTTCTGCCAATCCCTTTAAGACCAGTGCAATCATCTCCGCCACATGCGGGGTCTGGAACAATCGCCTGTTATCATCTTCACTGAGGTGATTGTTCAAACCGGCGATTCCCTTTTCATTAAAGAAGTCAGTCAGCTGGGAATAGTTGATTCTTTCCTCCGACGGCGGTGCGTGTTGATTGAAATGCTCGACCAGGCCCTTGTAGTTCTGTAACCTTGCTTGGGGATTGAAGCTCTTGGCCTTGGCCAGCTTCTCTTCGGCGTCTGCCTTATTCTTCTCCGCCTGTTTCTTCTTTTGCTTCGCGTTGTAGCTTTCCTCGTGACCTTTGGCCGCAGACATTTCAGCTTCCGCTTGCTTGATCTCTTCGATCGCCTGTTCTATTTCCACTGGCGCCTGCTGAAGATCCGCTTCCGCTTTCGCAGCATTTAACTTCCGAGTGTCTTCTTCCCACTGGGCCCAGAGTTTGTATTGTCCTTCTTCGGTGAGTGCTTCAGGTCTTTCTCCAGAGACGGCATCAATGATGGCCTTGGTCGCGCCACCGAAGGCGCCGATCAGATAAAGCGGCTTTCCCGCCTTCATGATTTCGTAGGCTTCTTCGACCAATCCTGGATACTTGCTGCTGTAGTTGACCATGCGGCCGCCCAGCATGATCTGCGCGTCATTGTTTGCAGCCAACAATTCATGCCGCATTTTGGACATGCTGCGGGCCCAGATCAGCATGTTGTCGAGCTTGGTTTTAATGGGCGGTAAGAATTTGTTTCTGAGAATCTTGTTGTCAACTCCATCCGGAATCTCTGATTTTTTAAAGTCTGCCACCTTCTTGAATTTGAGCAGCTCTTTTTGGGACAGCTTTGAATCCATTTCGGCATGGATTGGCCAGCCCAGATAATTCACAATCTTGTTTGCATTCCCTTTGTAAGTAGCCTTCAGGTCCATCAACTCCTCTGTAAACCCGCCTTTCCTGAAGTCACCGCCATAGGCAAGTGTCGCACCACAGGCCAGCATGTAGCGTGAGAATTCAATGAAGATGTCTCGGAAGTGAACATCGCTAAAACCGAGCCTCTTAATGTC
>JBFJVZ010000474.1:0-5184 GCA_041623895.1 Pirellulaceae bacterium | reverse complement strand
GTGCGACTTTGAATGCCACCGTGACCGGCAACAATCTGCAAAACCTGGGCGGCGGCGACGAACTGGAAGCCGATTCCGAAGACGGGGTGCAAACAGGAAACTTGCACGGCCGTTCGCTACTATGTTTGAACATGAGTGGCAACACCTTGGACGCTGGCGCGGGCACAATGGTGGTCGACGAAGACGGCGGCACCGCGCAGGATGCAATTTTGAATATCGTGCAAACCAGCCAAGCCAACCTGGCCTCAGCCAACGGCATCCCCACAGGCAATGTCACCGTCGCGGGCACGCCCAATTTCAGCGCCGCTGCCTGCGCAACGCCCACCCACGGCAGTCCCCTAACAGCTGCCGGAGGTCAAGGCCCCGGTGCCGCTGCCAGCCTGACCACGGCCCAGCTTTCGGTGATTGTCGACGAAGCAAGTTCACGATTTTCGGCAACTGGTCTGTCCGCAGCCCAAACACAGCTGCTGCAATCGGTTAGCGTTGCCATCGTCGATCTTGCCGACGGACGGCTGGGTGAAGCATTCGGCATGACGATCAGCATCGATGTGGATGCGGCCGGCTACGGCTGGTTTGTCGACGCCACGCCGGATGATGACAGCGAGTTTGACGCTGACGGGCAGGCGATCACTGAGGAAGCCGCCCAAGGTATGGATTTGCTGACCGTCGTGATGCACGAATTGGGGCATATTCTCGGACTGGATCATGCCGCCGATGGCTTGATGGCGGAAGCACTAACGCTGGGAACGCGAAGTGCAAATGCTCACGACGAAGTTTTCTCTGACCAGACTTGGTAACCCATAACGCGATAATCGAGGGCACGCAAAATATGACTGTT
The DNA here is from genome assembly GCA_041623895.1 of Pirellulaceae bacterium. Lineage (GTDB taxonomy): Bacteria > Planctomycetota > Planctomycetia > Pirellulales > Pirellulaceae > JBFJVZ01. The sequence goes on along the minus strand of JBFJVZ010000474.1, from coordinate 4,346 downwards.
GAGAGTGATCTGGCGAAAACGGAGAGTTCAGATTCGATGGGTGATCGACCAGCCTACGTTATGAGTACCTTCGCGAAGCATCTTGGTGAGACGTTTTGCATTCATGTGGAATCTGGCGCGCCTCGATCGGTTCAGTTGGTCGAGGCCACCGCGCATTCTCAGGACCGAGCAGAGGATCCCAAAAACTTTGCCTTGCTTTTTTACGACCCTGACGCGTCGGTAAATGATCATTTGGCCCAATCGCTGTACAACATCGAGCATCCGTCACTGGGAACTCAGCCGCTGTTCATTGTGCCCGTCGGCCCCGGCAGCAATGGCCGGGGGATTAACTACGAATCCGTTTTTACGTGTCCGAATTAGGCCGACAAAACTTTACTTCATCAACTTTCTTCCTGTGCGAATAGAAAAGGAGCAATCTATGTCCGAACCTTTCTTGGCTGAAGTCAAAATCGTGGGATTCAATTTCCCGCCGCGGGGCTATGCCCAATGCGATGGTCAGATCCTGCCCATCAATCAAAACCAGTCATTGTACTCACTGCTGGGCACAACCTATGGCGGCGATGGCCGCACCACTTTTGGATTGCCCGACCTGCGCGGTCGCACACCGATCCACGCTAATGGGAATCACCCGCTGGGGCAAAAGGGCGGCGCGCAAGACGTCACGCTCACGGTGAATCAGATTCCCAGCCACACGCACACCGTCAGCGCAAGTATCAACCCGGCCAGCACGAACTCGCCCGCTAATAATGTGCTCGGACTGACACCCCAGAATATCTACAACAACACCGCTGATTCGCCGCTGGTTGATGTGGCCAACGAAAGCAATTCGATGAACACCACCAACAACGGTGGCAATCAAGCACATACCAATGAGCAGCCGTACCTGGTGCTCAATTACGTGATTGCCACCCAAGGGCTGTTCCCCTCCAGAAACTAAAAACAAACCATTTCAACGTCGAGGATTTTCCTATGTCGCAACCATTTATCGGTGAAATCAAGATGTTCGCCGGCACGTTCGCGCCACGTTCATACGCCGAGTGTGACGGTCAACTGCTGGCCATTAGTCAGAATGACGCGTTATTTTCTCTGTTCGGCACAATCTACGGAGGCGACGGTCGACAGACATTTGGGTTGCCCGATTTGCGCGGACGCATCCCCGAGCACCACGGGACCGGCCCGGGACTGGCTCCGCGAAATCTGGGTGCCAGAGGTGGTGTTGAATCCGTCACGTTAACGACCAACCAGCTTCCCACCCATCGGCATCAATGGAAAGCGACCAGTGCTCCCGCCAATGGTGGTTCACCAGCCGGCGGGCTGCTTTCCCAATCACAGCCGGATATTTATATCGACAACATCGACGATGGCTCGGAGAACCTGAATAGCAACAGTGTTGCTCGCGTCGGCGGTAGTAACAGTCATACCAATCTGATGCCGTTCCAGTGCATCACCTTCATCGTCGCCCTGACTGGTATTTATCCCTCCCGCCACTAGCACAAAACCACCATCGATCTCAAGGAGATTCAATATGTCTGATCCATTCATTGCGGAAGTCAGGATTTTCGCGGGCAATTTTGCTCCGCGGGGCAACGCCTTCTGCAACGGGCAACTTTTGCAGATCGCACAGAACACGGCATTGTTTTCCATTGTTGGCACCATTTATGGCGGCGACGGCCGCGTCACCTTTGGCTTGCCTAACTTGCAAGGCCGCGCCGCGATGCATGCCGGAAATGGTCCCGGGCTGAGTCCGCGCACGATAGGTCAAACCGGCGGCGTCGAAGACGTCACGCTTACCGAAGCCCAGATGCCCAATCACAACCACTTGCTGACCGCCAGCAGTGAAGCGGAAGGCGAAGATAACGATCCGGCCGGTAATTTTACCGGGCAGAATGGAATCTACACGCCGCTCGCGAACATGCAGGCCATGTCCAGCCGGTCGCTGCCAAATATTGGTGGCGGTCAGGCTCACAACAACCTGCAGCCGTTCTTGGCCCTCAACTTTATCATCGCGCTGACCGGAACCTATCCAACTCGCAGCTGATATCGATCCAGCTTGTCAAAGCGTGGACCCAACGTCAGTTCACGAACCGATCACTGGAACGTGAACGACCAATTACCGAAACATATCAAATTGGAGATTGAATATGCATCACCAACAGAATCCTCACCGCCGCGAATTCCTGGCCGCAACCGGAGTCGCCACGGCAGCTTGCGTGGCAGGAGTTAGCAGCGCCGCTGAGCAGTCAATCGATTCGCCTCGCTCGTTGTACAACCTGACATCCGAGCAAGCCAGTCAACTGATTGGGCAACGGTTTCACGTGGACGCCTCGCATCCATCCCGTCAGTCGGCGACCCTTGTTCTCAAACAAGTGATCGCTCACCAGCAAGATCAGCAACGTCCCGCCGGCGTGCGTGCTCAAGGATTCTCGTTGATCTTTAGCGAGGTCAACGAAGCACGGCTCGCCAATGACACCTACCGTGTCTCCGGTGGCGGGCTACCGGCGTGCGATCTGCTGCTGAACGATGCCGCTCCGGCACGCGCCAAACAAAGGTGCTACGAAGTGGTGATCAACTAGCAAGCGAGCAGCGGCCGAGGATCCCATCCAAACGTTTCTCGCACGAACAATTCGTGCGAAGGTGCTCGATTGCAGACGCGGCATCCTGCCGTGCCACACACACTTAAACAGCATCGCTCCGCCCCAGCGTTCTTATCGATCGCATGAACATTTCGTTTCGTCCCATCACTGACGACGACCTCGATTTCCTACAAAAAGTGTACGCGAGTACTCGCGAAGAAGAGCTTTCGATCGTGCCCTGGGACGAGCAACAAAAGGCAGAATTCCTGCAGATGCAATTTGGTGCTCAGCATCAGTTCTATCAGGAGCACTACAGCGACACTTCCTTTGACGTGATCGAATTGGATGGTCAGCCTGCCGGCCGACTTTACTTACAAAAACGCGACGATGAGCATCGTATTGTTGACATTGCGCTGCTTCCCGAGCATCGTTGTAAGGGCGTTGGTGGCAAGATCATGCGTAATATCCTGGATGAAGCCAAACAGGCAAATTTGCCGGTTCGCATCCATGTGGAACACAACAATCCCGCCATAAAACTGTACCAGCGATTGGGCTTTCGCCAAACGGACGACACTGGCGTTTATTACTTGATGGAGTGGCTGCCGATGAAAAACTAGATGCGGATTTTGCGCACACGTAGGGGCCTGAATTGATTCCCGCCGCGAACTCCATGCTTGACCGACTGTTTGTGGCTTTCAACTTTGCTATTCTTCCTTAAGACCCCTGAGGATCAAATGATGTTTTCCTCTAGTCAGTCCACTTGTCACTGCTTCAATAGATCGCTCCGCTTGCCAACCCTGTTGATTGCCGCGGTCGGCATCGTCGTTTGCCCACTGGCAGCCGATGCGCAAGACGCCCCGAAGAATGATGTCCAAGTAATCGATGTCGGCCTCAAGCCCGACATCTTCTGCTCCGGCGCCGCGGTCGTGCCAAAAACCGACAACCTGTATTTGACCTTTCACGCCACAAAAGATGGAGTCAACGGGCTCGCCGTAATCCAGCTTGAGAATTGTCTGGATCGCAGATTTCGTGCCCCCGGCGACGATGCCTACGCCTGGCACCCGGTCGACATCGAGGCCTTGAGTGTTTGTGAAACCTACGAGGTCACAAATTCTTCCTGGGCTGGCATAGTCTGGCCGACGGAGACCGCAGCGAAGACTCAGGGCTGCACCATTACGTGTTCACATTCCTCGGGCACTTGCCGGGAGTTTGCGAGCGGGCCCCGAACTTTGAATGTATAGCGGCCAGCGCCAACGTCGATTTCCTTCAGACTGACTCGTATGACGACGTCATGCAGCACATCGACTATCGAGAGATGACGATAAGCGAACCTCCCACCTCCGACGCGTCGGATTCGGACGCGGACTCGGGCGAGTACACCGACGAGTACATGGACGAATACTATTCCTCCGACCCCTACTCAGGAGATTACAGCGGCGAAGAGCCCGACGAGACGTACTCCCAAGAGTACTACGACAGCTACTACTCCAGCGAGTACCCCGACGGTTACTAAAGCCGGCAAATCGCTCTTCGCTGAAGTCTAGGGCATTTTCATCATTGATGTGGGATCATCGGTAGGCCAGGACTTGGAGAGCGTCCGGCTCAGGAACTGCTGCTCAACATTCATGAAATATAATCGCGATGGCTGCGTAAAGCCTGGGCCGCAGCCCAAAGAACAGGTTCGCATCCAATAAGCTGCGGAGCAGCGAAAGCATCTAGCCTGGGGTGAACCAACGAGCGACAGCGAAGTTGGTGTAACCCCAGGAAAACGAC
>JBFJVZ010000473.1:0-5246 GCA_041623895.1 Pirellulaceae bacterium | reverse complement strand
GCCGCGCAAGGGCTACATTTGCTTGGAATCCGAAGGCGGAGTCGTGCAATATCGCAAGCTGCGGATTCTGGAGCTGCCGGCGACCGAGATTTCACCCGAACACGTGGCGATCGAAAACCGGGGTTATCGATCCTTGTATTCCGGCTTGAATCTGGACGGATGGGACACCCGGGAGAGCTCGCTTTGGAAGGCAAAAAACTGGGTTTTGGGATTTGACGGATCCGATGATGAAAGCGGGAGACTGGTTTCCGCCGCGGAGTTCAGTCAGGCAAGTTTCGTCGTCGACGTGAGATTAAAGAAACCCGGCAGCAAAGCGATCATTCATGCCGGCCCGGTCTTCCGAGTTGACCTGCAGGATCCGGCGATCGCGAGTCACTTGGAAGACACCGGCCGTTGGAACCGTATCGAAGCTATCGTTGACGATGGCAAGCATTGGTTAGAGGTCAACGGAAACCGGATACCAATCGATCCGTCAGATCAGGAGTCAAAAGGTAAAGTGATCCTGGAAGCAACCGGCCCGGTCGACTTCTGCAATCTGTACGCCGCAGCCAAGTAAACGAGCGGCGGTGACCGGGCGGTCGCCAATCAGTCCCCTTCGATGCCGACCGGCTCTGCCGCTTGTGGTCTGGCCCCTTTTTCGCGGCACACAAAAACTGACTTGAAGTACCACTAGGGCTCACCAGCGAGCAAACGACGCGTTGCCGCCGCGATGTCGTCTTGCCGCATCAATGACTCGCCGACCAAAACCGCTTTCACGCCGCCACGCCCAAGCGTACACAAATCTTCGTGAGTTCTGATTCCACTTTCTCCCACAATCAGCCGATCGTCGGGGATTTTCCCGCAGAGGGCGAGTGTGTGATCGAGTTTCGTTTCAAAGGTGTGGAGATTGCGATTGTTTACTCCCACCAATCGTGTCCCGGTTGCCAGCACGGCGTCCAGATTCTGCGGTTCGAATAACTCGATCAAAGTTTGCAGGCCCAATCCGGCAGCTTGATCGTGCAGCCTTTGCAGCTCGGCGGCCGATAAACATTCGGCGATCAGCAAAACACAGTCTGCGCCAGCGTGGCGTGCTTGCAGGAGTTGATAACGGTCGACGATAAAATCTTTTCGCAGCAGCGGCACGTCCACTGCTTTGCGAATTGAGCGCAGATAATCAAGCGATCCTTGAAAGAAAGGTTCGTCCGTCAAGACGCTGATACAGGCAGCACCGCCTTGTACATAGCTGTTGGCGATAGCGACGGGATCAAAATCTTTTCGGATCAATCCGGCTGACGGGCTGGCGCGTTTGACTTCCGCGATCAACTGAACCTGGTCGCCGGCTGCCAAGGCCGCATGAAAGTCACGGCAGGGCGGCAGGTCGATGACGGCGGCTTCTAGTTCTCGATCGGGTTGGACGGCGCGGTCGGCCTGAATGGTCGCCCGAGTTCTTTCCAGGATGTCGTCTAAGATGGTCATCAGTGTTTGAAATGGCGTCGCCCGGTCATCACCATCGGCAGATCGTGTTTGTTGCAGGCGTCGATCACTTCCTGATCACGGCGCGAGCCTCCCGGTTGGATGATTGCGACAATTCCAGACTCCGCGGCTGTTTCGATGGAATCCGGGAACGGAAAGAACGCATCCGATGCCAGCACGCTGCCGGAGCACCGATCACCAGCTTTTTCGATCGAAATCTCCACGCTGTCAACGCGACTCATTTGGCCGGCGCCGACGCCGATCAAGGAAGTGTCTTTGGCCAGCACAATGGCGTTGCTCTTGACGTGCCGAACCATCTCCCAGGCAAACGCGACATCATCCCACAGTTCATCGGCGACTTCCGTTTCGGTGGCCGTCTTCCATTGCAAGGTTGCGCTGGTCAGGCAATCGGCATCTTGAACCAGCATCCCGCCGCTGATGAACCGTTTGGCGATGGCGGGTGGTGGATCGTCCAGCACGCCCACTTGCATGAGGCGAACATTTTCGCGCCAACGCGGCTTGGAGGTTAGTAAGCCAACGGCGCCCGCTTCAAAATCGGGCGCCACAATTGCTTCGATGAACAACCCGGGCTCGCAGAGCATTTCTGCGGTTTCCTCGTCCACGGTTCGATTGAACCCAAGCACCGAACCAAACGCGCTGAGCGGGTCGCCGGCCAGTGCCTTGCGACAGGCCCGCACCAATCTTGTGTCGGTCGCGGCGCCGCAGGGATTATTGTGCTTGATCACCGAGGCGGCGGGCCCACCGAATCCGCGGACGATATCGAGGGCCGCATCCAAATCGAGCAAATTATTGTACGACAACTCTTTGCCGCTCAGCTGCCGCGCCGAAACCAGGTTCGCCGAACGAACCGTCGGATCAACATACAAAGCCGCCCGTTGATGTGGGTTCTCGCCGTATCGTAATTGCGCCTTTCGACGCAGCGAGATATTTAACCGCACCGGAAACTCGCCGGCAATCGACTCACCGCGCATGTAGTCGGCAATCGCGCGATCGTATGTCGCGGTGTGCTCAAAAGCATCCGCTGCCAGCTGTTCACGCAACTGCAAGGATGTTCCACCGAGTGAATCAAGCTGCGCCAGGACTTCCCCGTATTGCTCCGGGCTGGTGGCAATCGCGACATCGTTGTGATTCTTGGCAGCAGCGCGAACGAGACTCGGTCCGCCAATATCGATCTGCTCAACGCATTCCGCGCGGGTCGCACCAGGTCGCGCGGCGGTCGCCGCGAACGGGTACAAGTTGACGACGATCAGGTCAAAGGGAACGATCCCATGCTGGGCGATCGCTTCGATGTGATCATCGCGGTCGCGGATAGCCAAAATGCCGCCAAAAACTTTGGGGTGCAGCGTTTTGACACGGCCATCCAACATCTCGGGAAAGCCGGTGTACTGGGCGACGTCTTCGACTTCGATTCCGGTTTCCTCAAGATGTCGCCGGGTCCCGCCGGTGCTGTAAATGGTGACACCGGCACCCGCCAATCCCGCGGCCAAATCGGCCAAGCCAAGTTTGTCACTGACACTGATCAGAGCGTTACGAACTGGGACGATGTCAGGCACGGCGATAGTGGTTGTTGAAGGATTCTTGCCGGTTAGTCAGACCGCGTCGAAGAGACGGAAGATTGACGTTCCGAAGCGTAAGCGCTGCCCTCCCAAACGGTCAAGCGGGCAACACGCGCTGATCAGGCCTTGATGCTTCAAAGCCGCACGGCAATTCCAGCGTCGCGCATGACTTGCTTGGTCTCTTCGATCGTGAATTGGCCGAAGTGAAAAATACTGGCTGCCAGAGCGGCGCTTGCCTTGCCTTTGATGATCGCGTCAGCCAGGTGCTGAGGATTCCCGGCACCGCCGCTGGCAACGACGGGGATCGAAACTGCTTCACTGACCGCCGCTGTTACCGGCAAGTCATAGCCGTCACAAGTTCCGTCCGCATCCATGCTGGTCAGGACGATTTCTCCGGCACCCAGTCGTTCAACTTCTTTGGCCCACGCGACGGCTTCCAAACCAGTTGGCGTGCGCCCGCCGTGAATGTGAACTTCCCAAACCTCCCGACCGTTTTTCTGCACACGCTTGGGATCAATGTTGACGACAATGCACTGGCTGCCGAAGCGATCCGCGGCACGCCGAACAAACTCGGGATCTTTGCACGCCGCCGAGTTGATCGACACTTTGTCGCTGCCCGCCGACAACAGGGCACGGACGTCTTCGATGGTCCTGACGCCGCCGCCAACGGTCAGCGGCATGAAAACCTGCTCGGCAGTGCGGCGAACGACATCCAAGATAATGTCACGCTCTTCGTGGCTGGCCGTGATGTCCAGGAACACCAACTCGTCAGCGCCTTCCTGTTCGTAACGACGGGCGACTTCGACCGGGTCGCCGGCGTCGCGCAAGTTGACAAAGTTCGTGCCCTTGACCACACGTCCCTCGAACACATCCAAGCATGGAATCACACGGGCAGCAAGCATCAGGATCTAACCAATTATTCTTTCTTTGATGGATGAATTGTCCGGTGCGCTCTGCTTAGCTGCCCAGAATCTCCGCCGCCACCTGACGACATTGACCCAAGTATCCAGACCCAAACAGATTCAAATGGTTCAGCAGGTGATATAAAACATAAACGTTGACTCGACGCTGCCAACCAGCGGGCATCGGCCAGGCCTGCTGATAAGCCTGATAAAACTCCGCCGGGCAGGAACCAAACAGCTTGAGCATGCCGAACTCAGCCTCGCGGCAGCCACGGTAAACCGCGGGGTCGATGATGACCGGCTGGCCGTCCGCGTCGCAAAGGTAGTTTCCGCTCCACAAATCGCCGTGCAGCAGCGACGTCGTGTCCTGGCGGCCGTCCAGCAACTGCGGCATCCGATTCACAATTTGTTGACAGTCGGACTTTAAACTCGCATCCCCCAATCCTTGCTCCGCGGCCCAGCGGATCTGAAAACCGATCCGATGCTGAGCAAAAAACTCGGGCCAATCGGGACAGGGCGAATTGATCTGAGGTGCCGCACCCAGGTAATTATCCCGCTGCCAGCCGATCTGGCTACCGGCAGTTTGTTGATGAAGCTTTGCCAAACCAACGGCAAAGATCTCGAAGAAATCAGATCCCCGGCGGCCTTGCTCAACCCACTCGGTGACCAACCATACGCGCCCTGAAGCAGAAATGACGTCGATCACCTTGGGGACACGGATCGCATCAGCTTCGCCAAGCTGCCTGAGCCCGGCCGCTTCACACAGAAAGTTATCCAAGAATGACGCGTCATTGGATTTGACAAACAGTGAGCGGGTCGTCTTATCCGGCTTTCTCAAGCGAACGTGGACTGCCTCACTGATGCATCCGCCACCAACGGATTGGCAGTCGATGACGTCGCCGTAATCGCCAAGAGCTGCTTGCAGGCCTGTGCTTTGCTGTTTCATCGATCGATTTACGCTAAAGTACGAACCACGGCACTGTGGACGGCACACGGAGAGACTGTGAATTCATTGTCGGTAGCGAAAGTACGTCGTCGTTTGCTCCGCAAACGATTCGTAAGGTAACGCTCGTTCGCGGCGAGGCTGTGCGTTTATTGTCGTCCGACGCTCCGCGTCGGAAGGGGAAGACAAAACGTTCGTTCGCCAAGCGAACGACGACTTTTACTTTATAAAGCAAAACAATATGAACGACGAAAAAATGCGACCTTGGTACAAACGCATCGGGCCTGGATTGATCACTGCCTGCGTCGTGATTGGGCCCGGCAGTATCATGACCAGTTCTTCGGTGGGAGCCAACAGTGGGTACTCACGGTT
>JBFJVZ010000472.1:0-5266 GCA_041623895.1 Pirellulaceae bacterium | reverse complement strand
CTGCCGAATCTGCTAATCGCAGCTGAAGGCACTGATTGTGCGCCAATCGTGCGAGTCGTTTCCAATAATCCGGACAGCATCAAGCGGGCACTCGATCTGGGCGCCGTTGGTGTGATGGTGCCGTACGTCAGCACAGCGCAGCAGGCCATCGCAGCAGCTTCTTTTACTCACTACCCTCCGCTCGGCGCCCGCGGTGTTGCTGGTTTGACCGTGGCTACCGACTATGGTTTGTCTGTCGAACAATACCATCGCGAAGCGAACGAAAAGGTACTGACTGTCGTGCAGATTGAAACAGGCGAAGCAATCGAGAATGCAGATGCGATTGCGGCAGTGGACAACGTCGATGTGTTGTTTGTCGGTCCGCTGGACTTGAGCTACAACCTGGGTTGCCCCAAGAACTACGACCACCCCGATCACGTGGCTGCCCGAGACACGGTGGTTGCCGCCTGCCGAAAACATGGAAAAGCGGCAGGCATCCTGAGCACCTTGGAGAAAGCTCAAGAATATTACGATCAAGGATTTACATTTGTGGCCGTTGGGTCCGACGGCTGGGCGCTGCGGGATGGACTGCAACGCTTGAAGGACGCCTGAGCCGTTTGTGCGAACACGGACCGGAAACGTGAGTTTTGCGATTTTGTGCAGGCCAGGCAAGCACCGCAATTGCCGGAACTTTGGACGCAAATAGAGAATCTGTTTTTCAGCCCAGGCGCGACACCAAACAACAACGCGTTTGCGCCGTTCCGGCACGTTGTGGGTCCTCGGTCCGGCCTACAAACATCGACACGTAAAATGACAAGCAACATGAAAACCACTGCACTCCTTTGTTGTCTGATCGCTGCTTTCACAATTGTCCCCACACGGGCGGCCGATCGACCGAACATCTTGTGGCTATTTGCCGAAGACACATCGCCTTGGATGGGTTGTTACGGCGATCCCGTCAACAAAGGACACACGCCCAACATCGATGGTTTGGCAGAGCGAGGAGTGCGTTTCTCGCGAGCCTTTGTGCCGGCGCCGGTCTGTTCGCCGTGCCGTTCGGCAATCATGGGCGGAATGAATCAAATTCGCTTCAACGCTCATGAGCACCGATCCTCGCGTGGGCCGGCAAAGATCCAGCTTCCCGAAGGAATGCAGCTGCTGCCCGCGCTGATCAAAGAAAGCGGCTATTTCACGTTCAATCTTGGCAAGGACGACTACAACTTTGTCTGGGACCAAAAGGCGACCTATTCTTTGCAAAAGAAAGCTCGCAACGAGATTCCCTGGGGGACTTTACAGAAGAACCAGCCGTTCTTTGGCCAGATCCAGACCGCCGGCGGCAAGAACAATACCAAGAACTTTCCCGAGAGCCGCAAGGTTGATCCGGCCACCGTCACGGTTCCGCCCGACTATCCTGATAACGACATCTACCGCGAAGTCGTCGCCCAGCATTATGACGCGATCCGCAAAGATGATGACTTCATTGGGACCGTGCTGGATGGCTTGAAAGAATCGGGGCTATCGGAAAACACGATCGTTGTCTATTTCAGCGATCACGGTGCGAATCATCTTGTCCGGCACAAACAGATGCCGACCGAAGGTGGTTTGCACGTGCCTTTCATCATCGCCGGCCCTGATCCATACGTGCCGGCACCGTCGGTTCGTGACGATCTGGTCAACTTGCTCGATTTGTCTGCCACCACGCTCCGCTGGGCCGGCGTCACCAAGCCCGAATGGTACGAAGGACAGGATCTGTTCGCTGAGAAGTTAATCCCACGTGAGTTTGTTGCCTCCGCCAAAGATCGCTTGGACCACACCATCGACCGGGTCCGCAGCATTCGCACCGATCGGTTTCGTTACACACGAAATTACAAGACCGATCGCATTTTCTTACAACCTCAGTATCGCGACCGGCAGCCGTACCTGGTCAACCTGAGAGATTTGTACGCCAGCGGAAAGCTGTCGCAGAAATTAACGGAGATCTACTTCGGCGAGCGGCCGGCTGAAGAGTTCTATGACGTCCGCAAAGATCCCAGCCAACTGAACAATTTGATCGGCGACCCGGATTATGTCGATCAAGTCGAACGTCACCGCCGCTTGCTTGACGGTTGGTTGGCCAAGGGAGATGACGGCGAGGGCGAAGAGTCTTTGGAAGAACTCGCTTATCAAGCCCAAGACCACAAATGGGGCAAAGCCGTTAACCCGGAGTACGAGGTGGTACGCACGGACTCCGACGGAGATGGGCTTAGTGACGCCTGGGAGCGGATCAACGATCGTGATCCCGACGACGGCAAATTGGTGTTCCGCTTCGATTGCGGAGGCTGGCAAACGGAAGGCTGGCAACCACACGACGACAAGCTGGGCAACATCGCGGGCCGCCTGGGATTTCTCGAATTCAATCTTTCCAAATCAGCCGCGCTCAATCGCGCAGGCTTGAAGCTGGACACGACAAAGAATCAAGGAGAATTCAAGATCATTCTTCGTTCCTCGAATCCAATTCGTGTCTCCTTGGCCGCACGGGGCGTCAATTCACCGAAACAAACGGTTTCCGGAATCAGTGTGTCTGGCAGCGGGGAATACAAGCAATACTCAGCTCGGTTGTCGGATGATTGGAGAGGCACGGTCGAAGAGCTGGAGCTTTCCTTGGAAGCTGACGGGGACACGCAGGTTGAAATCGACGCCATCTGGATCGAGTAAGCAGCCCCCGCTGGAGCCTCAGAATCCTTGCTGTATGATTAGCCCGGAAAAAGGCTGAAAGATCCCCCTCCGGAATTCTCCCTGGATTCCGCTACGCACGCCAAACAGGATTTCGGGCGATTGAATGTCAGACTCTGAAACTGGCCAAGCAGGCGTAAACTCCATTCCCATTCGCCACGGCCCCTATCCCGAGTTTACCTGGACTGCTGTCTTCCTGGGTTGGGTAATCGGAGCGCTGATTGCGATTTCGATTGGCTACGCTGCGTTGATTCTTGGCTTTGCGATCGAAGGATCGGAGCTGGCGGCGATTTTGGGCTGGGGTGTCTTGCGCGGCGTCATGCGACGGACCAGCATCGTCGAAAACAACATCAATCAAACGATCGCATCCGCAGTCAACGGCGCGTCCTCCGGGATCATGTTTTCGGTCCCGGCGCTATTTATCCTCAGCCGTAATCCAGGCATGGAGTCCGTTGCGGATTTCAATGTGCCGCTGATGATCTTGGCCTGCATCACCGGATGTGTGCTGGGGTTGGCGTTTGTGATTCCGCTTCGTAAGCAGATGATCGATTTTGACCGGCTGGCCTATCCAGGTGGAATTGCGGTCGCGACGATTTTGAAGTCGCCCGGGGCAGGAGTTCGCAAAGCAATCTTGTTGCTTGGCGGTGCGTTGCTGTCGGGCATCGCCCACTTGTTGGTACTGGCATATTTGGGCGACGACCACGATTGGCATTTGGGTGAACAACTCAGTTTGCCATCCATGCTGAACATCAGTTTTTATCTCTCGGTGATGACGATCGGCGTCGGCTTCTTGTCGGGGAAAGGAGGTTTTTGGTTCGGTTGTGGCGGCTTCATTTGTTATTTCTTGCTATCGCCGCTGTTAAGCCAATTTGCCACGGCCGATGTCGCTGAATTGGTTTCCAGTCCCCGCGAGATGCGAGGAATTCTGTACCGCCCGCTGGGCATCGGGATGCTAGTCGGGGCCGCGGTCGGCGGCATCATCGCAGCGTTCCCATTGATCGTCAGCGCATTCAAGGCGATGCACTCGGCAAGCCAGCAGTTGGAATCGGGCAAGTCCGCTCAAAATGACGAGTTGCCGATTCGGTTTCTGTATGGAGCGATTGGCGCTGGCTTGTTGATCATGATTTGGATCTCGTTTACATCCGTCGACGAGATGACGCTGGGTCGAGCGATTTCGATGGCGGTTTTAGGAACGCTTTGGGTTTGGGTTGCAGGTGTGGTCGTCTCTGAATGCATCGGCCGCACGAACTGGTCGCCGCTTTCGGGAATGACGCTGATTGCGGTCACCATCTTGATTTTGATTGCCAAAGGTGGTCTGAATGTTGCCGACACGATCGCCAGTTCGATGTTGGTCGGCGCCGCGATCTGTTTGGCGATTTCGCAGGCCAGCGACATGATGCTGGATTTAAAGTCGGGTTATTTGGTCGGCGCGATTCCACGGCGGCAGCAATTGGCACAATTCGTCGGCGCCTGGTTGGGCCCGGTGATCGTGATCTTTCTGATGATCCTGCTGAACAATGAATACGAAATCGGATCCGATCGCTTGCCTGCTCCGCAAGCACAAGCGCTGGCCTCGGTGACCGAAGGCATCTTGAACGACGACGTGCCGACATATCGGTACACGGCGGGGGCTGGACTGGGCCTGCTGTTGGCAATCAGCGGACTTGGCGGCATCGGCGTGTTGATCGCACTCGGCTTCTACATGCCGTTTCAAATCGCCTTGACCTACACGATCGGAAACATCATGCGAATCGTTGCCGATAAATCGATGGGCACAAAATTCAGCCACGAAATCGGAATTCCCATCGCGGCCGGCTTGATTGTCGGCGAAGCGTTGGTGGGAGTAGGTCACGCGCTTTACAAAGTCTTTTTGTCGGCCCCGGAAGCCACCGAAACGGCGATGAACTGGGGTCAACTTAGTTGTCAACAACTTTCCGCCTGGGTTTGAAAGATGCGTCCGCTAGGTCATACATTATTGTGGGCTGGTTTCTTGGCAGCTGCGTTTTCATCCGTCTATCGGTTAGAACAAAGCGGTGAAAGATGGGCCACGATTCCTTGGATTTGGTACGGCGTCTCAATGGCGGTGGGGATCTTGGGCATCGTGCTGTTGCGGAAGGCGCAAGACCACGATCACGCGGACGAAGCAAAGACGGACGCGGAATTCTCGGTTGTCAAAGAAAGTCTGGCCTTGTTGACTTCTGCGGTAGACGGACTTTGCAAATTGGAATCAAATCCGTCCGAAGTTTTGCACCGCATCGACAATCAATGCGCCGAACCGTTTGCCAACTTCGTTGAGGCCAGGCAAGCGTTGGTAAAGCGATTCGGACTAACGGTCTATGCGGATGTGATGACGGAATTTGCCGCTGCCGAACGCTACGTCAACCGCAGCTGGTCGGCGGCTGCGGACGGTTACGTTGACGAAATCGTTGCCAGTCTTGGGCGCGCAAAGCAACATCTCAAAAACGCCGGCGACCTGGTTTCTGCTGCTGAAAAGTCCGCGTAGATGGACAGCGTCACTCTTGGGTCCAAACGCGGTAAAATGCAATCTCATTCGCCGCTGGGCGTGAGCCCACGG
>JBFJVZ010000471.1:0-5290 GCA_041623895.1 Pirellulaceae bacterium | reverse complement strand
GCAGGCCACACCGTTGAGGCTGTGCGTCGAGGAGTGCCAGGCCATCGTCGGCGCATCCTTATGACATTGCAGGCAGAGATCGGAGCGCGTTTCCTGGCGAACGTTTCCGTGTGGATCGTGACAGGTATCGCAAGTGAACTGATTGGGTCCCAGCATTTGATGCGGGTGCGCCAACTTTTCAAATTGCTCCATGCTGTTGTGACATCGGTAACAAATCTGGGGCGTGATCGCGCCCAAATGATTCGAGTTGGCGCGAATGATCGCCAGGTCGACCGCGGGCAACGTTTTTTCTTCAATCAGCGCCTCTGGTTGAATAAACGACACCTGTTGCGCTTCCGGCGGGATTCCGGCGATTGCCGGGTCGTACTTGGGTGTTTCCGGCGGCACATTGTAATGCGCGTTGTGGCAGTCGATGCAGGAAACGCCATGGTGCGCGTGACTTGAGGTTCGCCAGCGAGCCGCCGGCTCGCATTGGGTTTGCTCGTGACACTTCAAGCAGACTTCGGCTGCCTCGGCTTTCTTCAGCTTCTTGAAATTCAATATCAGTCCCGGTTCCTTGCCTCGCGTGCGCACGTGACGACTGGCCGGACCATGGCAGTCCTCGCATTGCTGTCCCCGATGGACGTTGTGCGCGAATGTCTTGACGTAGGTCTCGTGACACGTCATGCACAACTGGTCGAAGTTAACAAATTCTGCGTCCGCCACTTCCGGATAGGCAACTCGCAGCACGGGATATTGGGCTTCCTTGAAACGAACCTCAGTGTTGGGCCATCCAAGCGTCGAGGTAGGCTTGACGATGTCGTCGACCATGTATTGAGAGCGGCGAGAGAGAGAGCACGAGGCCAGCAGCCACACCGACAGGCCCAGGCTTAACAAGCCTTTCCTGTTGAGCAGTTTCTGGCCAATCTGCCACCGTTTTCGTTTCACGACTTACCTCCGTGTTGCCGCGTCAAACTCAAGCGAATCCGCTAAACGATCATTTTGTCAGTTGACCGGATCGCAGAGGTAATGCAGGTTGTATCGACCAACCGGGGCGTGTGACATCATTGCATTTTCTTTCAAATTTGTTACCAAATCACGATTTGGTTGCTTGGGCTTGCCCAGCAATTGCAATCGTTTCCGATCGGCCAGCGCTCCGCCGGTTGCTTTGCGGCGGTAGTCCAAGTCGGATCATCGCCCATTGCGAAATAGTGAAAATCCGCGGCGGTTGCAACACCCCTTGGGTCAAGCCGTGGGCGTGGGGGCCGATTTTCATCCGGTTGCGATGATCGCATCAAAGTGCCTGTGAAACCGGTCGTCGGGTTTCACAACTGCATTGGGCGCTCGTTTTCATGTGCGGAGACGTGGCGAGCCGACACACATGTGCGATTGTGCTCACATGCGAATTCTGGTCTGCGAGGAAAATGGGCCCTCAGGAAATCATTGCCCGGCCGGAAGTTGAACCTGCGTTGATTGTTGACCTGCGTTGCCTACTTAACTATTGTCTAACCTACGATTGAAGCGGCGACTGGCTGCTTCCAAGCGACCACAGAAAACGTGCCTGATTCCGCGGCGTACAACGACGCAGGGACCATTCTCGCAGGCACAACCTCATCCGCATCAAGTCAACACGATCGCTTGAATTTCACAGGTATCCAATGAGCGAGCAGCACAATGCTAAACAAATAGTGAGGAGCGTACGTTCTGCGCGACTGCCGACGATCTACGCCGAATTCCGCATGACTGTCTACCACGACGACGAGGGACGGGAACACGTTTGCTTGTGTTTGGGCGAGGCGAAAGGTGCGCCGTTACTGGTCCGAGTTCACTCGGAATGTCTTACCGGTGATGTATTTGGCTCGGTTAGGTGTGATTGCCGCGATCAGTTGTTGTTCGCCTTCGAGACCATTGCCGAGGAAGGGCGTGGGATGGTGGTCTATCTGCGACAGGAAGGACGCGGTATTGGGCTGACCAATAAAGTTCAAGCCTACGCGCTGCAGGACGAAGGGCTTGACACGGTGGATGCCAATTTGCATTTGGGTCTTCCGGCTGACGGCCGCACTTATTCGGTGGCGGCGGCGATTCTTCACGACCAGGGCGTGAAGCAAGTCCGCCTGCTGACAAACAATCCACGTAAGGTCCGGGATTTGGAAGCGGGAAACATCGAGGTGTTGGAGCGTGTTCCTCATGAGATCATGCCGCGACCGGAAAACCAAAGTTACCTGAAAACCAAAGCAGACAAACTTGGGCATTTGTTTGGGATTTCGGCGTCCCCTTCGGACCCCTAGGGAAATGGACTCCGATCATCTCCAGTGCGAACAGAACTCGATCGTGATCAGGTTCGACGTATAAACGACATCATGAATACTCCTGATGATTTTCTGTCGCGCCAAGTCGATGTTCTCGAAAAGTTGCGGAATCGCCTTGCACAACTGCGGCATCGTTTTAGGGACCGCCCGACTCCGATCACCACGTTGACCTACGCGCAGAGCATTGACGGTTGCATCGCCCCCATGGGAGGCGGGACATTGCAACTGAGCAACGCGAAAACACAGGAGCTGACCCACAAGATTCGTGCGCTGCACGACGCAATCCTCGTCGGCATCAACACTGTGCTCTGCGACGATCCGCAACTTACCGTCCGATTGTCATCCGGCAGCAACCCGCAGCCGATCGTTGTCGATAGCCGGCTGAGGTTCCCGCTCGATGCGAATTTGCTGCGGGATCCCTGCGTGCAGCCGATCATCGCCTGCGGTCCGAATGCTTGCGACAAGAAGGCAGATCAGTTAACCGCCGCCGGAGCCTGCGTGATTCGCGTGCCCCTGCAAGAAGACGGCTTGATTGATTTGTCTCAACTGCTGGCTCTGATAAAACAGATGGGGTTTCACTCGGTAATGGTGGAAGGGGGAGCACAGGTGATTACCAGCATCCTGGCATCCCGGATTGCGGACCATTTGTTGTTGGCGATTGCCCCACGATTCGTCGGCGGCCTGCGGGCCGTGAATCCAACGCGGGCGTGCGAACAAATGCCCCAACTTCATGATGTGCATTGCCAGTTGATGGAAGGAGACGTCGTCGTTTGGGGACATCTCGAATCCAAGAACGGCTTGAGCAGTGCCCTGCCTCCTCATTCCAGCGCGTCGCATCCCTTGCCAGACTGATGGCCGGCGGGTGCAAATGAAGGCGAATCAAGAAACGATGAAGATTGAGCGCATGGTACTCGGCGTACTGGACATCTCGAGTGAAATGAGTGATCCAGTCGTCGCCGACAAGTACCGCGACTTGACCATTTCTTGGTCGCGTTACGACTATCGTGACGAAATCATCGAAGCGGCAACCGTCAATGAGATTCTTGATCAGGCGACAAACCTTGGTTATCGATGGTGCCTGATCCTGCCCTACGGTCACATCCTCGCCGAGCGTTGGACGCCAGAGCATTGGCAGGCCCAAGGCTTTGGTTCCGCGCTGAGTGATCGCGTTGACCAGGACGATTTTCTCGTGGCCGGGGCGATTATTGGTGATGCGAACACCTGGTTTGGATTCGATAACGACTGCCTGCTGGTGAATCTCGAGATGTACCAGCGGCTTTCGGCTCCCAGTTTCGACGTGGCTTGCCCGCAGCCGATCGAGGTTCCCAGGGTGGAGCGGCGAATGAAGCAAGATCGCATTTCCGCGCTGCTGCCGTCCGCGGAAACCGAAGTCCAGCAGCCGGCGCTGGCCGGCTGGCACCTGATTGCCGCAAGTCTCCGCGGCGGTGTCCCGGTGGTGGGATTCGACGAGCCGCTGCTGGGCGGCATTCTCGATTTGTCGGCGAAATGCCCGGCGCGGACACGGGCATTTGCAAATTATCTGGACCACGGCATCGTCAACCACGACCCGGAAAATGCAGACCCCGACCTGGGCGATGATCAAGTCGCCTTCCTGAACATGGTGCAACCTCAGACGACCGGTGCCCGCAACGGTGTTTTTCTGTGGAATATCGAAGCCTACGCCGACATCGAGACTCCCAGAGACGACTTCGAACCACCCATCACTTCACTCTATAGCGTGGCTGCCGGCTTCAAGCCAAACCGAATCCTGCAAACGCATGGATTCAACGCGTCCTCGCGGGTGGTCTATTTTGATTACAGCCCCAAGGCTCTGGAGATCAAGAAATACATGGTCGATCAGTGGGACGGTGAAGATTTTCCCGATTTGGTCGACCAATTGTTTGCTGCCTTCCCCTATCCCGAGACGTTCTACCAGCTGTGGGGCGATCTCACGCCCGAGAACGTGGATTTGTCCGACATCCAGCGGATGTGGCAGCGTGAACTCGATCGCTGGGGCACTGCCCGGATCTTCCGTGATCATTGGCAGGCATACCGCCAGATCCAACATGAATATGTTTGTTGCAATCTGTTGACCGATCCCTCGCCGCTTTTCGAGCGGATTGCCGGGGAATCCAGCGCAATCATCTGGTGGAGCAACGCTTTCTTCACCGTGTACGGCAACTGGTTTTACACGCTGGACCAGCGGAGGCAGATATACGACAACTGGATCCAACGGATAGCGGAACTCAACCCGGATCTTTATTTGTTTGGATCCGATCACAACAATGTCAACGTCAACTCCATTCGCGCAGGCGAATATTGGGATGCCTATCAACGCGCCGACAGCAGCTGTTTGGTTCCATGTCGGCTGTCCAAAACAGAGATTAGAATGTAGCGGGTCGTCTGGATCGCGTAGTGACAGTCAAGGTTCCGTGACACAATGATTAGCAGGAAGAGGTGAAATGTTGGGCGCAAGTGGTAATGACAAGTTCGTTCGTCATCGAGGACCCGTAACCTGCGTGGCCGGGATACCGGGTTGTAATGCTGCCGTCAGCTCGGCGTACGACGGGGCGGTCGCCTACGTTGATCTTGAGGCGCGAAAGATGGAGCTGCTCGGCTATCACGACCACCTGGTCAACAAGATCACCGTCAACAACCAAGGCACGCTGGCTGCTTCGTCCTCTTCGGACTATACGGTTTACATCTGGGACTTGGTCAAACGGCAGCGTCAGCAGGTATTGTTGGGGCACAGCGACGACGTCGAAGATTTTGTCTTCGTCGACGACGAGACCGGTGTCTCGGTATCTCGTGACTGGCGGATTCTGGTTTGGAACCTCAAAACGGGCGCTGTCTCGCGAGTGATCGAAGGGCACGAAAAAGATGTGCTCTCGGTGGTCTACAGCGATGGTCGCATTTACACCTCCGGTGATGATATGACGCTGCGTGTCTGGGACCTGGCTAGCGGCGAGCTGATCAAGATGTGGGGCCCGTTCGAAAATGAG
>JBFJVZ010000470.1:0-5307 GCA_041623895.1 Pirellulaceae bacterium | reverse complement strand
GGTAACCAGGGACGATGGCTTGGCAAAATCCAAGCTGGACGGTTCCATCTCAACGACCGCCCCCTCAACGCCCATCAGCGCAAGTTCATTGTTGACCCGGTCCAGGATCTCTTGATCCTGCGCGTTCGGTCTGACTGCGACACGAGCTCCTTCCCTGGTGGCGTGGATCGCTGATTGCTTCACCAGCATGATGCGGCCAATCTCGACCAGCCCAAAGGTGAACATCATCATCAGGGGCGCGATGACCGCGAACTCGACAGCGGCAGCACCGCGGCGTTTCTCAGACGGGCGACGATGGATGGCAAACATAGTGGGGTTCAAACTCGGGTATCGTGTATTGGGGGGAGGTCGCTTATTCGACCAACATCACCGGAGAAACAAGGTGCGAACTGTACGTTGTGCCGGAATAGTCCACGACAGCGCCTCTGGCCAGGACCTTTGTTGGTTGGACGATGACTTTTTTGTGTTTCTTGGGGCCGGTTAGGCTCACGTCCAGGATTCGGACTCCCTCAAAACGGACGATGGTAAATGTGGCGTTGTTTCCATTACCGGCAACCCTGGTAAAGATTGGAATGATTCGTGTTTTGCCGACCAAGGCGCGCAATTCGTCCTTGATGCCGGCACTGATGCCTGTGTCGCCATTCAGGTTTAACTCACCGTTGCCGTCAAAGGCCAGCGGGCGTCCCAAGTCAACGAAGTCTTGCCGGGAGATTCCGTGCAAGATCTGGCGTTCCAAGTCACTTGTGCTGTTGTTGGCGCCGCCAATATCGACGGTGCCGCGATTTCCGGGTGCACCCGTTCCTTGTGGATACAAGTTGGCCTCGGAAGTTCCGTCGGATCCTTTGCTAACCGTGCTGTCGCTGAATCGATAGCTGTCGTCCGAGGTTCCGTTGACGGCATCTTGCCAGCTTTCGAGGTCGAGCGCGATCGGCAGCATTTCCAGCGATTGACCACTTTCCGGTGGGTTGAATCCAACGATCTGACTGAACATGGCAGCGGTGGCTGACACATTAAGTTGTTGCGAATCTCGGCCGGTGACCGCGCCGAAGAAAAGCGGCAGTTCCCCATTGATGCTTGCATTCCGATGCAACGTCACTTGAACGGCATTCGGGTTTGTTGAACCCTCCTCAAACTCACGCGTGGTTCCATCATAGGAACCGATTTGCACGTCAGAGTAGTTGAATTGTGGCTTTCCGTCGCCAACGACATTGCCAGCCGAGACGTGATTGGCTCCTTCCCATGCCGTTGCGTTAAGCTGCCAGTTGCCTGCGTCTCCCTGAGATTGCAAGTCGTACATTTCCCAGCATGCGGCCATGGCGGCAGCATCGGCGGCACGTCGCATTTCATTTTGAGCGATGCGAATATTTCCAAAGTCCAGCGTAACTGCCATCACTACGATAAGGCTGATAATCAAGAACAGACCGAACACGGCAACGACACCGCGGCGTCGTACTGATTTCCTGCTCAATGAACTTTTAGGCATAAATGGATCTCCACCGAGATGGTCGTTTGTGGCGAGCTTGGTCGCTGTATTGCATCGACGGCTTCGCTGCTAACCATCTGTTGATCTACGACGAAAAACGGCTGACTTCACAATCAGGGTTAGAGTCAAGTGATTCTGGGGCGGAAATACTCTCAACTGCTTTACAGGTAGGTTGCTATCGGCCCCCCGTCAACTTGAGGAAGCCGTTCCCCGCGTCTTAAACGCGAGCGGCCTCTGGATATTCCCGCTCACTGCATCTCGAAAGCGGAACAGACGGCGACGATACCGGAAAAACAGGAAAAATCGGACATCATTGCTCCGGCTGCTTTCTTTGTAGAAGATATTCAGGCACACCGCAGATGGTCCACGGTGTCTTTGACAGGTACTCCGGTAGCGAACTTCTGGCTCGCGCTGGCCCGGGTAATGGATGTACCGATCAACCGCTTCGCCGACAGCACAGGCGTTATCGCGTTGGCCTGATCACAAAGTTGCCGGATCAATTTGTGAATCACTGTTATCGGCCGCATCTTGCAACGACTGCAACATGGATTGCACGAGCTTTGATAGATGGTCAACTGCGGCCGACAGCGAAACATTCTCCGCCCGGTCACCTGTGCGCAGCTTGACTTCGACCACGGATTCCTTCAAGGAACGGTCCGAAATCACCACACGTATGGGGATCCCCATCAACTCCGAATCAGCGAACTTGACACCCGGCCGGAGTTCGCGATCATCGAACAGCACCTCGAGTCCCGCGTCCATCAATTCTTGGTAAAGCTTTTCGGCCCGCTCGGCAACTTCATCGGACTTGCCGAGTTTCAACAGCGCGATTTGAAACGGCGCTATGGAAATCGGCAAACACAACCCGGCATCATCGTGGTGTTCTTCGGCGGCGCAAGCCAGTAGTCGTCCCACGCCGATTCCGTAGGAACCCATCACAATCGGCTCCCGCGTGCCCTCGGAGTCGGTATAGCAGGCATCCAGGGATTCGCTGTACTTGGTGCCCAGCTGAAAGATGTTGCCCACTTCGACACCGCGCTGCATCGACAGGCTGGACCCGCACTCCGGACAACCCGCACCTTCGAACACAGATGCGATCTGGCCTACACGGTCTGCCTGAAAATCGCGATTGTAATTCACGTTTCGAAAGTGGTAGTCGGATTCATTGGCGCCGGCAATCAGGTTGCCGGCTTGCGCCACGGCATCATCCACCAGAACAATCACCTTTTGATTGCCGCGGTCGATGCCGATTGGCGAACAGAAACCGGCACACAGGCCCGCTTTGGCCATCTCCTCTGCTGTTGCTTCGCGGAGGGCATGAGCCGCCGCGAAGTTCTGCACGCGGGTCTCATTCACCTCCATATCGCCGCGCACCACGGCAACCACCAGCCGCTCGTTCACTTGTTCGCCGTCCTTGAACTCACCGACAAAACAAACGGTTTTGGCGCACTGGTGTGCCGAAACGCCCAGGAATTCGGACAGATCATCGATGGTGGCAACGGACGGTGTGTGGACTTTTTCGATTGCCGATGGCTGTTGTTGCTCGGCTGTTGGAAATTGAAATCTTGCCACATCACGGTTTGCGGCGTAGCCACACTGATCGCAAACCGCCAACGAGTCTTCGCCAATCGGCGTGATGTACATGAACTCGTGGGCGACATCGCCGCCCATCATGCCGGTGTCGCTGCGAACCGCCAGCAAGGGCACGCCCGTGCGGACCCCGATCCGCACGTAGGCGCTGTAATGGTTTGCATATTGCAACCGCAAACCCTCTTTATCGGTGTCTAGTGAATAGGAATCTTTCATCACGAATTCACGAACACGAATCAATCCACCGCGTGACCGCTTTTCATCGCGGAATTTTGTCTGCATCTGAAACACGGAGACTGGCAATTGCCGGTAGGTTTCAATTTCCGAATGAGCAAGCGTGGCTACGATCTCCTCGTGAGTCATCGCCAACACCATCTCGCTTCCACCACGGTCGGTAAATCTGACCATGGATTCGTCGATGTCATACCAGCGTCCGCTGCGCTGCCACGGTTCGGCCGGGTGCACAACGGGCATGCACAGTTCCTGCGATCCGATTCTTTCCATCTCCTCGCGGAGTATTTGCTCGATCTTGCGCATCGAACGCCAAGCCAAGGGCAAATAAGAGAAGATTCCTGCACCAAGTTGACGCACGTACCCGGCGCGCAACAGCAAGCCGTGCGATTCGAATTCCATATCGCTGGAAACCTTCCTCAGCGTCGTGCCAAATAGCGATGACAATCTCATTGACTCTCCTCAAAATCTTCAAACAGAGTGTGTGTTTGATTCACAAATGCGGTCAAGGTTGTAGCAATTCGCACTCCCGGGGACCGCTCCGGTGCCGGACCTGCCTCCGAAAAGCTCGTACATCTGCAACCATTTTGGCCAGTCGTTGAAGGCGGTACCTGCTGCCGCCGATCGCAAGACTGACTGGTTGAGGCGTGCTTTATTAGCGATTCAAGGGGCGCGCGTCCAGCGTGTTTTAGCACGCATTTGGTTCGCTACCAAGTCAAACCAATGATCGTCTGAACAAGAGCCTTGCTTTCCTCTGGGAACTGATCGCGGCGCTAGCAGACCTAGACTGAAGGTCGCTCAAGACGACGTATCAACGGGAACTTCGCAATCTTTCATGGCTGCGAAGCCGGAGGGGGTAAGAGAATAGCCGCCTTTGAATCTTTCCTTGACCAGCAGTTTCTTGTCGGTCAACAGCTTCAGTGCGTCCCTGTCGCGTTCCAGGTCGGGACCTGAGAAGCACAACATTTTTCCGGGGGTCATCAGGTATTGACGGAACGTTCGGAACACACGTTGTTCAGCGGTCGATAACACGGTTGTCTCCCAGATGCAGTCTTCGTTGCCCTCGGTGGCCAAAGGCACGTCCTTTTGGATAGGCCAAAATCGTCTCGGCCCGCTCAGTTTCTTGGTTGCCCAGGTGCTTGATGCGTGCGACAACGCAGATTCGCGACTCCAGCTGGAATAGCGGAAGTGCGATTTCGCTTGATCAACACACTCTTTGCAGGATCAGCCCGCCGACCGCGAGCAAGGTTTCGGCAGTAAAGCAGTTTACTTGCTTCAAACCACAATGCGCGTACAAAAGCCGGCGCTAACCGCCCTTAAAGGTACGTCTGGCACTCAAGGCACGACGTTCCGCACGCAGCCGAGCACGACGTTTGATCTCACTCGGTTTCTCATAATATTGACGTCGCCGCATTTCTCTCTTCAAGCCGCTCCGCTCAACCAGCTTACGAAACCGACGAACCGCTTCCTGGATCGACTCGCGGTCGCGAACACGCATAGATACCATTCGTTTTCCCGTTTGTGACGACAATCGACCTGATCACGCTGATCAACGATTGAAGTTTGCAAAAATGTTCCGCAATCAGATGCCGACAGCGCGCCGTTTCCAGACCTTCCTGCCGATGGCTTCTTTGTCCTTTGTCGAACTCGATTGTTGACCCCGAATTCGACTGCTCACGGCTCGCAGGCCTGCTCACCCGTGCCAGAACTTCGCACTGACCTTTCCCAGCCCATATCCTAACAAATCGAGCGGTTAGAGGCGATGGGACGTGCCCGAATGCGGCTCCGAAGTCCAAATTGCAGCGGTTTTTGCGGACAATCTTTGGCCACCGCGACTGTATCACGTTCCCGATTTGTCCCTTCGAGTATCCGACGATGTCGCCGTAGCCGTTGCCTCTTCTATAGCATTTTCAGAAATCTCGTAGGCCAGGACTTGCAGAGTGTCCGGCTTAGTAGCAGCTGCTCAATAATCATGAAATAAGATAGCGGTGTAAGCGTAAATC
>JBFJVZ010000469.1:0-5307 GCA_041623895.1 Pirellulaceae bacterium | reverse complement strand
TGATGGACCAGGCCAACGTCTCGGGAATCCCGATCGTTTACGCCGATCGCAAGCTTGCTGGCATTTTGACGCGACGCGACCTGCGCTTCCTAGAGGACCCAAACCTCCCCGTTTCGGAAGTTATGACACATGAGAACTTAGTGACGGCTGTAGGGAATGTAACGCTTGAGGAAGCTGAGCGAATTTTAACGGCAAAAAGGGTCGAGAAACTTTTGCTGATTGACGAAGAAAGAAAACTGACGGGACTTATAACGATCCGTGACATCGACATGATGAAGCGGTTCCCACGTGCTTGCAAAGATTCGCAGGGTCGCTTGCGGGTCGGAGCGGCGATCGGAGTCGGTGATTTCCAGCGAGCGGAGAGTCTGATTCAACAAGACGTCGATCTGCTGGTCGTCGATTCCGCTCACGGTCACAGCAAGAACGTAATCGAGACCGTCAAAGAGATAAAACAACAACGTGATTGGGATATCGACGTGGTCGCCGGCAATGTCGCCACCAGCGAAGGAGCACGCGACTTGATCGATGCGGGTGCGGATGCGGTCAAAGTCGGCATTGGGCCGGGATCGATTTGCACAACGCGAGTGATCAGCGGCGTTGGATATCCACAGATTTCAGCCATTCTGCAAGCGGCGCAGGTTGCTGAAGAACGAAACATACCAGTCATCTCTGACGGCGGCATTCGCTTCAGCGGTGACATAACCAAAGCGATTGCAGCCGGTGCAAGCGCGGTGATGATTGGCAGCCTGTTTGCGGGGCTGGCCGAGAGTCCCGGCAAATTGATCCTGTACCAGGGACGTACTTTCAAGGCGTACCGTGGGATGGGATCGATGGGTGCGATGGTGAAGGGAAGCAGCGATCGGTATCGGCAAAAAGGCATCGCGGCGGGCAAACTGGTCCCCGAGGGTGTGGAAGGCCGAGTGCCGTTCAAAGGACCGCTTGGTGATTACGCTTACCAACTGGTGGGCGGACTAAGAGCGGGCATGGGTTATTTGGGAACACGGACGATTGATGAACTGAGGCACGATGGCAAATTCATTCGTGTTTCGGCAGCGACGGTGAGGGAGAACCACCCGCATGACATTGCGATCACTCAAGAAGCGCCTAATTACAGTCCCGACGTGCAATCGGGCGATTCAAACTAGATTCTGCATGGCCGCGGGGACGCTGTTGCTGGCCGCGAATGTTTCGCTGGCGCAAGCTCCTGATTGGCGAGCGCCCACTGGGTCCTACGCCGCGCCGATGCGAGCGGTATCCAAGACAGCAGTCCGTGTTACCGACACGCGATCACAGCATACGCAAGGCGACCGGTCGAACCTTCAGTGGCGGCCCAGTGCGAGCGTTAAGCCAGCGCCCAAGGCGACCGCGGAGGTCTTCGCTGCTGCCCAACAGACCGTGCATCAGCGTCAGCAGACGGTGCCTCAAAGTAAGACGCTGCCTCAGAAAAAGAACGTCAGCTCCGTTTCGCTGACCACCGCGACCGGGACTGAGACAAGACGAATCGCTCAGGCTGCTTGGATGCAGAATCCAGCAGAGTCAGCTGACGATTTCTTCAACAATCCCTTTGGTGATGCCAACGTGGATCCCTCATCGCCGGCCACCAGCGATGGCAGCTACGAACTGCCGCCACCTCAGCCAAGTTCGCCAGCGAACAACCTGCGCGGCAACTTGCCGGGTCCCCGTCCGGCTGCTCCCACGGTGCCCGCGCCCCGCACCCGCGAGCTAAATTTGCCAACTCCGCAAAGCCCGGAACTGAATTTGCCAGCGCCCTCATCTTCGACGCGGCCCCAAGTAGAGGAAACGCCGCGGAAAGTCGTGCGCCCGGCTGCGCCCGGTCAACTCGAACCGGCTGCGCCGGCGGCAGCGGAATCAACAGCAGATCAGGAGGTGCCACTGGAGCCGGCACCGGCGACCAGATCGCGTTCCCCGCAAGAACCTTCTTTGGGCGAAAGGCTGCGCGAGGAACCGCCCGAACTAAACAAGGCGGAGGAGTTGCCGCCGCCCAGTGATTCGCCCTCCAATCGCGAACCGTTTCAGAGTCCGTTTTCCGACGACGAGAATGCCAATGATATGCAGCGATTACGTGATCGAATCGAGCGGAATCGCGCTGCCGGAGCGGATGAGGAACTGTTTAACGAAGGCGAAGACGTGATGAAGTCGCTTTCCGGAATTTCTTGCGATGATTTCCGCGATCGAATCTTGCAGGATTCGATCCGCAAGGTGTCGCTTGATATCAGTCCACCTTACCGACCTGATATTTTGAGTGCAGATGAATACAACAAGGTGAAGGCCCGGTTCGATGAAAAACAAGTCAACCGTGAGTGGCGATCATTGGACGGTGATGTACTGGCCAAGGGGCGTCTACGTGACTTGGCATATGAAAAAGCGATCATCGATACGGAGTACGGAACGACCGAGGAAGTGCAGATCAATCTGTTGAGCGAAGCCGATCTGGCATACATCTCCGAAAACTGGGGTTTGCCAATGCAGTGCCGGATTCCAAAGCTGGATTTCAAGCCACGGCATTGGACGCAGCTGACGATGACCTGGAAAGCATCCAATCTTTGTCACAAGCCGCTGTACTTCGAGAACGTGAATCTGGAGCGATACGGTCATACGCACGGCCCACTCGTGGAGCCGATCGTGTCTTCGGCACACTTCTTTGCGAACATCGCCGTGTTGCCGTACAAGATGGGAGTCCACTCACCGCACGAGTGCCAATATGCCTTGGGTTACTATCGTCCGGGCAACTGCGCTCCCTGGATCAAGCCGCCGGTGCCATTGAGTGTCAAAGGTGCGATTTATCAAGGTGCCTACATGACCGGAATGTTCTGGTTGATCCCGTAAAGCCTGTTTTCATGCGAGCATGTGAAGTGGGGAACGAGGCCGGGCTGATGAAAATGTTTGTACCGCGGCCTCGCGGTCCATCACGGTGGGAAAGCAGGCTTTTCTAACTTTCTCCTTTGACATTTCTTGTTGGATGTTCTGCGGTTTTCATTGCCTAGCGCCTTTTCAGATTTCCCGTAGGCCAGGACTCGTGTACAGACCGGGGACATAGGTAACAGTCGTTCGGGGACATGGGTAACACTTCTTAAATCGGTGATGATCCCCATCAATGAGGCAATTGCACTAGTCCTTCGTTAACATCTGATTTGGCGTAGCGGAACTCAGCATCAGTTTCGGTTGTCCGTGGATCGCCGAAAGTCTTGGCAACTTCCGCTACGACGCACATCCTATTCTGGGCTTTCGATTTTCGGATCCGCGGCCCCGTTGGCGGGTCACGACAGATCAAGACCGATCAAGACCCCCAGCGACGCATGGGCGGTGTCGATTGCTATCGCCGACGACTTGGTCCGATTAGCCAAACTGTCCTATGTGGTGAAAAAGCAACGCTCGTAGCGGCAAATCGACAGACCAGGGGTTCTAGCGAATTTTGTGGGGCCTAATCGCGGCAAAACTGCCGTTTTTCTCCGGTTTTGTGTTCATTTTTCTCAAGCCTTGCGTAACCTTGAATGAATCCTGCGCTGACTTGCATCCCTGCGAAGAACCGATGCGCGACCTGACTTGATATTTGTGAGAAGCGACCGATGTTTTTCCGACAGATTCGATCCCCTCAATTTCTGACTTGCGCCGTCGCTTTAACGCTGGCATGCCCTACGGTCGCTCAAGAGCCCTGCTGTTTTGAGCCGGCCTATCGGTTGCAATGCCAGACGGTGATGGAGCCGCAGACGGTACAGCGGTTTCGCATTGCTTACGAGACGGAGTATGTCGAGGAGCAGGTAACCAGCTATCGGCCCGTGCTCAAGACGCGCACGGAAGATCGCGAATACCGCGTTGCCAAGCCCGTTGTCGAAACCAACTACCGCGAAGAACAATACACCGTATGGAAGCCGGTCACGGAAACTTCGTACCGCGACGAAACCGTGACGCAAACAAAGTACGTCACCGAAACAGCGGAGCGTGAAGAGCAATACACGACTTACCGTCCCGTCGTGGAAACCAAGTACTACCAACAACAATACACCGTCCAGCGGCCCATCACCGAAACTCAGTACATGCAACGACAATATTCTGTCCAGCGACCGGTGATCGAGACGCAGTATCAGGCTCAGCAGTACACATCGCTAAAACCGGTCACGACGATTCAAAACCAAACGATCGATGCTGGCGGCTACGTCGCACAGCAAGTTGTCAATCCAGGCCAACTTCAATATGGGCTAGTTTGGAACCGTAATGCGTACGTTGTCCCCGGCCCACTCGGCTTGTTCGGTCGCATCCGCGGCGCACCCGCGCTGGCGCCGATGGTGACTCCGCCGAACGTGCAAACCCAATACGCCTATCGGCCAAATTACATCCAACAGCAGGTCGCGCAAACTTCCTACGTTCCGCAAACGCAACAGGTCCAAGTGCCGGTACAAGTCCAACGGATGCAAACTGAAACAGTGACCGAAAACGTACCAGTGCAAACGACACGCATGCAGTCGGAAGTGGTAACGCAAAACGTTCCCGTTCAGACGACGCGAATGGAGCCGATCACACAAGTTCGCAAAGTACCGTATACCGTCCAGCGGCCGGTGACTGAAACGCTGACGCGAAAGGTCCCCGTACAGACTCAGCGCTGGATTAGCGAGCAGCGAGTTCGTAAGGTGCCCATGCAAACGACTCGAATGATTTATGAAACTCGTAAGCAGCCTGTTGAGGTTCAGTACACCGAGTACGAGGCTGTGACACGGACCGTGCGGCGGCCGGTGACGCGTAAGGTCTACAAACCTTATTACGATACGATGATGGTGCCGCGACAAGTGGTTCAGCGAACGCCGCTTTCGTACTACGATCCGTTCAGCCCGGCAATCGCCAGCGGGTACTCGTCTTTCTCGGCTCCGATTTCGTCAGCTCCGATCGATTCTTCGACCATCATCAGCGAGCCTGAAACCGAATCCTTTGGTGATACGCCGCGGACGACGCTGAAAACGGTGATCGAAGAATCTAAACCAGAGCAAGAACCGGAATCGGATCCAGAACCGAATAAGGCTGGGGAAAGCGAATCACTGGAGTTGAATTCAGCCGACCCGGCCGATCAGGAATCTCTTCCGCAACCGCAGATCAACGGCACGGAAGCAGACGGAGCCGGATGGCGAATTCGCTGGAACTCCTCGCTCGCACGCGAAGCGTAGCTCTAGCCGCTGTTGAAATCTGTTTCGCAAGTTTCTTGATCCCCAAGGGGGATTTAGCTGCGGAGCAGCGGCAGAATGTAGCCTGGGGTCAGATTGGCGAGCTTCAGCGAGTCAATCGCAGCCCCAGGTTCTC
>JBFJVZ010000468.1:0-5332 GCA_041623895.1 Pirellulaceae bacterium | reverse complement strand
GGTGGCAACCATCGGCAGCGGGATATGGAATCCGATCCGATACACGGCCAGCAAACCAAGCGTCAGCAAGCATTTCTTGCGCAGTTCGGGAATCGAGAAGATGATTCGCAGCTTTTCAAACATGCGATGGTCCGTCACTCGTTATGTGGAAAGCAGTTCCCAACGACTCGTCAGGTCGTGCAGCAGTCTACCGCTTTGGCAAATCGGGGGCGATAGGAAAGCTGTCGCGGAAAAGGGGTCTGACCCCGGATCGCTTTGTACCCAGCAGGCGAGGATCTCGCCAGACGAGCTCGCCTGCGGTATCGGGCGACCTGAAGTCACGATTTTGCCTCGGCCTTCAAAGCTTGGACACGCTCGGCCGGCGTTTTCTTGGCAGCCAATTTGATCACCGTGCCACCAGCTTTTTCGATCTTTTCTTCGGCCGACTTGCTGAACCGATGAGCACTGACGGTGAGTTTCTTGGTCAGCTCTCCGTCGCCCAAAATCTTGACTTCGTCAAAGCCGCCTTTGGCGACGTCTTTGGCTGCCATCGCTTCCAGTGTGACTTCTGCTCCATCCTGGAAAACTTCGTTTAATTTGCCAACGTTGACAGCAAACACGGTGCTAGCCCAGCGGTTATTGAAACCGCGTTTGGGCACCCGCCGGAACATCGGCATCGCGCCGCCTTGGAAGTTTGGTTTGCGGCTGTAACCACTGCGACTCTTGTGGCCCTTGTGACCTCGTCCGGACGTCTTGCCGTGACCGCTGCCGGGTCCCCGACCGATCCGCTTTCGTTTGCGGTGTTTTGTAATTCCGCGGTGGACATCATTCAGGTTCATAACGAAACCGTTTTAACTTTTTCTAAAAATCTATCTTGGATGGACGCCAAGGCTGGGGCGGTCAACGGCCGCCGGAAGCATTCTGTGGGTCTGAACTTAGCTGGCCACCAACTCCTCGGGCTCAAGTCCGCGGAGCGCGGCGACTTGCTCGCGGGTTCGCAGCTTCGACAACGCGTCGACGGTTGCTTTGACCAGCGTGACGGGATTATTGGTGCCGTAGGACTTCGTCAAAATATCATGAATGCCGGTTGCCTCGCAAACCGCACGCACCGCCTGGCCGGCGATGATACCGGTACCGGCACCGGCCGGGACCAACAACACTTTGGCGGCACCGTGGCTTCCCCAAACCTGGTGCGGAATCGTGCCTTCGACCAGCGGAACATTGATCATGCTTCGCGAGGCCTGTTTTTGGGCTTTCTGGACACTGGGGGGCACTTCGTTTGCTTTGCCATAGCCCCAGCCGCAACGACCCTTGCCGTCACCGACCACGACCATCGCCGCGAAACTGAAACGCCGGCCGCCTTTGACAACCGCCGCGCAACGTTTGATCTTGACGACACGATCCAGCAGACCTTCGCCTGGTCCCTCGTCTTGAGGCTGATGCTTTCTTTTTCCGCGTCCGCCGCCGGAACCTGATTGTGATGCGTTACTAATGATTCGACCCTCGATTGGAGGCTATGAGTGTTCGATTAAAATTCCAGTCCTGCTTCCCGCGCCGCATCCGCGAACGCTTTCACTCGGCCGTGATATTTGTTGTGGCCGCGATCGAGTCGGACCATTTTGATTCCTGCTGCAGAAGCTTTCTCGGCGATCAACTTGCCGATCTCCGCTGCGGCGTCGGCGTTGCCGCCATTTTTCAGTTTACTGCGGACCGCTTTATCGCGAGTACTGACGCTGACCAGGGTCTTGCCGGCCAAATCATCGACGACCTGACAGCCAAAATGCTTGAGCGATCGCTGGACGCACATCCGCGGCTGCTGAGCAGTGCCGCGCAGTTTGTTTCGCACATGATTGCGACGCCGCTTGCGTTGCTTTTGGATTCTTTTGTTTTTGTCCATGTCACTACCGATCGGAAACTGACCCGCCAAGTTTGCATTCGCGGGCAGGGTACCGTTCTTGGTCCCGTTACCCGGCGAATGTTGATTGTTTGTTGTGGTTGACCGCTGGTTGCACTACTTAGTCGCTGCTTTACCCGGTTTGATTTTGACCTGTTCACCTACGTAGCGAATTCCCTTGCCCTTGTAGGGTTCCGGTTTCCGCAAGGCTCGAATTTCGGCGGCAAACTGGGTGACTTTCTGCTTATCGCAGCCCTGGATCACCACGTGCGTCTGATCCGGGCAAGTCACCGTCAGCTCGGCAGGAATCTTGCGATGTATTTCGTTTGCGTATCCGACCCGCAGCTGGAGCGTGTCCTCTTTGACAGCGGCCAAGTATCCAACGCCCACGATTTCGAGTCGTTTTTCGTATCCGCTGCTGACACCTTCGACCATGTTGGAGATCAAGGATCGCGTCAGCCCATGCAGTTCTCGCGATTGCCGCTCGTCGCTGTGACGGCTGACCGTGATCGCGCCTTCATCGACGGACACGCTGACCTCGGGCCGATGCTGGTAGGAAAGTTTCCCCTTGGGGCCTTCGACGTTGATCGTACGCCCATCCAGCGAAACCTTGACTCCACTGACGACGGTTACCGGTGATTTTCCAATACGACTCATGACACTTATGCTTTTTTTAACTCTGATTCATTCCGGCTTGATTGGCGTCATCCTCAGGCGATCTCACACAGCACTTCGCCGCCAACATTGTCACGGCGTGCTTCGCGATCGCTGATCACGCCTTTGCTGGAGCTGATGATGCTGATCCCCAGGCCGCCCAACACTGGCTTGAGTTCCTTGCTGCGCGAATAGAGCCGCCGACCGGGCTTGCTCATTCGCCTGATCGACTGAATGACTCGTTCACCGTTGGGGCCGTACTTCAGCTCCAGCCGCAGATGGGCAACCGGCTGTTCTTCGACCTCTTTCCAATCCCAAATGAAACCTTCACGCTTCAGAACATCAGCAATACCACGTTTCACGCGGCTGGTGGGAATATCCACAAACGCCCGTTCCACACGAACGGCGTTTCGGATGCGGGTAAGCATGTCGGCAATGGGGTCTGTCATCATGGTATTTATCTCGTCCGCTCTGTGTTACCAACTCGCCTTCCGCACGCCGGGGATCAAGCCGCGATTGGCGTTTTCGCGGAAACAAATTCGACACAATCCAAACTTGCGGTAGACGGACCGCGGCCGTCCACAAAACTTGCAGCGGTTCTCGCGTCTGGAGCTGAATTTCGGCTTCCGATTTGCCTTGGCGATTTTTGATTTACTTGCCACTGGGCGTCTTTTGGTTGGTGAAAACGGTCGATTGTTTTACCGGCTACCGAATCAGGCAGCCTCTGTCTTTTGTTTAGGATCCTGCTTGAACGGCATGCCGAACATTTCCAGCAAATCTCTTGCTTCATCGTCGGTAGTTGCCGTTGTCACAATCGTGATATTCATCCCTTGCGGGCGTGTGTATTTGTCGGGATTTAACTCGGGGAAGACCAGTTGCTCGGTCAACCCCAGCGTGTAGTTGCCACGTCCGTCAAACGCCTTGCGGCTGATGCCTCGGAAGTCACGCACACGAGGCAGCACGATTGCCGTCAGGCGGTCGAGGAATTCATACATGCGTTGACGACGTATCGTGACCTTGCAACCAATCGGCATCCCTTCACGCAGACGAAAGTTGGCGATCGATTTGCGGGCCAGCGTGATCACGGGCTTTTGCCCGGTGATCTCCGTCATCGCAGTGACAGCCGTATCCAGGATCTTTTTGTCCCCGATCGCGGAACCGACCCCCATATTCACGGTGATCTTTTCCAGCCGCGGAATCTGATGCGGATTGGTGTAACTGCGTTTTTCTTTCAGCGCTTGGCGAATGTTTTCTTCGTAAGCGACTTGTAGTCTTGGTTTGTTATCAGCCATGGCCGTGGGGCACCAAAAAAGGCGTTCTGTTATTTGTTCTTTAAGTTGTTTTTGCGTAACGTTGCCGTGGCGGGGCAATGATCCCCAAGCCTGTACCACTGGCTTTCGCGAATCGCTCTTTGCTGCCATCGTCGCGATACCGCACACCAATCCGCGTCGGCTTGCCGCTGCTGGGATCAATCATCATCACGTTGCTGGCGCTGATCGGCATTTCTTTGTTCAGCCGGCCGCCCTGCGGGTTCTTCTGGCTCCGGCGAACGTGCTTCCAAACACGCCCAGCACCCTCGACGACGACTTTATTCTTATTGCGATCGACCTTCAGGATCTTGCCGCGGTGACCTTTGTCGGCCCCGGCAATCACTTCGACCTCATCATCAATTCGAAAGAACATGGCTGTGGTTATCAAATGGGATGGTTGTGGGAGTACGTTGGCGGTCTACAGGACTTCGTTGGCTAAACTGACGATCTTCATGAAGTTACGATCTCGTAATTCTCTGGCCACGGCACCAAAAATCCGCGTCCCCCGCGGGCCTTTGTCTTTGTCAATCAAAACCACCGCGTTGCTGTCGAAGCGGATGTAACTTCCATCGGGACGACGGGTGGGCGTCTTGGTTCGCACAATCACTGCCCTGACAATCGATTTCTTCTTGATGTCGCTACCGGGAATCACACTCTTGACGCTACACACGATGATGTCGCCGACCCCGGCAAAGCGTCTGCGACTGCCGCCGAGCACTTTGATGCACATGACTTCACGAGCGCCGGTATTATCGGCAACGTCTAGTCGGGTTTCTTGTTGGATCATGGCTGTCTGTTTCTTCTATTCAGTTCTGTCGCAAGAACGGGCGGCAGGCGCCGTACCGCTAAGCTTGTCTTACGATTCGTCACTCTCTTGCTGTGCCGGCTCCGCACCCTGGGGTTCCGCACCCTGGGGTTCCGCACCCTGGGGTGCGGTAGCCACCGCGGCGGGAGACTCATTCTTTTCCGAGCCTCCCAAATGGGCTGCTTCGATGGCTTCCGATTCGGCCTGGCTGGCACCCTTACGAGCCGCTCGCAGGGCAGCCAAGTCAACTTCCGTGCTCTTTTCCAAAACGCGGACCAAGGTCCAACGCTTCAGCTTGCTGGTCGGCGGCGATTCAACAATCTCCACCAGGTCTCCCGCACCCGATTCATTGTTTTCGTCGTGGGCGTAGCAAACGGAACGTCTGCGAATAAATTTCTTGTACTTGGGATGTTGGACCACGCGATTGATCTCGACGCGACGCGTCTTGTCCATTTTGTCGCTGGTGACAATCCCTGAGACAACACGTTTGGGCATGATGGTTTTGGTTGGTGTGCGTTGCTATTACTTGGCTGCAGCTGCGGCCGCTATTTTTCGCTCGGTTTGAACCGTCTTGATCCGCGCGATCAAGCGACGATTCTTTTTAATTTCGCTGGGCGTGTTCAAACGCTCCGACTGCGATTGGAAACGAAGCCGGAACAACGTCTCGGCCGCTTCTGCAGCGGTCGCCTC
>JBFJVZ010000467.1:0-5352 GCA_041623895.1 Pirellulaceae bacterium | reverse complement strand
GTTGGTTCACCCCAGGCTATACGCTGCCACCGCTCTGCGGTTCTTCTTCGTGATTGTTGAGCTAGGACTACATCTAAGCGGGACGCTCTCCTTAGCCCACGGTTCGGTCCTTTTTTGCTGCAATGACCGAGCGCTAACGCACGGCGGCTGATAAGACTGGCGCTCTCCGGCTAGGATAGAAACGGGTTGCCGTTTGCCCGTCACGACACCCACCCATTCAAGTGCGAATTGTCCGTGCAGGCGATGCGGACGACTTAAGATGACGAGCCATCGAACCTTGAATTCTCCCGTCAGTCCCCAACAACACCCCGCACCTGAAGAATCATGATTGATTTCGATTATCTCTACAAAGGCATCTGTGGACTCGCCCGTGCTCATCGGGCCGGAACCATGGCCGGACATCTGGGTGCCGCCGTCGCCGCTGGTTACTTCTATGGCGAAGACCAAAGCGATTTGCCTGATCAAGTCTTCCGGGGCGTCGAAGGTGAACTGGAACGTGTGATCGCCGGTGAAGAGGGGTTTTGGTTCAACGCCAAGAAAGCCGGCGTGACACCGACCGAATTGTTTGAGCCGTTCCCCAAGGAACAGCCGGCGCCCGATTCCGTCGGATCCATCGTCAATGCATTGCAGAAAAACGTGGGCTCTTTGAAACAGTCGGGACACAACATCATCTTCGCTTCGATCGCCGTTCGTGCCCTGCTGGATCACCAGGAGTACGCCACACCGCAGATCGTTACCGGGATTCGCAAACTGACCGAAGGCTTCAACAATGTTCCACCCGGTCGTGGCTACTACGGCAAAGAAAAAGGCTGGCTAAGCGGGCATCAAGTGCAATTGACCGCCGACAACGACTTTCCAGCATATCAGTCAATCAACGAGATGGTGGACGTGACGATTAGCGAATTGATTGAGACCGCGCCGATCAAAAGGCAGGGGTTTGGCAGTTTGTGGCACATCATCAACCACGCCGCAGCGATCACAGAGCTTGATCGGTTGGGTTATAAGGAAGTCGCCAAGCAGGGATTGCCGGCGCATCATCAACACATCCGGCTGTGGCGAACACTGCCTGATGTCGCAAGCGAACTTGGCGCCGTTAAGAAAGCCGATCACGATCCTCGGGAACCAGTCTATTGGACGGGCATGCTGAAGCGAGACGAAGCCCGGCTAACGCACCGAATCAAGACGCTGTATGGCTTTTACACGCTCAGGCGATTCATTGAGGATGAAGCGACAAAGAAGCAGGCAGAGAACGCGTTTCTGTACTTGATGGCTTGACGCCTCCTTATCTGCTCTGGGTGTCGACTGCTACCGTGCCGCAACTGTCGATCACTTGGATGAATTAGGGCCGAGCATGAAACGAGATTTTTCGAGCCCAGTGAGTTATCAGCTGGAAACTGACCTAACGCCTGACGAATTCGTTGATGTACTCCGCCGCTCGAAGCTCGCGGAACGGCGCCCGGTGGATGAACCGGCGACAATCAAGGCAATGCTTGAACATGCCGACGTGATCGTCACCGCGCGTTCGGAAGCTGAGTTGATCGGCGTCTCACGGGCAATCACCGATTTTGCTTTTTGCACTTACCTTTCGGATCTCGCTGTTGATGTTCAGTTCCAGCAGCAGGGCATCGGCAAAGAATTGATTCGTCGTACTCATCAAGCGTCCGGGCTTTCCACGACGCTAGTCTTGCTTTCCGCTCCTCAAGCCGAATCCTACTATCCGCACATCGGCATGACAAAGCACCAGTCTTGCTGGATTGCTCCAAGATCAACGTGAGCTCAAGTTTGCGAACGCAAAAAACAATTGCAATTTGGTTACCAGCCAAACGGCACCCAGTACAAATTGTCAGAGACGTCAATGAAGCGAAGAATCGAAAACCGGCTGTTTTCGAGTTCCGGGATTCTGATCCTGATCACATGCAGCTTGCCCTGCTGACTGGCATCATCTTCGACATTCCGGACGGTCACGGGTTGTTCTTCGGTTTTCAACGAGGAGTACCGGATCTTGTCAAATGTGCGACCAATGATCGACGAGTTCGGAAAATTGTGTTTGAAAAAGTTTTCGCGTCAAAGGTATGAGTAAGGCGAAACACGTTTTCATTGTCCATCTTCCGTACGGGTGGGACGGTGCAACATTGCGTTTTGCGGTGACCGGGTGACGTCAATGTGTTGTCCATTTGTAAACGTCTTATGCCGTCCCAGATACGCCCCCAGCCGACCTGCCAGCGCTGCGATTGTTACCGTTGGATTAGCGGCACCCCCGGTCGAAAAACCGGCACTACTACATACGTGAACATTGTCCATCGTATGAACTCGCAAATTCGCATCAATTACACCATCGCCTTCCTGTTCACTCATCCGCGACGTACACATGGGATGCGCATGTACGAAGTGTCTCCGAACGGAAACATCAAGTGCCATTTGCTCCGCGAAAGCCTCAAGTTGCTTTTCAACGGCACTTATTTTCGTCTGCTGTCTTTCATCATCGTTATAGGCAATCGTGGGAGCTTGAGTGCCAAACCGGGTCTTTCCCGTTCCCGGCGTCACGCAGTTATGTTCATTTGGAAACTGTTCCAACATGGCGTTGACAAATATGTACCCCGTCGGCGCAGGCCTCCAAATCAGGATGTATTTTCCCGAGGCCTGCATCCCTTCCGTGTCGAATTGCCGCGTGGAGGCTGTCGGTGCAATCGGCCCATTGCGCCAACGGAAACCTCGAGGTCTTCCGCCAAGTGCGATGCCCGAATGAGAAATGAGATGGCGTCCCAGGTGACCGCTGTGATTACCCAAGCCATCGGGCCACCAGTTGTTGGCCGAATTGTGTAAAAGATTTGGCGTTTCAATACCGCCGCAGCACACCACTACGGTCTGGAAACCCGATGTCAACTGACGTTGATTGGCAAAGTCGTAAAATTCCACAGCGTTGGCACGTTGCCTGGAAGAGCACAGAATCCGTTTGGCAACGCACTGCGTCAGTATTCTGAAATTTGAGTTCGTTTCCAATTGGTCGAGCAGTTCGTCCGCAGCAAATGCGCCGCCGTCCGCCGCCAAGGAGAAGTTATGATGCATGCCAGGCCATCCCTGCTCCGCAAGAAAGTCCAGGAATTGCCTGTCACGAGTATGAAAAGCTCTCGCGGGTTGTGGGAAAGGCTCGCTTCTTGGCGGATGCCCCTGATCGGACTGATCGCCCGATACGCGAAGAATCTGCTCGGCCTTGGTGTACCAGGGTTCCAGCGTGTCGTAACTGAGCGGCCAATCCAGACCCTGGCCCGTCAAGCTGTTGAGCCTGAAATCCTCCGGGCGGAGTCGATACGCGTCCCCGCTCCAACCCAGTGTCGAGCCACCGCGAGCCACCACCGCGAGTCCGGGCAAACGGTAGGTACGATTGCCGGTGGAGCTGTAGTCTGTTTTGTTGTACCGCGATTTGCGGTGCCACAGACTCATCCTTGGTATTCGGTAGTCCCGAATCAGCATTTCGGCGAATCTCAGTAACAGGGCACGTCCGCTGACACGCCTGCCGGCCTCCAGCATCAGCACACTACGACCTGCCCGGATGCATTCCCCGGCAACGATTGCGCCAGCAACGCCCGATCCGATCACGCAAACGTCAGCTTCCAACTGTTTCAACTAGTTCTCCCCAACCAAGCGGCCGGTCATCGACGCAGTTCCTGGCATTCAACCGCACTGAACCTGACGACCGTCGCTGGTTGCCAATGAGCCCCAGATGTGTTCCAGAGTGGCAATGATCCGGGTGGCAGTCGAGTTGCTTACGATCAAGTCCTGTCTTCCGTCGATGGCAGAATAGAAATTGTTGACCAATCCTGTGATTCCGGGATCCCGTTGCAGGCTACCGCTCATCCGTTTCGCAACATTTCCCAATGACCCTCGGCCCAGCGCCCAGCCTAGCTTAACTCCCGATACTGTTTTGCGATACAGATTCTCTGCCCCCGAACCAGCGGCGTAACCAATCAGTTGCCTCCGGAGATCGACAATGATTGTGCCGGCTTCAAGGCAAAACTGGGCTTGCGCGTGAGTGTTTCCATGACCAAAGGAAACAGTCAATGAGCCAATTTGGTCGCTGTTTCTTAAGCCAACATGAATGATGTCCGGGCACTGGTTCGGCAGCTCATTTCGTCGACAGAACAACATGTTGTGACTGGTAACATTTTCCATAAAGTCGACCACCACACTCATGGGATGATCAATGATGTTTTGCAGGATGCCTCCCGGCAACGAATACGCCCAATGATCCGGACTGCCGTAGGGAATGGAATTGCCAGACGCGGTCCAGTTGAAATCACAGTGGACGGTAACAAGCCGTCCAAATTTCCCGGACTTGATCAGACGCTTTGCCTTTTGAACAACCGGAATTCCCAGCGTGCTATAGCCTGCGCAGAGCAGTTTTCCGCTGGTTTCGGCAAGGGACAAGAGCTCTCGAAATTCCCCGGGGGTCTCGGTAACAGGTTTTTCCACATAAACGTGTGCGCCTGCCTGGAGCGCGGATCGAATCAGGGCATTGTGGCTGGCGAGCTGAGTCAGGATGTGGACGGCATCCGGCCGTTCCTGCTGCAACAGGGCTTCTGCATTGTTGTAGACAGCGCGGCCGGAGAACGTATTCGCCAGATCATCAGCCCTGGATTCGTTGCGATCGCAAAAGACCAGGGTGCAATCGCCCACATTCTTCTGGAGTGTCTTAGCGTGCGTGCGAGCAATTCCGCCGCAGCCAATGATACCAATCTTCATAATATTGGCTGTTCAATTCTGTGAATTCTGGGCAATCGAAAACAAGTCTGCATCATCGTAATATGATGTGTCGTTGGGGCACCAACCCAAGAAGCGTAACGTTGAAGAGCGCGACGGCATACATTTCCAGGGCTTCTTCCACAATCGAACGTACCATGAGGAGCGAATCTCCCTCCGTGGCAATGTTCTGCTGCAACATAAAGAGCTCCACGATTTCGAGTAGCACAGCGCCCGAAACGAACATACCGCCCGCCACAAGGAACAAAACCAACGTACGTCGATCGAGCTGCCGCAAGAAAGGAACAAATGCGACAAAAACGACCGCAGCGAACGATCCGGTAAAGATGAAATCGGGATTGAAATGCTCGCCAAAATCAACGATAGAACTGCCCTTGTCAGTGATCAGGTTGCCGCCCCGTTCGTGCAGTTGTGCTACTTCGTCAATTGACAGTCCAAGAAAGATCAGGCTCAGAATCAGCCAATACATTGCCCCGGAAACCTGGAGCTTTCGTCGATTCAGATAAATCACGAACAGCAGTATCGCCGAGATCAACAGGTTAAGCATCGAGAATACGGTGGTGATGCTCGCCTCATTAACGGGATCGAAAATCC
>JBFJVZ010000466.1:0-5358 GCA_041623895.1 Pirellulaceae bacterium | reverse complement strand
GCCAGGGCGACACCGGATGGCGTGCGAATCATCTCCAGCCCACTCTCGTGAGCTTCCTTAGCAAGTTCATCCAGGGATTTGGCATGTTCGTCCTGGAACTGCTGTTCGGCTTGCTCGACCTTGCGGCGATGCTCGTCGTTCTCCAGTGCTGCGGGGATCGCCGATTGCAAGTCGTCGACCAATTGGCCCATGTCTTGCTCGAACTCGCGACCTCGACCAGCGGGAACCTCAAGTGCTTTGGGACGGTCTTCGTCTTGAAAGTTGTGGACGTAGCACCAATCAGAGGGGAGCGGATCATGTTCCGCGCGTTTTTCCAGGTAGTTGTGAATCACCGTCCGTTTGCCGCTGCCGGGCGTGCCGAGCACATACAGGTTGTAGCCGTCGCAGCGCATGCCCACACCAAACTCGATGGCGCTTTCAGCTCGCGCCTGCCCCAGCAGTCCTTCCAGGTTGGTCAGCTGGTCCGTGGTTTGGAAATCGAATTGCTGCGGATCACACCGCCAGCGGAGTTCCCCGGGCGATAATGGCTGGGAAACTTTTCGATCATCTTGAATCAATTCATTCATGTTCTTGCTCAACCAATGTTTCCTGCCATGTGCAACCGGATCAGCCGGTTCATTTCCACGGCGTATTCCATGGGCAACTCCCGAACGAGTGGCTCGATAAACCCGTTGACGATCATGGTGTTCGCCTCGGATTCACTCAGCCCGCGACTCATCAGGTAAAAAATCTGTTCGTGATTGACACGTGACACGCACGCTTCATGCCCGATGGCAACATCTTGGGCTGCCACCTCGATGACCGGATACGTGTCACTGCGACTTTGCGGATCGAGAATCAAGGCGTCGCAGACGACATTAGAACGCGCGCCATGAGCGCAGGGGGCAACTTTCACAAGACCTCGATAACTTGATCGACCGCCGTTTCTGGAAATCGACTTCGAGATGATTTGACTGGTGGTGTTCGGTGCCGCGTGGATTACCTTGGCGCCCGCATCCAAGTACTGTCCAGCAGACGCAATCGCAACGGAAAGCGTCTCGGTATGCGCGCCCGGCCCCATCAAATAAACAGAAGGGTACTTCATGGTCAAGCGACTGCCAAGATTCCCGTCGACCCATTCCATCACGGCCGCCTCGTGCGCGATCGCCCGCTTGGTGACCAGATTATAAATATTGTTTGCCCAATTCTGAATCGTCGTGTAACGGCAGCGGCCATGTGATTTGATGACAATCTCAACGACTGCCGCGTGCAAGCTTTCGGTACTGTATCGCGGAGCAGTACAACCTTCGACATATTGAAGGCTGGCACCTTCGTCAACAATGATCAAGGTCCGCTCAAACTGGCCCATTTGCTCGGCATTGATGCGAAAGTAGGCTTGCAGCGGAAAGTCGACGTTCACGCCGGGCGGCACGTAAATGAACGAACCACCCGACCAAACGGCAGAGTTGAGGGCGGCGAATTTGTGCTCCTCAGGCCGGACGATCTGACCAAAATACTCGCGAACAAGGTCGGGATAATCTTTCAACGCCGTATCGGTATCGCAGAAAATCACGCCCTGCTGCTCGAGGTCTTTTTGTAATGATCCATACACCACTTCGCTTTCATACTGCGCTTTGACACCCGCGAGAAATTTTTTCTCGGCTTCCGGTATTCCCAATCGGTCAAAGGTGTCACGGATCTCCTCGGGAACATCCTCCCAGCGGTGCGCCTCTGATTCTGATGGCTTGATGTAATAACAGAGCGATTGATAATCAATGTCGATTTTGCCGCCCCAAGTCGGCGTGGGCTTGGCTTGAAAGATGTCAAAGCTCCGCAAGCGAAACTCTCGCATCCATCGCGGCTCCCCTTTGAGATCGGAAATCTGCTGAACTTTACTGCGATCGAGTCCCTTGTGGGCACGAAAGACGTAATGCTCCGGCGCATGGAAATCATATTTCTCGATCGAACCGATGCCAGATCGATCAGCTGCAGGTGTATCAACCATCAGATAACCCCCTGGCTAACCCGGTGCGTGAGTGAGGGTCCAAATCATGATCGTGCCTCAGGTTTACGTTTGAGGTTGATGGCTTGGGAACGGTTACGCAACTCCGTTCGGCGTATCTTACCCGTATGCGTTTTCGGTAACTGATCCATGAATTCGATTTCGCGCGGATACTTATAGGGTGCCGTCGCCTGCTTGGTGTGCTGCTGCAATTCGCGAGCGAGCTGCTCGGAGGGCTCGAAGCCGGCCGCCAATACGACAAACGCCTTGACAATTTCGGTTCTTTCCGGATCGGGCTTGCCGATGACCGCGACTTCGGCAACGGCCGGGTGATGCATCAAAGCATTTTCGACCTCAAACGGTCCGATGCGATACGCGGCACTGGTAATGATGTCGTCGGCCCTGGCCACAAACCAAAAGTATCCGTCTTCAT
This sequence comes from Pirellulaceae bacterium, assembly GCA_041623895.1. Taxonomy (GTDB): domain Bacteria; phylum Planctomycetota; class Planctomycetia; order Pirellulales; family Pirellulaceae; genus JBFJVZ01. Next base: position 2,944 of record JBFJVZ010000466.1, on the reverse strand, counting down.
CGGTATAAGCACAGTCACCGGTTTTGTACCATTGGCCCAAATAACAGGTGGCAGTTGCATCGGGGTTTTGGCAGTAATTGTGAAACAGGCCGATCGGACGATCCGGTTCGACGCGGACCGCGATCTCGCCCACTTCCCCAGGCGGCAACACGTCACCATCTTGATCGATGACGGCGACGTCCATTCCCGGCGTCGGCAATCCCATCGAACCTGGCTTGACTTCCAGATCGGGGATACTCGAACACAGAATCACCGTCTCGGTTTGCCCATAGCCTTCGCGAATCGTCAGTCCGGTCGCATCACGCCATTCGTTCAGCACGTTGATATTCAATGGTTCTCCCGCTGCCATGCAACGCCGGAGCGATTGAGGGTGAAACCGAGCCAGATCCTGTTGGATCAGCATCCGGTACACCGTTGGTGGCGCGCACAGGCTGGTGATCGGGTAATCGGACAAGCAGTCCAAGACATCTTGGGGATCGAATTTGCCGGGCCGATGCCGGACAAAGATCGTCGATCCGGCGATCCACGGTGCAAAGAATCCTGAGTAAGCCGTCTTGGCCCATCCTGTATCGGAAAGGTTCCAGTGAAGATCATCGGGCGACAGACCTAACCAGAACCGAGCCGTCAGCTGATGTCCGATGCCGTAACTGGCGTGCGTGTGCAACACCATTTTTGGTGGGCCGGTTGTTCCGGAAGTGAAGTAGATCAACGCGGGTTGGTTGCTCTTGGTGCGTTGGCGTTGCGGCGATGTCGATGCCGCGCTGACGAGTTTTTCGTAAGGCTGCCAACCACTTCGTGTTTCCTTGCCAACCAGAATTTTGAACTGCAGAACTGCAAGTTCGGCTGCGATGTGATCCACTTTGTCCGCACCGGCTGAGTCGGTCACAACCGCGTCGATTTCGGCCGCTTTGACACGATAAGCGATGTCGGTTTCCGTCAGCAAAGTAGTTCCCGGGATTGCGATGATGCCCGCTTTGGTCAGAGCGACCATCGTCTCCCACCACTCGACCAAATTTGGAAGATCCACGAGCACTTGATCGCCATGTCGCAGACCGAGCTCCAGCAGCGCATTAGCGACCTGGTTTGAACGAGTGGCCATTTCCGCAAACGTGATGGTTCGATCCTGACCAGCGGTGCTGACCCAGCGGATGGCCGGGTGTGTTGGCCGTTTTCGCGCCCAGCGATCGACCACATCGGTGCCAAAGTTGAAATACTCAGGACAATCCAAGCGAAATGTCTCACGCAGCTTGTGGTATTCGTCCAGAGATTCGAGTTTCGATTCTGATTCGATCAAAGATTTCATGGCTCTTCACTCCCCATCAGGTGTCAGCTCGCAATTCCATCGCCGCTTTCACGCGTTCCCGAGCGAGTTCGACGGCCGCTCGGCGTGGCTGCAGTTTTTCGTCTCGACAGCGACTGAGCACATCACGTGTATTGCGGGTGATCTTTTCGTGAATTTCTTCCAGCGCGTCGCCCTCGGTTCCGCCGTGGTATTCGACGGCTGCACAAATCACACCACCTGCGTTGCAAATAAAGTCGGGCATGTTCAACACACCGCGCTGATGCAAGATCCGCTCCGCTTCGGCTGTCGCAGGAATGTTGGCGCCCTGAAGAATGAGTTTGGCTTTAATCTCTTGGGCGTTGTCGGCGTGAATACAATCGGGGCGCGCCGCGGGTACAAGAATGTCGCACTGCTGAGTAAAGATTTCCGCATTACCCAGTTTTTGGCCGCCGCCGTAGGCGGTCACGCTGCCCGCTTTGGCTTTGATTCTCGCCAGTTCGTCGACATCGATTCCCAAAGGATCGTAGAGCGTGCCGCCCGTGTCACTGGCAGCCACCAGCCTGGCACCTTTTTCGACCAGGTAGCGAGCCGCGTGGCGACCGACGTTGCCAAAACCTTCGATGGCGACGGTCGCTCCCTTGAGTTGCAAGTCGCAAAACTCCGTTGCCACTTCGGCACAGGCAGCAAGCCCGTAACCGGTCGCACCGATCTCATCCAGCGGGATGCCTCCCAACACACGCGGCAAACCAACCGCTCGTCCGATTTCGTCATGCGTCCAAGCCATGCATGTTTCGTCGGTTCCCATGTCGGGGCCGGGAATGTATTCCAACAAATCGCGAATCGCTTTGGCAAATGCACGTACCAAACGTTGTTTGTCACTCTTCTTGGGATCGGCAAGAATGCCGGCTTTCCCGCCGCCATGTGCGAGGCCAGCTGCCGCATTCTTCATCGTCATCGCCCGGGCCAGACGGAAGACTTCTTCGGTCGACACGTCAGTCGCCATGCGGACACCGCCGATGGAAGGACCGCAGGCCACGTTATCAATCACGACGATTCCGCGCAGCTCGCAACACGGATCATAGAGGTGAACGACTTTTGCCGGGCCCAAGTCATCGCAATATTTGTCAAAAGTGAAGCTTGCTGCCGCCACAATCAGTGCTCCTCATGTTGTCTGGTTGCTGTCACGGGGAGCGATTCGTGATGCTCGCTGCGCACCGCTCGCCAATAAAGATCGACGTTGTCTTGGATTTGCCGCAACGTGTCGTCCTGTCGCTCGGGCTTGAACAGATGCCGAAACCTTCGCTGCGGTCTCAGGTATTCCTCAACGGGTCGCAACCGATTCGGGATCAACGTGTGTCGCACCCGACCGTTGATTGCTTCCTTCAAAGGCCAGACGCCGGTCTCAATCGCCAACCGCGCAACGTCATCGCTAAGCTCGGGATTGAAGCCCCAGCCGGTGGGACACGCGGCCAAGGAGAGAAAAAGTTTGGGGCCACGCAGCTGGGCAGCGCGATCGACTTTCTCGGCAAGGTCGACCGGTTCATGGGAGCAAACTGTGGCGACATAGGGGGGATGCTGCGCCAGCCAAATGGCAAAGATGTCTTTCTTGATTTGCCTGGTGCCGGAAGGCGAGGTCGCCGTTCTCGAGCCCAGCGGCGAACT
>JBFJVZ010000465.1:0-5373 GCA_041623895.1 Pirellulaceae bacterium | reverse complement strand
TCTGAAAACGCTCTTTTAGCGGCGGGCTGCCATTCGGTTTACGACTTGAGCCAAGGCATCATGATACCCGCTTGCTGATTTGCCTTGATCGGCTTGCTGGGATAGCTGGAGCGCGCCGATCGCGGTTTGCGAGTCCCCGTTCTCCAGCGCTGCGAGCGCCAGATTATGGTGCGCTGCTCCCTCGGACAAACCTCCCAGCACGAACTGCTGCAAAGCTTCGTCCCCGCGTCCCGTCCGAGCCAGCAACATTCCCAAATTGACACGAGCGCGGATGTATTGTGGTTCCGCTTCGATGGCGCTACGGTATTGTGTCTCGGCAGCTTCCCATGATTCGCGGAGATACAGACTGTATCCGTAGTCGCATAAGACTTTTGCATCCTGGGGATTCTGTCTTAAGCTTTGCAGGTAGTTCTGCTCTGCGTTTTCAGCATCTCCCTGCCGGTCATAGATCAGGGCAAGACGATGATGCACGTCAGCGGTACCCAACTTCATCTTCACGATTTCTTCGTAAGCGGACAACGCCTGCTTGAAATCGCCCCGCCGCTCAGCGGCCTTTGCAAATGCGATCTTGAGTTCGGCCTGCTGCGGTGTTAGCGACACCTTCGAATCCGAATCCGAAGCAAGGAATCTGGGCATTTCGACGCTCGCGCATCCTGCTTGCAGTAACAGCACCGTCAGGCCCGCCAGAGACAAGAATCTCATCCGCGGTTTACTCGAAAGGTTGTTGTGACCGTGAATTGCCATGTTGTTTCATCCGTCGCATGTAATTGAACGCGAACCGTCCGCGAAATCAGCGATTGGAACTTTGACCCGTCGTGACTGGAATCACGGTTGCGCCGCCGGCCTGCCGGTAGGGACGCGTACGTGCTGCGCCAGTCACCACTTCTTTGATGCGGGCTGCGTGAATCGCCTGCGCGTCTTCGCCGCTCAGCCCGATGGTCTGGTCAACCGCGATCCGAATGCGATCGGGTGAGATCGATAATCCCAACTGGCCGATGGCGTCGACGACTGCAATCTGTCGCGCCGCGTCCTGATTCGGATCGAGCGTCGACTCGATCGACAAAGCGACCGGATGCTCCGCGATCAAAACTGCGATCCGACTAATTGTTTGTCGACCGCGCGTGGTAAGTGCGACCGCGCCATCCGCATGGTGGATAAAGTCGAAATGATGCAACATCGCCTGGTCGGCTTTGCCCGCGGCAATCATGGCGCCGGCAAATCCCTCGTTGCAGACACCGAATGGCCGTTCGCAGAAGAGACCGGGTTGGCCGAGATTCTGAATGTGCAAGCGATACAGGTCCGTCCGCCGCCAGCAATTCTGGAGACGCCCCAAGCAGCGGAATTTTGACCGACAGCCGCAGGATTTTCTTCCGCCACATTGATTGCATGCTGATGACGTAACGGTGTCGCACTGCGTTGCCAGAGGCGTTGGTTGCGTTGGCGTAGGTTGTGGTGCGGTGTTGTTTTCGACAACCACGGCTTCCAATAAAACCGGGCCCTGTTCGATTTCTTCGATCGAGGTCACGGGCATCACAGCACTTGTGTCTTGTGTCGATTCGATCAGTCCGCCACTACCATTGGGCAGGTCGTTGAATATTCGCTCAAAATCAATCGGCGCGACGCGAACCTCAGGGTACTCCAAGAATTCAGGTTCGGGCTTCTGTGCAAGCGACACCGAACTGGCGACCAAGCCAATCGTGGCGGTAAGTATCGTAAGCAGCCGGTACATCTGACAGTATCTCCAATCGATGCGATGGTCCGTGTGGATTGCACAACGGATGATGAGGCTCGGTTTTGTTGCTATTCTGAAAATCCAATCGGTCCGCAACCATGCTTGTGCTCAAGCTGCCACTTGCGAATGTGTCCAAGCGGATCATCCCAGTTCGTCGTCGATCGATGAGGGATGCCGGTGCGTCCCTCAATTCGGTTGAGCAGGTAGAATTCCCAGTCGTTGGGTTCTTGAATCTCTTGACCGGGCAAACACGCCGGCTGCGCTTCATTGATCGGACTAACCAGGTGTGGGGTGACGACAATCAGCAATTCGTCTTCTCGCGACTCCGCTTCGTTGCTGGAAAACAATGCTCCGATGTACGGCACATCGCCCAACAGCGGCACCCGACTGGTTCGCGCCCTGGATGTGTCATTCAGTAATCCAGCGATCGCCAGCGTCTGACCTTCGCGCATTTGAACGGTGGTTGACGCGTTGCGTGTGCGAATACCAGGGATTGTACCGACATCGCCGGTCGCAACGTTCAAGTTAGGATCGATATCGCTGACCTCCGGTTCGACGGTCAATCGAATGGCACCGTCGGCTTCGATCAGCGGCGTAAAGGCAAGTTGGACGCCGAACGGCTTGTACTGAATCGTAATCGCACCCGCGTTAACGCCGCCTTGCGGCACGGGAACGGGGAATTCGCCGCCGGATTGAAATCTTGATGTATGCCCGCTCATCGTCACCAAATTCGGCTCGGCCAAGATGGTGGTGACGGAGTTTTGTCGTAGCGCATCCATCAGAAAACTGAAGTCTCCGTCTCCAAAGACGCCGACTAAGTTGCCTGTTTCCGTTTGGACGGAACGCAGAAAATTGTCGATCTCCGAGCCAATGGTTAAATCGGTGGCCAGGCGGCGTAGTGCCAAACGATTCAGTTCCGCAATCGTGACTTTTAACATCACTTGTTGCGGTCCTGGGACACGCATCAGGTTGATGACTTGCGGGGCATAAAAGCCGGCCGAAGCCGATGGCCGCTGGCCGCCGTCGAAGGCAACACCCGGATCCGCTTGGCCGCCGCCATCGGCTGTCCCGTCGCCTTGTGTATCTTCCGGTCCGTCGGCTTCCCCTCCGGAATTCCCACGCAACCTGGGGGCATCTTCTGCATTCAGGTCGGCGTTGCTCACTTTTTGTTCGACTTGCAGCGAAGTCAGATAGACCTTCAAGGTTTCGATGATCTGATTGACCTGCGAAGGACTGCGCGCCTCGCCTTTGATCACGACGTGCTCACGCAATTGGGCAAGGCTGATTCGTGCGTCGGGAAATAACGCCTGCATCTGCGTTTGGATCAAGGGCAGATCGAAAACAACGTGAATGTTGTAGGTGATGCTTTTGCCTTCAGCAGTGACAAAAGTTAGATCGGTCACTCCGACTCGCTTGCCCAAAATCCGGATCAAACGCGGGTTGGGGAGGACGTCGAAGTCGATCACGGTGGGATCACCACTGGCAATCACACCTATTCCGTCCTGATTGGCAATTTCCGCGTTGGAGGTCAATATTCGCGACTGCCCCACGTAGACTTCGATGATCCCGTCGCCGCCGGCAACCGACTGCATAAAACTCGATACCGGTTCCCTTTCCGGAATCGCCACAACGCCCATTTCGCGTGGCGGCATCTTCGGGATTACCTGCACGGTTGTCGGCAGGTTGCCAACATAGTGACCGCCCGGCTCGTCACTCCAAGCTGACCTGCTACTCAACAAAAGCGGTATGAAAAGCAGGCTCAGCGATGCTGTCACCCACGACTTTCCAAATCTCATTTCCTTGACGCCTCGAATTTGGGGCGGTGAGCCCATTGAAGGGGGACCCGTTGTTACCAGTAGGATTCGGACGAACCGTGCCATCGGATTAACCGAGCTATCGCATTCCGTTTATTTGGCCTGGGGCGCCTATTTTTCCAGGCCGTTGCTGCTCCGAACGTGGACATTCACAAATCCCGACCTAGAGTCGAGGTTTGCAATCGCGGGGGGGAACCGGAGATAGCGGCAAACAAGGTGAGTTTTGCCGGAATCATGCCCTTGGAGAGCGTCAATCGTGGCGATTTTGTTCATCGGAGACTCAGGAGACATCCAAGAAACGCTTGATTCGCGACTGCGCCCCCGACTCGGGGCGGAATTTCAGATCTGTCCAATTGATGACACTCCATCGGTGGCCATTGAAACCGCTCATCTGATCATCATTGGGGTCGAAACCGCGAATCAGGCCGGCATTGTTGATCGGCTGCTTTCCGAGGAGTCTGTCCGAAACGGCGTCCCTCTGGTCGTGATCGTGCGGGAGCCATCCGGGACACAGGTTCTAAGCTGGCTACGTAGTGGTGCAGCCGCGGTCGAACTCTGGCCCTGCCAGTTTTCTCGGATTGAGTTCCTGGTTGATTACCTGACCGTTGGCCAGCGGTTGAAGCCACAGCGACGCGTCGGTCTGGCCAGTCGATCATCCGCTTCGCCGCAAGCGGATCAAATCATCACGACAAGTCCAGTCATGCAGCGTTTGATGGAACAGATCCAGCGAATCGCGCCCCTTGACGTGAATGTCCTGTTCAGTGGAGAGACGGGGGCTGGCAAGACTCGACTGGCTCGCCTGCTGCATGATTGTTCCCGAAACAGAGATGCGTCTTTTGTTGCTGTCAATTGTGGAGCCTTGCCAGAAAACCTGTTGGAAAGCGAATTGTTTGGTCACAGGAAGGGAGCATTTACGGGCGCTGATGCGAATCGAAAAGGGCGTTTCGAGGAAGTCGGTCGTGGAACACTGTTTCTTGACGAAGTGGATTCCATTCCGATGAGCAGCCAGTGCAAACTGTTGCGAGCCGTCGAAAACAGGGTTTTCGAGCCGCTGGGTTGCAACGATTCGATCAAGTTTCGCGGCAGAATTCTGGCAGCCAGTAATGCGTCCCTCGAGCGATTGATTGAAGAAGGCCAATTCCGCGCAGATTTGTTTTATCGCCTAGGTGTTGTGGACCTTTACATCCCACCCCTGCGGGAAAGACCCGAGGACATAAGACCGATTGCGGAAGCGACACTGGCAGAGTATTCGGCAAGAAATGGATTGCCGATCCGATCATTTAGCGAACAAGTGATGTCGCTCCTGCAGCAATATGCATGGCCGGGAAATGTACGACAATTAAGAAACGTGGTTGAGAGCAGCGCTTCGCTGTGTCGCGGCGAGCAAATTGAACTGTCCGATCTCTCCGGACGCTGGATGACCGATCTTGGCCAACTTGCGGCCTCGCAAAACGAACACGGCGGTAGGCAGACTCACGTTTCCCGGTCACTGCCGATCAACGTAACCGAAGTACATGAAGGCATTTCACTGGCCGAATCACGGGCCAGACTGGAAGCAGACCGGATCAGGAACGTGTTGCAAACCGTGGGAAACAATCGCACCAAAGCGGCGATCAAACTCGGCATCAGCCGAACAATGCTTTACAAGAAGCTTGCCAAGTACGGACTCGCCGGAACCAGTTAGCGGCTCGAAATATGGGCTGATGAGCTGATGATAACCCGAAGTGTTCATGTTCCGGCGGCAATCAGAATCGGATGTGAAAACTACTGCCGTAGCTGGACCGGGGATGACGGTAATATCGTGGCGGACCGTAATGGGGCAAGACC
>JBFJVZ010000464.1:0-5407 GCA_041623895.1 Pirellulaceae bacterium | reverse complement strand
GTAGGCCAGGACTTGTCCTGCAACAGGATTGCCAGGAAATAACCTGCCCTCCATTGTCTGCCGACTTCCGCTACCAAAGCCTCGCTGTGAGTAGCACAGCCGATGCTACAAAGGATAGACTGACGCCCTGCCCGCTGAACGAGATCTTGATTGATGAAGTACCGTGACCATTTGCTGCATCCGCGTGATGAAATCATGCACACGATGCAGCGCATTTATCGGTACCGCATGACAACCACATCAGGCGGCAACCTTTCGATCCGCGAGGCGACTGGCGACATCTGGATCACGCCTGCGAGAGTCGACAAAGGCAATTTGACTCGGGATGACATCGTTTGTGTCCGCAGTGACGGCAGCGTCGATGGGCCACATCCGGCAAGTTCGGAGTTTCCTTTTCACCAGGCAATTTACGCGGCCCGCCCCGACCTGCGCGCAATCGTGCATGCACATCCCGTCGCCTTGGTTGCTTTCAGCATTTGTGGGCTGGTGCCCGACACGCGGATTTTTCACCAGGCATACAGCGTTTGCGGCACGCCAGGATTTGCCCCTTATGCCTTACCCGGTAGTCAAAAACTTGGCGATCATATCGCGGATGTGTTTCGCGACGGTTTCGCCAGCGTGATTTTGGAAAATCACGGTGTCGTGGTTGGCGGCGAATCGATGTCTCATGCCTTTCAGAGATTTGAGGCCTTGGAGTTTGCCGGTAAGACAATCATCAAAGGCCAACAGTTGGACAAGGTCTTGTACTTATCCGAAGATCAACTTCGCCAGGTCCAAAATCGGAAAATTGATTTGGCATCATTTGAACGTGATGAAGCGAGCAGCCAGGAAAAAGAGCTGCGCCGCCAACTTTGTGATTTCATTCGTCGCGGTTGCCGGCAACGGTTGTTGATCAGCACGGAAGGCAGTTTTTCCGCACGAGTTGACGGAGAATCTTTTTTGATCACGCCATCGCAACAAGATCGTGAATTATTGGACGTTGATGATTTGGTACTCGTCAAAGGAAACGCGGCCGAGGTGGGAAAGACCCCCAGCCGTGCCACGCTGTCGCATCAAGCCATTTACCGGCGACACGGCGATCTACAGGCGATCGTATTCGCTCACCCCGTCAATGCGACGGCCTTCAGCTTGACCGATTCCTTTTTTGACACCAGAACAATTCCCGAAAGCTACGTATTTCTCCGCGACGTTGCCCGCATCCCCTACGGAATTCAGTATCAAAACGATGCTCATATCGCGGAGTTTGTTTCGCCCGATTCGCCGGCGGCCATTTTGGCAAACGATGGCGTGCTGGTCGCGGGAAGCAGCGTACTGGATGTGTTTGATCGGCTGGAAGTGTTGGAGTCGACCGCCGAAGCGGTGATTAACGCTAAATCAATCGGCAGCGTCAAGGCAATGCCCGATCAGGTGATCACAGAACTGAAGACCGCGTTTGGCCTCAAATAATTGATTGTCGTCGTTTGCTTCGCGCACGGAGCCTGCGACGACAATCCATTCCCGTCATCCAAGACAAAGACTTTCATCATGCGTCATTCACTGCTTGTTTTGTTTCTGGTCGCGGTCGCGTCCAACGCTCGCGCCGATCGGCCCAACATTCTGTTTGCCATCGCCGATGATTGGTCCTACGATCACGCCAGCGTCTACGGGTGCAAATGGGTCAACACGCCCAACTTTGATCGCGTTGCCAAAGAAGGACTGTTGTTCACTAACGCTTACACTCCCAATGCCAAGTGCGCGCCGTCTCGGGCAACGATTTTGACCGGCCGATACTCATGGCAACTGGAACAAGCCGGCAACCATATGTGTATCTTTCCGGCCAAATTCGGTGGCTTCATGGAACGGCTTGCCGCAGACGGTTACGTAGCGGGCTTCACTGGCAAAGGCTGGGGCCCCGGGATCGCCAACGACGCCAGTGGCAAGAAACGGGCGATCACCGGCAAAGCTTACAGTAGCCGGAAAGCGAAACCGCCCACCAAAGCGATCTCCGGCAACGATTACGCCGCTAACTTTGATGATTTTCTGGCGGATGTTCCAGAAGGCAAGCCATGGGTGTTTTGGTATGGAACGACCGAACCGCACCGCGGATACGAATTTCAATCGGGTGTCAGGTATGGCAAGAAATTAACCGACATCGATCGAGTACCCGCTTACTGGCCCGATAATGACACGGTCCGTCACGACATGTTGGACTATGCGGTCGAGGTTGAGCATTACGACACACACCTCGGTCGCATTCTTGATGCGTTGCAGAGTGCGGGCCAGTTAGAGCAAACGTTGATCATTGCCACGTCGGACCATGGCATGCCGTTTCCTCGCGTGAAAGGACAAGCCTACGCGGATTCCAATCACATTCCGATGGCTGCCCGCTGGCCGCAGGGAATCAACAAACCCGGCCGCGTCGTCGACGACTTTGTCGATTTCGCCGATCTGGCTCCGACGTTTTTGCAGGCCGCCGGTGTCACAGAACCCGGCCCGATCATGCAGCCCATCAGTGGGCACAGTCTGTTCGAGATCTTTTCCTCGGAGCGTAGCGGACAAGTCGTACCTTCCCGCGACCACGTGCTGGTCGGCAAAGAGCGTCACGATATCGGCAGGCCCAACAAGGGAGGTTATCCGATTCGCGGCATTCGCGAAGGCGATTGGTTGTACTTGCAGAACTTTGCAACCGATCGTTGGCCTGCCGGAAACCCGGAGACGGGATACTTGAATTGCGATGGTAGCCCAACCAAAACCGACATCCTGAACCAACGGCGCAGCGGTCAGGCACAAACGTATTGGAACCTTTGTTTCGGCAAACGTCCCGCGGTGGAACTTTACAACGTGAAAGCTGATCCGGACTGCACCAATAATTTGTCGGGCGATGCTCGCCACGCAGCCAAACTGTCAGCTTTAAAGCAGCGGATGATAGAAGAATTGACCGAGCAAGGCGATCCAAGAATGTCCGGCAACGGCGACCTGTTTGATCAGTATCCCTATTCCAGCCCAGCAACCGACCGATTTTACGAACGATACATGGCGGGCGAAAAAGTCCGCGCAGGCTGGGTCAGCCCCGGCGATTTCGAGGACAAACCACTGGAATGACCTCTCGCAGGCCAGGACTGGGAGAGCATCCGGCTTAGCAAGTTATTGGAGCCTGGCTTGCCTTTCCATCACAGTGTTTGTCCGCCGTCAACGCTTAGCAACTGTCCCGTCGTCATATTGCTGGTCACGGCAAAGAACATCACGGCGTCGGCAATGTCCTCCGGTTGGCTGGGTTTGGGGATCGGATAACCGGAAACCAATTGGTCCAAATCCCAGTCGGGATTACCTTCGCGAATCCAGCGGCTGTCGATCGGCCCCGGGCACACGGCATTGACGCGGACCTTGGGCGCAAACACTCGCGCCAGTGACTTCGTCATCGTGTTCAAACCTGCTTTGGTCGCACAGTAGGCAATCGATGAACCGGTACCCGTGATTCCGGCAACGCTGCTGACATTGACGACACTGCCACCTTCGCCGGCGCGAAGCAAATCCGCCGCCGCCCGGGTGACAAAGAAGGCACCTTTCAAATTAACGGCCAACATGCGATCCCACATCGCCTCGGTCAGCCCCTCCAGATCGGAGTGCTCGATAAAACTGGTGGTTGCAGCGTTATTGACCAGCACGTCCAGGCGGCCGAACCTTTCGTTCACCTGGCCGATCATCCTTCGCACGGCGGCGTCATCGGAGACATCGCAGCAGACCAGTAACACATCAGCGCCCAAAGCCTCCAGATCGCTAACGGTCGCCAACGCGTCATCCTTGCTGCGTGAGTAATTGACAACAACGTTGTAGCCGGCCCCCGCCAACTGCAAGACGCAGGCGCGGCCCACTCCCGTTGCCGACCCGGTGACGAGCGCCACTGGGCGTTCTGATTGAATCATGGCTGACTTTCTACTTTCCAATTTCGATGACGATTTTTTCAACCGATCCCGACAGCGGAAAGGGTGACTCATAGTCGCCGACGTTACCACCCGTGTCTTGTCCGACCTGCAATCCATCCAGAGGTTGCTGAACAAGCAGTCCTGGGACTTTGCCGCTAATCAAATCTTCGTCGCCGATCGCCACGCTAAGCTCGCCCGTTTTCTGAAGCCGGCATAAGATCTTGGCTTCACCGTTGACTTTACCTTTGGAAGAGAGCACGGTGCGCTGTCCTGCTTGAGTCGTGGCGAATTTCAACTGGCCATCCTGTACGTACAGAGCCCAACCGTGCGTCACACCACCTTGGGCAACGATCACACCATCACCTTCGATCACGACATCAGCGATGACGTGGAACGGGCGTTTTTCGACAAATGGTGCCATAGTGCGGTCTAGATCTGTGCCAGCGGCAAGTTGAAATCGCTTTTGCTTTTTGTTGAACTTGACTTTGCTTTCTGAATTCGGATTCAACGGCAGCACATTCGCTCGCTCGGCATACGCTTGCCACAGACTGGCAAGCTCGCTGGCCAATTCAGGTTTTTCCTCGGCCAAGTCGCTCTGTTCACTACGGTCAACCGCGATGTTGTACAGTTCCCACTTACCGCGAGCGCCTTTCGCTACCAACTTGTGATCCCCGACTCGAACGGCGCGATTGCCTTCGTGTTCCCAGTAGATCGCTTCGCGCTCAATCGGTTTGCCCAAGCAGGCGGGCAACAGACTTTTGCCTTCCATCGGCTTGATCTTTTGATTGTCGTGATAAGTTTGTGGATACTCAGCACCGCCAACATCGACTGCGGTCGCCATCAGATCGATCAGATGCCCCGGCGTGTGTTCTAATTCGCCGTGGCGAGTGACCTGCTCCGGCCAGTGAACGATCAACGGTGTGGCGATCCCGCCTTCGTGGACCCAGTGCTTGTATTCACGAAACGGCGTATTCGATACGGTGGCCCAACCGCGGCCATAACCGATGGCAGTATCGGCGGGTCCCGCCATCGCACCTTTGCCGGTTCGCATTGGATAGCCGTCCCGCGTTTGCTTCGGAGTCATCTCGGGTTGCAGATAATCGGTCGGCAGAATCGGCAGCGATGGTTGATCAGCCCGATCGCTTCCCTTGCCGCCGCGGCCATAGCCTTCGGCACAGCCGCCATTGTCTTGAAAGAAGCACAACAGCGTGTTTTCAAACTGGCCGGTGTCTTTCAGGGACTCGACGATGCGGCCGATTCCCTGATCCATGCTGTCGATCATGGCGGCGTAGACCTCCATGTTTCGCTTATCCCATTCCCAGAATTCTGTTTCTTTCCACTCGTCCGGGATCGGCCAATTGACTGTGCTTTCGGAACGAATCACACCCAGTTCGATCATTTTTCGATAGCGTGCATCACGGATGGCTTGGTAGCCCGCATCGTATTTGCCCTTGTACTTGGCGATGTCTTTATCCAGGGCATGCATCGGCCAATGCGCGGCGGTG
>JBFJVZ010000463.1:0-5434 GCA_041623895.1 Pirellulaceae bacterium | reverse complement strand
CCTATCACAATTATCAGAAGTTCGGCGATTGGTTTGCGCGAGAATAATCGTGGGGCTCCTGCCGACTTCTGGCTCAACATGCCCGGCAGCAGCCGGTCCAACAGGAATGAATCGATGCTGATCCGCAACACACTGTTATTGATCTTTATGGTGTCGACGGTCGCCACTGCGGCGAAGCCCAACATCATCGTGATCTATACGGATGACCAAGGCTATGGCGACGCCAGTTGTTTGAATCCCGATGCCAAATTCAAGACGCCCAATTTGGATCGGTTGGCCGCCGAAGGTGTTACGTTCACCGACGCGCATTGCAGCGACACCGTGTGTACACCTTCGCGATACGGGCTGCTAACGGGCAGATATGCATGGCGCACCGAATTGAAACGGGGAGTCTTTGGTGCCGAGCGTGCTTGTTTGATCAGGGACGGTCGCATGACGTTGGCATCGCTGCTGCGCGATCATGGTTACGCCACGGCGATGGTGGGCAAGTGGCATCTGGGAATGGACTTTCCGGGCGATCGACAGAGTCGGGACTGGTCCAAACCGGTACGCGACATGCCGCTGGATAAAGGCTTCGAGTATTTTTTCGGCATTCCGGCTTCGCTGAATTACGGGGTGCTGGCCTGGTTCGAGGGCCGTCACGCGAAAGTGCCGCCGACGATGTACACGGAGAAGAAACCGAATCAAATCGCCATCTCCGATTATCGGATCATGCCGCCGTACGAAAAACAACTCGGCAAACCCGGCACGACGAACGAATGGGGCGTCGTCAAAGGCAAGCTCGAGATCGCAGAAGATTTTGTCGATGCCGAATGCTTGACGCGTTTTACTGACGTGGCGATCGAGTGGATCGAGAGCAAGGCGGATGCGGCGCGGGGCGGCAAGCCGTTCTTTTTGTATCTGCCTTATACTTCGCCGCACAAACCGGTGATTCCAATCGAAAACTTTCGTGGCAAAAGCAAAGCGGGTGCGTACGGCGATTTCATGGTTGAGACGGACTGGCACGTCGGCAGGATCCTGGATTTGCTCGACCGCGAGAAACTGGCGTCCGACACGTTGGTGTTGTTTACCAGCGACAATGGCCCCGAGAACACCTGGAAAAAGCGCATCGAATTGTTCTCTCATCACAGCAACGGAATCTATCGGGAAGGCAAGCGTTCGATTTACGAAGGCGGCCATCGCGTGCCATTTTTTGTGCGTTGGCCAGCCAAGGCGAAAGCGGGTCGGACGTATGATCGGCCGATTTGCCAAACCGATCTATTGGCGACTTTCGCGGAGCTCGTTGGACGAACTCTTCCCGACAATGCCGGGGAAGACAGCGTGAGTTTCTTACCTGCTTTGACCAGCGAGAGTGATGCGAAATCACGATCGCCCGTGATTCACCACAGTGCCGGAGGTCGCTTTGCCATTCGCGATGGAAATTGGAAACTTATCATGGAGGCGAAACGCAACAAGCGCGAACTGTACGATTTGTCGAAGGATCCCGGCGAACAAAGCAACGTCATTGACTCCCATCCCCACGTGGCCGGGAAGCTTGCCGAAAACATCACCGAGATCATTCGCCGGGGCAGATCGACCGACGGAAAACCTCAGCAAAACGATACCGCTTGGTGGAGCGATCTGGTCTGGATGGAAAAGTGGTGATGAAGCACCGGCGATGACTGGCTCGACTTGATAGACTTTGAGTTTTGCCACGAGTCTGCCGGCAACGCCGCAGCGGATTCTTGTAGCCGGATTCGCCAGAATTCGGGGGTTTTCCTCGGCGCGACCGAAGTCTGGCAACTCCGGCTACGAAAGAAATGCTGTGAAACGGGGAACACCAATTCGCTACGGCGTTGCCCTGCCGGCGAGTGAATGCAGAGGAAACTGAGATGATTCGGATTTTACTTTTGACAGCCGTGTTGGCCGGCACCGCATCCGGCGATCGGCCCAATATCTTGTTTATCTATACCGATGACCAGTCGCATCGGACCGTGGGCTGTTATCCGGAGTCGTATCCCTGGGTCACGACCCCCAACATTGATTCGCTGGCACGAGCCGGGGTGAGATTTTCTCACGCTTACATCGGTTCTTGGTGCATGCCGTCACGCGCGACTTTGTTAACCGGGCATCACCAACATGGAGTCGAGTCGATGCGGATGGAGGGCAAATATCCCGGCAGCGAGTATGACTCAGCTGAGTGTCCTTTTTGGCCAAGTGTGTTTCGCGGGGCTGGCTACACAACGGCTCATATCGGCAAGTGGCATACGGGCACCGACGACGGGTTTGGCCGCGACTGGGATTACCAGATCATTTGGAACCGGCCGCGATTTGTCGACAACGCACCCAACTATTATGACGATCAAGTGATCGTCGTTAACGGCGGTCAGCCGAAACGCGTCAAAGGTTACACGACGGACAACTACACGGACTGGGCGATCGAGTTCATTAATGGCAAGGGCCGCGATGCTGCCAAGCCATGGTACTTGTGGCTCTGTTACGGCGCCGTTCATGGTCCGTTCACGCCGGCCCAGCGGCACCGCGGCCGGTACGCCGGCGCAAACGTCTCCGCGCCCGCGGATGTTTATCCACCCAGACCGGGAAAGCCGAAGTACATACGCGAGATGGAATTCTGGATGCCGGGCAAGGACGGCCAGCCGGTGGAGCGGCGCGTGCGTCAACGGGCTCCCGTGGGGATGAAAGATATGCCAGGTCGGTCGCTTGTCGATTGGGTGCAGCAATACCACGAAGGCGTGTTGGCGATCGATGAGAATGTCGGCCGCTTGCTAAAGTCGCTGAAGGACACGGGCCAGGACGAGAACACATTGATTGTGTATACGTCCGATCAAGGATTTGCTTGGGGCCAACACGGGATGAAGTCGAAGGTCGCACCGTATGATGCAACGATTCAGTCACCATTGATCATTCGTCCGCCCGGCAAAGTCAGTTCCAAGTCCGCCGGCCGAGTCATCGAGAGTCCTGTCAGCGGCGTCGACCTTCCGCCCACCTTCTTTTCCTTTGCGGGAATCAAACTGCCCTGGGAGATGCACGGGCACGATCTAAGTCCGCTGTTGTCTGAAACTCCTGAGCCGTGGAATCATCCCGCGATGCTTGTCCACACTGCAGCGCTGTACGGTTCCGACACCGATGTCATCCCCGGCAAAGATGACGCCAAACTCTACCACGGACCGGGCGTGCCCTGGTACGTGCTGTTGAGCAGAGGTCATTACAAATACGTTCGCAATCTGGTTGAGGGTGAAGTCGAGGAGCTGTATGACTTGGAACATGATCCACACGAACTGGAGAATCTTGCGCTGCAGCCGGAGCAGCTTCCGCGGCTTCGTGAGTTCCGTGCCGAGACGATCAAGGAACTGAAGCGAACGGATGCGGGTTTCGTTTCATCGATGCCCAGTTTCGGAACACCCAGATAGTACAAGTTGAGTCACACTTTTTTCGAACACCGCCCCGCAGGGGCTGGGACATAGAAGCCCAGGGCAACGCCCAGCGCGGCGCCCTGGGCTACGATGTTTAGGCCCTTTCAGGGCAACTGACGGCGAAAAATCGCAACATCAAAAATCGCAAGTAAGTGAACAAGTTACAACATACGCACTCGCTTGCACTTCGTGCCGCTGTTCTTCGGCGTTTCGAAAACGAAGTGGGCTGTCCAGTTAGGAGACCACCATTTCACTTGCAACGCTCGACTTAGTCGTCCTGATCCTGTACGTGGGCGGCGTGATTGGCTTTGGATGTTGGTTTGTGCGCAAGAGCGGCACGACCAGCGAGTTCATGGCGGCTGGCGGAAGTCTTCCCGGCTGGGCCGTCGGTCTATCGATTTTCGGAACTTACCTGAGCAGCAATACGTTCTTGGGAAATCCCGGCAAGGCGTATGCGGGCAACTGGAACGCCTACGTCTTCACTTTGTCCCTGCCGATCGCAGCTTGGATCGCCGCCAAATACTTTGTCCCTTTCTATCGTCGCAGCGGTGAGATTTCTGCTTATCACCACCTGGAAAAGCGATTTGGACTTTGGGCGCGGACGTACGCGATGATCTGCTACGTGCTGACACAGATTGCCAGAATGGGCACGATCATGTTTGGCGTCGCCCTGGGGCTCGGTGCGCTGACCGGTTGGGATGTCACGGCAATCATCGTGGCGACTGGCATTCTGGTGACGCTGTACACGTTGCTGGGCGGAATCGAAGCGGTGATTTGGACCGACGTGGTTCAGTCAATCGTTTTAATGGCCGGTGCTTTACTTGTATTTGTGCTGTTGTTGTGGGGCATGCCGGCGGGGCCAACACAGTCACTTTCGATTGCGTACTCGGAAGGAAAGACAAGTTTGGGTAGTCTGAAAATGGACTTCACCTCCAGCACCTTTTGGGTTGTCTTTCTATTCGGCATCTTCATCAACTTGACCAATTTCGGCATCGACCAGAGCTTCGTGCAGCGTTACCACACTGCCGAAAGTGAAGCAGCGGCGAAAAGATCGGTATGGGCCGGCGCGTTGCTTTATATCCCGATTTCGCTGCTGTTTTTTTTGATTGGTTCGGCGCTCTACTCGTACTACCAAACGAATCCGGAAATGCTGCAAGAAGTAAAACTTCAAGCCGCTGCAGAGAAACTCAATCTGAGTCCGACGGATTCCTTGGTGATTGATCAAGCCAGCAGAATGGGGCCGGCCGACTATGGTGACAAAGTGTTGCCGCATTTCATTGCCAATCGATTACCAGCGGGCTTGGCGGGATTGTTGATCGCAGCGATCTTTGCGGCGGCCATGAGCAGCATCGACACGTCATTAAACTCTTCGGCAACCGTCGTGCTCAAGGACATTTTTCAGCGTTACTTTGATCCCGACGTGTCTGAGCGGACTGCCATGAGGATCTTGCGGATTTCCACGGTGGCAATCGGTTTGATCGGGACCGGAGTTGCGGTGGCGTTGATCGGTCAAAAGAGCATTCTGGACGCCTGGTGGAAACTGCAGGGCATCTTTGCCGGCGGCATGCTGGGGCTGTTTCTGCTGGGCATCATCGCCAGAAGGGCAAGCGGTGGTGCCGCGCTGATCGCAGTCATGATCGGAGTCTTGGTGATCGGCTGGATGACGTTTTATCCGGTCATCGAGGATCAGCCCAGTTATCTGCGGAATCCATTACACGCCAACATGACGATCGTGATTGGTACGCTGGTGATCTTTCTGGTGGGGTTGACGATCAGTCGATTGCAGCCGAAAGCGAAATCAGCTGGCGAAGTAGCATAAAGACCGTGCCCGAGTTTCGAGCTTAGAAACCCGTCTGAAGCTGGCGAATCATCAGAACCGCACTGATGGCGAGCTTGCCGGGTTTTTGATTACAATCGCTATCCAAAACCTAGTGGTGCTTCCACGTTGAACTTGTGGGTAACGAGCGAAAAGGGGTCAGACCCCAATAGCCGCCAGCGGCCCGAAGGGTGCTTTGCACTAT
>JBFJVZ010000462.1:0-5448 GCA_041623895.1 Pirellulaceae bacterium | reverse complement strand
TGGCAGCGTATAGCCTGGGGACAGGATTGCTCGTCTCTGAGCGAGCATTCCGCAGCCCCAGGAATCGTCTACACCTAAGCGGGACGCTCTCCAAGTCCTGGCCTACGTGGAAAGGCGCGTGACTTATGGTGACGGGAGTTCGCCGCGGGGACGTAATCCGACACCTCGCTCGCCGGGGCTATCGCCGAAGATGTATCTCGCTTGCTGGACGTGAGCGGAAAGCTGCTTGACGATTTCGGGTTCTTGTGCCGCAACGTTGTCTTGCTCGGCTGGATCGCGCTTCAAGTTGTAAAGTTGGGCGAGCGTTTGACCACGCCGCGGCCAAAACTTCCAGTCGCCGCTACGGACGGCATGAAGTTGTTGACCGCGGTAATAACAGAATCTTTCACTGGGCGACTTTGTTGTCTCAGGATTTCGCAGCAGCGTGCCAATGTCGTGACCATCAATGGGGTGCTTTGGCAGGTCCGCTCCGATCAGTTTGGCACAGGTCGGCAGCAAGTCCATCGTCGTCGCGAGTTCGCGGCAGGTCTTACCGGCGGGGATTTCAGCTGGCCACCAAAAGATGCCGGGGACACGAAAGCCACCTTCGCGGCTGCTGCCCTTTTGACCGCTGAGCGGTCCGACGCTGCCGCCCGGGAAGACCGGTTTTTGATAGATCTTTGCCGGGCCATTATCGGAACTGAAAACAACCAGCGTGTTATCGTGGATTCGCTCTTCCATCAACGTCTGCAAGATCTCACCAACCGCCGCATCAAGCTCAGCAATCACATCACCGTAGGGACCGCGCCGGCTGACACCTTTCCATTTCGCTGGCGGTTTGATCTCCAGATGCGGCATCGCGTGGGGAACATAAATGAAAAACTGCTGCTTGGCATGTCGGCGTATGAAATCGATCGTGGCTTGATGGATGACCGATGTCAAACGCGAAAAGTCATCCAGCGTCCGTAGTTTTTCAACCGTCTGTTGACCGCGAATCAACGGCACGAAATCGCTTGGAAACTGCTGCGTGATTTCGCTCCACGGCGCTCCGCGATACATATCGTGACTGTAGGGAATCACTAGCGAATCATCGAATCCTTGGTTGCTCGGCAAAAAGTTTGGATGGTGTCCCAAGTGCCATTTGCCAAAACAACCCGTGACGTAATCCGCAGATTTAAAAACTTCGGCAATGGTTGTCTCATTTGGGTTCAGTCCCCAATCGCGGCCGGGATGCGTGTTGCTGATCATGCCAACTCGTTGCGGATAGCAGCCGGTCATCAACCCGGTGCGTGATGGTGTGCAGAAAGATGCCGACGCGTAGAAGTCCGTAAAACGAACTCCTTCACTGGCCATCCGATCAATGTTTGGCGTCGGAATATCTTCGGCACCATAGCAGCCGACATCCGCGTATCCGAGATCGTCACAAAAGAAAATGATCACGTTTGGCGGTGCCTGCTCAGCTTGGGCAATCGAGGCAACGGCAAATACAGCAAGGAACATTAAGCGAGCAGGATTCATGTTCTTGTCACCGGCGCGAGTTGGGCGTCAGCCGCAGCGTTATCAACCATTAGTGTAAGCTCTTAAAATCGCCTCCAGGAAAATAACAATGTTTTTGGTTTTGTTCGCCGCGTGATGATGTTTTGAGAGTTCCATCGCACGATTGCGCGGCCGCAATTCTGGGGCGACGAAATTCGCCGCTTTCGCGCTTCAACTGACAACGTCATCGGGGTACGATCACGCTGGTTTGTTGTGCTCATGCGATCACGACAGAATGATCAACCGCCGCCCTCAGATTGATTGGCCAAGGGAAGAATGATTCGACGCATTGGCATTGCAGTGATCGCGGTCATCATCCTGATCGGGTTGCTCGCCTACAGCCAGGTTCGGCACGTGCCCAATCGCGTCTCAGGCTTCATCGAAGCTGACGAGATTCGCGTTGGCTCCCGCTTGGGTGGTCGGGTGCTGGCCGTCCGCGTCGAAGAAGGCCAACGGGTTAAACAAGGCGAAACGCTGGTCGAGCTGGAGCCTTTCGATTTATTGCAGCGCGAACAAGAAGCGGCAAAGTCATTGGCGGCGCTGGAGGCAGAATACCAGCGGATGACAGCCGGCCTTCGTCCCCAAGAGATAGCCCAAGCGAAAGCTCGCTACGAGCAATTCAAAGCCAGATACGACCTGCTCGTGGCGGGACCTCGCGAACAAGAGATCGAAGCAGCAAAAGGCAGACTTCGCTTTGCCCAAACCGAACAAGTACTCGCTCAGCAAAACTACGACCGCGCCAAGCAACTGAGCGGCAATAATGCGATCTCGCAAGCGGAGTTCGATGCGACGCTTGAGAAACTTGATGCCGCCCGTGCGTTGCTCGTGGTGCGCCAACAAGAACTCGAACTCCTGCTGGAGGGAACACGCGAAGAAGAAAAACGCGAAGCCAGTGCCCGCGTCGATGAGGCAAAGCAGGTGCTGTCCGGGTTCATGTTTCCGCGCAGCGAAATGCCGCTGCCGATCTATCTGATTACCTTCGGTATACCGGCGACTTACTTCATCGAGATCTTGCGCGGCATCGTGCTGCGGGCCGCTGATTTACGCGACCTGATCCCATCGATTGTCGGCCTGACAGTCGGTACCGTCCTCGATGGCCAGCTTCCGTATCCCGCCTTCATCGAAAAACATGTACGCGGCACCGGCTCCCAGCCCGAACGACTCGACATCTTGACCGGGGTGGTTGATACACAAATGACCGGGTTTGAATTCAGGCTGGCTCATGGTGTTTCATTCCGTGGTTGAGAAAAAGAAACTGCGGGGTTTGGCATTCGAGCTGATCGAGTTGAATGAAAGTAGAGAGGTCCTCTGTCAGCAAATTGGACTCTTGTCGCGGCAAAGTGTTAGACTTCATGTCTCGGCCTTTCAAGCGCTCCTCGTATTGGGCTCTGCCATGAAGACGGTCTTCGCTGTTCATTGGCAAGATATCGTTGCCGGCTGTGTGTTTTTTGCAGCGACCCTGTTGGGGGGTCGTGTCTCCGCTGACTGGCCAATGTGGGGTGGCTCTCCGTCACGCAATAACGTTGTCTCCGATCTGGTTCCGACGGAATGGAATGTGGGAGTAATTGACCGTCAGACCGGCAAGTGGGATCCCGAGCAAGCAAGAAACATCAAATGGGTCGCTCGTCTGGGCAGTCAGACGTACGGTAATCCGGTGGTTGCGGGCGGACGGATCTTTGTGGGCACCAATAACGGCGCCGGCTATGTAAAGCGCTATCCCGACAATGTTGATGTTAGCTGTTTGCTCTGTTTTCGAACAGCCGACGGAGAATTTCTCTGGCAGTACACGGCCGAAAAACTTCCTACCGGGCGTGTTCATGATTGGCCGATGCAAGGCATCTGCAGCGCCCCACTGGTGCAAGGAGACCGAATGTGGCTGGTCGACAACCGTGGTTGCATCGTTTGCCTTGATACCGAAGGTCACTACGACGGCGAAGATGATGGGCCGGTCAAAGGTGAAGAGCGAAGGCTGTTTGCGGTGGTCCCCGGCGTTCCAGCCGGTAAATCAGACTCGCATCTTTCTCTGTACACCGAGTCCGTTGCCATTAGCCACTTATTTCGTGCTCACGGTGTGAACGTTGGATACAGCCAGGTTCGCAGCGAGATTCCTAATCGCCGATGGGTGGTGACCGCAAGAGGCAAGACGCCAAAGGTGTATTTTTTGGAACTTGATGGATACGAACTACGTGCGTATGCGGAGGATGACAACACATCACCTGTGTTCACCGCCAATCGTAATGAACTGCGTTGGTTGGACGAGAACAAAATGTCGCCGCAGATACGATCGGCGTTTCTACAAAGTGATGAGGTTTTGCCAGAGGAAGTCGTAGTGAAAACGACCGCACAGAACGCTGTTTGGAACATCACCGCCATCAGGGGCGGTGTTGAGACTTCGTATTGCCTGCGACTGGAAGGGTTCTGGTTGTCTGCGTACAAAACGATCACTCCACGCGATAAGGACGAAGCCGATGTTGTCTGGCGATTGGACATGATGAATCAGTTGGGGGTCTCGCAGCACAACATGGCAACTTGCGCGCCGGCGGCTTGGGGCGACCTGCTGTTCATTTGCACGTCCAACGGTTTGGACGAAACGCATATTCGTTTGCCCGCCCCGGACGCGCCTAGCTTCATTGCTGTCGACAAAAAAACGGGTCACTTGCTGTGGTCCGACAAGTCGCCAGGAAACAACATCCTGCATGGCCAGTGGTCTGCTCCGGCGATTGCCGAACTGGGCGGAGTTCCCCAAGTGATTTTTCCGGGGGGTGACGGGTGGATCTACAGTTTTCACGCTGAGATCTGGAACGAAGAAGAGGGCACCCCGGTGTTGCTTTGGAAATTTGATGCCAATCCGAAGCGTTCCAAATGGGTCTTGGGGGGCGGCGGTACGCGTAACAATGTGATCGCAATTCCGGTGATCTACGACGGGCTTGTTTATATCGGTGTCGGGCAGGACCCGGAACATGGCGAGGGTGAAGGTCACTTGTGGTGCATCGATCCAACACGCCGAGGCGATGTCAGTCCAGAGTTGGCAATGAAACTGGTCGATCATGTGCTGACACCGATTCCGCATCGCAGGGTTCAAGCAGTCATCAGCGAAGAGCGAGAAACTGCGATTGCAAACCCGAACTCCGCCGTCGTCTGGCATTACGATCGATTTGACCAGGACGAAGATGGCGAGGTTGATTTCGAGGAGGAGATGCACCGCACCATCAGCAGTCCGGCAATCAAGGATGACTTGCTGTTTACCGTGGACTTCAGTGGTCTAGTTCACTGTTTGGATGCCAAAACCGGTCGCGTGAATTGGACATGTGATCTGCTGGCACAGTGCTGGAGTTCGCCATTGATCGCGGGTCAACACGTTTACATTGGCGACGAAGATGGTGATGTCGCGGTATTCGCGCTGTCGAAAGCTCGGCAGCTATCGGTCAGGAGAACTCGACATGTTCACCGAGGCAGGGTGTTGTTTTCGCTCGAGCCGAGACACGAGAATCGATTGAACAGCAGCGTCTACACGACTCCGATCGCTGCCGACGGCGTTTTGTACATCGCCGACAAGTCTCATCTGTTTGCGATCCAAGAGAGCCCTGAATAAAGACCGCTCCTCGTCCGCCGCGCTATGCAGCTGGGTGAAGCAAAAATCGCAACATCAAAACGCGTTTGGCACACTGGAAACCGCGATCGCCGCGATCCGCAGTGGTGCCTACGACTTCATCACCAAACCGATCGAAATGGATCTGTTGTCGGTCACATTGCGGCGTGCGATCGAACGCCACCGATTGACTCAGCAGATTCGTCTGTTGGAATCATCACACCGGCGTGAAAAAAATGAGATCATCGTCGAAGACCCGCCTGTTTTGAGAAAAAGCGAAGAGGTCAGCTTGTCGCGTTTCTCTGGGGAAATCAGCGGTTAGAATGATATCCCGCCCGAAATCG
>JBFJVZ010000461.1:0-5457 GCA_041623895.1 Pirellulaceae bacterium | reverse complement strand
CCACCCGACACCGTCGAGGCATCACCTTGCGTTTGTCGCTTGCTGAATTCAGCCAACCACATCGGCGCACTGGAAGTGTCCGAATAGGGTGCCAAATCGTCGATCACTTCATCCAACGACGCGTATCGCTGATCGGGGGATTTGGCCATCATGCGGCGAAAGATATTGGCGAGGTTCAGATCGGCATCATCACGAACCTGCATCAAGTTCGGAATCTCGCCGTGCCGGTGTCCGTAAACCTGGTCCAAATACTCGCCGGTGTACGGCGGCCGAGCGGTTAGCAAGAAGTAGAACACGGCACCGAGCGAATAGATGTCGGTTCGCGCATCGACCGTTTCGGGCGATTCCAATTGTTCGGGCGACATGTAGGCAAGCGTCCCGATCAATCGACCTTTCGTGTCCGCGTTTTCATTCACTTCCTCTTTTTGCGGGGCACCGGATAATAATGTTCGCCCGATTTGGGCCAGGCCCATATCCAGAACTTTGATGGTTCCGTCGTTGGCCCGCATGATATTGCCCGGCTTGACGTCCCGGTGCACGATCCCGGCGCGGTGAGCGTGGAGCAGTCCCAAGGCAGCTTGACGAATCACCGACACTGCCTGGCCAATCGGCATCGGGCCCTGCTTGGAGATCAACTTGGTCAAGGTGATTCCGTCGACGTACTCCATCGCCAGATAATGGATCCCCTCGAATTCGCCTGCATCAAAGGCGGCGACAATGTTGGGATGCATTAATCGGGAGACTGCCCGGACCTCCGCGTAGAAGCGATCGATGGCCACCTGATTCTGCATGCGGTCCGATTTCATCATCTTGATGGCGACGGCACGTTGCATCCGCACATGCTCGGCCAAAAAGACCTGGCCCATCCCGCCGGCACCGATCAAGGCTTTGATCGCGTAATCACCGATCTGATCGGGGATATCGACTTCGACCGGTTCGCCAACCGGATCGGCAAAGTCCATGGAGTCATCTTCCCCTTCAACGCTAAGAAAATCTCGCGTCGGGTCTTCGCTGATCGGATAGTTTTCGCCACTCGAACTTGACACGAGTTCAATGATAGGCGGGGTTCACGAAAAGATGCCTGATCTTATTATAGACAATCGGCATGTTTTGTCTGGCTTCCTTGCGCAACTGGCAACATCCGCTCGGTGATAGTTCCGGCCCGGAAAAGCCCGTTTTAAAAGCGAACTCACACCGCCGTTGGCAATTGCCCCAACGAAATACACTGCTTTCCAATGAAAACCCGATCTGCACGACTGATCTCGTTCAAACGCCAAGAAATAATCGTGGCCCGGCGAAATCTCCACTGCCAGCATGGAGTTATGTTGTTTTGAGCAAGGTAAGCCCGAATTTGGGTCCGCACGATCGAATCTTGCGAATTGCGACTCGCAAGAGCCCATTGGCGCTTTGGCAAGCTGAACACGTTGCCCAGTTGCTCGCTGCCAACTCAGTCAAAACGCGATTGGTTCCCTTGGCCAGTATCGGTGATATCGATATGCGGCCGATTGACGGTACCCGCCAAGTCGGTGTGTTTACCAAACGGATCCAACAGGCGCTGACAGATGATGAAGCGGATATCGCAGTTCATTCTTTGAAGGATTTGCCGACCCAACCCGATCCTCGGTACGCCTTGGTGGCGATACCGGAGCGAGAAACGGTCTACGATAGCCTGGTCTCGCCCAGCGGGATGGCGTTAACGGAATTGCCACCGCAAGCGCGCGTCGGCACGGGAAGCCGCCGCCGCGCGGCCCAACTGCTCTGGCAACGCGATGACCTGCGCATCGAGCCGATCCGCGGCAACGTACAGACGCGATTGGCGAAGCTGAAGTCTGAACCATTTGACGCCATCATTCTGGCCGAGGCAGGCTTGCTACGGTTGCAGATGCACGACTTGCCGCGCGTGCAGATTAGCCTTGACGAGATGCTGCCGGCTCCGGGACAAGGTGCGCTTGGCATCGAGACCCGCAGCGATGATGTCCAGGCACGTGATTCTCTGGCAGCGGTCGATCATCCTGCGACCCGGGCAGCTGTGACTGCCGAGCGGACGGTGCTGGCCAAACTTCACGGCGGTTGCTTAGCCCCGATTGCTGCCTACGCAACGGTCGCTGATCAACGATTGTCGCTGCAGTCGGTCGTCTTGTCCGCAGACGGGAAGGAACGGCTGATCGAGTCGGAATCTTGCGAATTGCCCAAAGCATCGAATCAGTGGGAAAGCATCGCCAGCGACTTGGCGACAACGGTGGCCGGGCGGCTGATTGATGCTGGTGCCAGCGAGTTGATCGCCCAAGTCAGATAGTTTTTTCTCTTTCTGGCCAAGATTAGGGTAAAAAGAACGAATGGTTGTGAGACATTCCGCGTATTCCCGGTCCACAGGGACATCTCCATGGCATGGAAACCGAAACTGATGGCGGCCGTTCGCTGGGGCTGGTTTGGCCTACTGATCTTGCTGGCCTTTGGCTACTTGGCGGCTGGACTGTCCGACCGGTCCAGACGTAGCGCCGATCAGCCCGGGCCCAAACCAAGTCGGCAATCGCCAGACAGCGTCCAGCCCGAATTATCCAGCGTGCAGGTAATCGATCGGGCGTGGCGAGAATCGTTGGACGCACGAGGATTGCAGTGCGCCGAATCGGCCGATTGGATGACCGTCTGCCGCCGTGCGTCGCTTGCCCTCCTCGGCAACGGCTTGTCGTTGGAAGAAATTCGTGATTTGGAAAAACTTCCCGAGTCAGAGCGGGAAGCGGCACATCTGGATAAATTGCTAAACGATCCCAGGTTTCACGACTATTGGGCGGAGCGGTGGACGCGATTTTTGGTTGGCACTGACAATGGGCAGTTCATCACCTTTCGTCGTCGCCGGTTCCGCGTTTGGCTTTCGGACGTGTTTGCCGAAAACCGTCGCTACGATCAAATCGTGCGTGATCTAATCACTGCCGAGGGACTTTGGACGGATCATCCGGAAGTCAATTTCATCACCGCGACGTTTGACAGCAACGACGGAAGTGCGGATCCGGTTCGCCTGGCGGCCCGGACATCACGTTGTTTTTTGGGATTACGGATCGATTGCCTTCAGTGCCACAACGACTTTCTGGGCAACGTGAATCTGGGAGACGTGCAGTCTCCGCGCGAAGGATTGCAAACGGATTTTCATCAGCTGGCGGCTTTTTACAGCAGTGCGAAAACCAATGGACTGCAAGGTGTTCGATCAGGTGAGGTTGATTATCAGTACAAGTACTTGAACGCAGAAGCCGAAGTCGCAGTCCAGCCAAGTGTTCCGTTCTTGCCGGAATTGTTGCCGGACGATGGCAGCCCGCGGGAGCGTTTGGCGACTTGGGTAACCCATCCCGAGAATCGACAGGCCGCGCGAGCCGCCGTCAGTCACGTTTGGGCGTTAATGTTTGGCCGCCCGGCAACGGAGGCTGTCGATAATCTACCGTTGGACGAGACCACGACCCCCGTCGTCGAAAAACTGGCGGATGACTTTGTCAGCACCGGATTTGATATCCGACGCTTAATTCGGCTGATCGCGAGATCGGCACCGTTTCGAGTCGCCAGCCGAGCCGATTTTGAAGTTACAGCCGAGCATGAAGAATACGGCGCCGTATTTCCTCTCGTTCGCCTGCGGCCCGAACAAGTCGCGGGATCCATTGTGCAATGTGCAAGAATCAAGGCGGTCGACCGAGACTCGTCGTTCTTCATCCAGTTACAAAAATTTGGCGGCATGAATGATTTCATCAATCGCTACGGAGATATGGGGGAGGATGAATTCACATCCGACAGCGTCACGATCACGCAGCGATTGGTGATGCTGAACGGAAACATGGTTAGCGAGATTATCAACTCAAATCCGTTTCTGAATGCGTCGGCACACATCGACATGTTCGCGCCGGAGAACGAGCTTGCTGTCGATACGGTTTACCTGTGCGTCTTGAACCGCTATCCCACGGACGCAGAAAAAACGCATTTTGTCGAGCGGTTGGCATCAGCCAACCAACGCGGCGAGGCGATCGAAGACCTGTTTTGGGTGCTGCTGAACAGTACCGAGTTTGCCTGGAATCACTGAAAAAATCAGATTCATGAACGACCAATCCAATCAATTGTGTGATCCTGTCGCCCACCTTTCGCGGCGCACACTGTTAGGAGCCGGGGCCGGCACATTGCTGTTGTCAGCCATTGCCAGGAAGCTGGCGGCCGCAGATGAATTGGGCCTCACACCGTCCGGGCGTCCGAAAAGCGTGATCCTGCTTTGGCTGGCCGGAGGGCCAAGCCAATTAGAAACATTCGATCCTCATCCGGGGACGAAGTACGGCGGTGATGTCAAAGCCATTCAAACAAGCGTCAAAGGATTGCAAGTTGCCGACACGTTGCCGCAGGTTGCCCAGCTGATGCACCTTGGTTCGGTCGTTCGCAGCGTGACCGGCAAAGAAGGCGACCATGAGCGCGCGATCTACAACACCAAAACGGGCTTTCGTCCAGACCCGACGTTAGTTCATCCGTCGATCGGCGCCACGCTTTGTTATCCGCCCGCTGAAGACGCTGCCGAAATCCCCAGGCATATTTCCATCATCCCCAATAATTATCCTGGACGCGGAGGTTATTTGGGTGCCGCCTACGACGCGTTCAAAATCAATGACCCGGCTGGCCGGATTCCGGATGTCAAGCGGCCGGTGAAGGAACAGCGGTATCAACGCCGCTTGGACGATTTGTTCAAGATGGAGGAACAGTTCGCCAAAGGCCGGTTGGCTGATTTGGAACGTAAGCGGACATTACACATCAACGCGACGAAGGCGGCAGTCAAGATGATGTCTAGCGATCAGCTGGACGCCTTTGATGTATCCAGTGAACCCGGCGCGGTGCTGGATGCGTTTGGCGACACGCGGTTCGGACGGGGTTGTCTGGCCGCAAGTCGGCTGATCGAAGTTGGGGCACGATGTGTGGAGGTTACGCTCACTGGATGGGACTCTCACATCAGCAATCACTCGGCGCAGTCGTCGGCATGCGAGACGCTTGATCCGGCATTGGCGGCGCTGTTGAAACGTCTGCAAGAACGCGATTTACTCAGCACGACGATGGTTGTTTGCGGTGGTGAATTCGGGCGGACGCCAAGAATCAACCCAGCCGACGGTCGCGATCATTGGCCCCATGGTTTTTCGACGTTCTTGGCTGGTTGTGGTATTCGTGCCGGTGGCGTCCACGGCGCAACCGCTGCGAAGCCAACCCTGGATCCGGATCAACCGCTTGCTGATGTCGAAGACGCGGTCACGGTCGCTGACTTGCACGCCACAATCTTGCATGCCCTGGGTGTCCCCTACGACGAAGAACTATCCACACCGATTGGACGGCCGATTAAACGTAGTGAAGGCACGCCGATCCAGTCGATCTTGGCGTAGTCGATCTTAGAGCAATTTCATCATTGATGTGGGATCATCGGTAGGCCAGGACTTGTCCTGGCGCCTTATT
>JBFJVZ010000460.1:0-5502 GCA_041623895.1 Pirellulaceae bacterium | reverse complement strand
GGGGGCGGTCCAGTTTTACGCTTCCACCGCTATCTTATTTCATGATTATTGAGCAGCAGCTCCTAACCCGGACACTCTCCTTATCCTGGCGCCTTATTGCCAGCACAAGTCATGGCCTACGAGATATCTGAAAATGCGCTAGAATCTGAGTGATAGTATTTCGATCGCTCGCATCGCATGGTGCTCCATGATTCGCCTGCCATTTTGTTTCCTGCTCTGCCTGGCCGTATCGGCGACGGCGGAAGACACCCTCGAATTCGTCGTTCAGTCGCGGATGATGCATCTTCGTCGCGGAGAGCTGCGCGAATGGCATACGTTTTCTGAACACGCCGATGCGGAACAGCTGAATCGCATCTTTGCGGGTCGCGTCAACGAATCATCGTGGACGATCCGGCTGCGGCAAGTCGACGTCAAACAATCGTGGCAGATCAAAATCAATGATCGTGTCGTCGGCACATTGGTGCGTGACGAAAACGACTTTGTTTCCGACTTTGAAATTCCTGCGAACACACTTCACGATGGCGATAACCGCCTTCAAATCGTTCGCAGCGGAGGCGACGCCAGCGACGATATCCTTGTCGGCGAGATCGAGATCCATCGTGTCGCCCCTTCAGCATTACGTGGTGAGTCGACGGTCCTGATTGACGTCGTTGATGGCAATCACCAACCGATCCCCGCGCGGATCACGATCGTTGATGACCGAGGCGTCTTGCAGCCGGTTCACACGCAGGGAGAAAAACATCTGGCGGTTCGCGAAGGCGTGGTCTACACGTCGACGGGCTCGGCCAAATTTGGAGTCGCAGCCGGAAAGTTTCGTATCTACGCCAGCCGCGGATTCGAATACAACGCACCATCGGCAGTCTTCACCATCGATCCTGGCGTCACGCTCAAACGCACGCTTGTGCTGCAACGGGAGGTTGACACGGCCGGCTGGGTCGCCTGTGACACGCATGTGCACACCGTCACGCACTCCGGCCATGGCGATTGCACGATCGACGAACGAATGGCGACAATCGCTGGCGAAGGAATCGAGTTGGTGATTGCGACTGATCACAACAAACACATTGACTACCGCGAGATCGCTGACGCGCATGGTGTGGATCAGTATTTCACGCCGGTCATCGGCAACGAGGTCACCACCAAGCAGGGACACTTCAACATCTTTCCGGTTGCCAAAGGAGCCCCTGTTCCCAGCCACCAAACGACCAACTGGGATGAACTGTTTGAAGAGATCTACACGACACCCGATGTGAAGATTGCAATCCTGAATCACCCTCGCGACATCCATAGTGGTTTTCGGCCGTTTTCACGACGGCATCATATCAGCGTCAGCGGCGAGAACATGGATGGAAATCGCATGCAATTCAACGCTATGGAGATGATCAACTCGGGAGCCGTCCAGGTAAACGTCAAAGAGTTGTTGCACGATTGGTGCGGACTGATTAATCGAGGCAGGCAGATAACTCCGGTCGGCGCCAGCGATTCGCATGACGTTTCGCGTTACATCGTGGGGCAAGGACGCACGTACATCCAATGTGCCGACGATGACCCGGGAAACATCGACGTCGACAAAGCGGTCGCTGCGTTCCAGGATGGTCGTGTGATTGTCAGTTACGGATTGATGGTCAAGCTGAGCATCCACAAGGCCCGTAACGCAGACCGTATCAAGCTTGACACGCATTCGGCGAGTGATCGCCCGATTCTCGAAAAGGAATCGATCGAAGTGACGGCGGAAGTGCTGGGGCCGAGTTGGGCGAGATGCAACCAGGTCAGTTTGTATGTCAACGGCCCAATTTCACCCATGATGAGTTGGGCGCGTCCGATGGTCGTTTCTGACGAAGAGAAGACACAAGGTGTCTTGCGGAAAGCGCGTTGGCGGCTAACACCCGCATCGGCACCCGAATTAGCATCCGATCCACCGGTCAAACAGGACGTGTGGCTCACAGCCTTCGCGTTCGGCCCGGGCGTCGATCAGCCGTTTTGGAAAACTGCCAAGCCGTACCAGATGGAAGGCACGACGTTTCACCCCTATACGTTTTCATGTAGCGGCGCGATCAAACTTGATTTGGACGGCGACGGCAAATACTCCTCGCCCTACGACTACGCTTGCCAGATTGCGGACGAGACGAACGGCGATATCGATTTGGCTATTAAGAAACTCGACCGCTACCATGGCGCCGTCGCTGTCCAGTATGCCGCGTTGATGATGAACCGCGGCGTCGACGTGCAAGCAGAACAGTACCATGCCTCACTGCTGAAACACCGTCAGGCGGGATCTGCCATCGGCTATTACATGGGCCAACGGCAGGGTTCCCAGAGAGCAAGAGTGGAACGTCGCGAATAATGGTGCCATCAGGAAACGATCGCAATATGCACTGAAGTGGTAAACGGCATTTTTGCTACGCGACTCGAGCTCGATCGAACAAAAACATTGACGCAACTGCAACCATTGCAACAAGCTTACTTGGTTTCCAACGTAACGACAGCGTGCAATCCGTCTTCCAAGAACGTCAAGTCCATGCGTACATCTCGCAGTGACTCGGCGAATTCGGCGATGCGACCGAGTTTTCCTTGGAACAATTGCCGGGGCTGCCCGACGGTCCCATGCACGCTGCAGCGGATTGTTTTTCCGTCAACGTCGGTGGAGTAGTTTCCGTGGCAGGGGCAATTGAATCCGCGCTGAAATACTTGGCGGGCCAAACGTGTGCCGCTGCTGACCAAGGTGCGTTCTACTTCGTCGCCCGTCTCTGAGCGAAGTGCACGTGTAGCGTGCGCGAGCGTTCCCAGCTGATCCAGACAGGTTCGACGTTCCGATTCAGCCCAGCCGATGCGGAAGTGCGGTTTGACCTGGTTCCAATTTTCCGGACGAACGCGCACCATGCCATGGCCGACGTCGGGTTCTTCGTTTCCGCTGCCGGGTTGCGCCGCGGCAGCCTTCAAATCCTCGATCAGGTAGGGCTTGCTGGCGATGTAAATACCGCCGTCGATCCGCGTCCAATAAAACCGCCAAGTGATCGGGCCAAAGCGGAAAGCATACGCCCGTACCGTCGGATCTGAATTGCCCTGATGCTGATAGAAATCTTGCTCAATGCTGAGAAATCCGCCCATTTGATCGGCAGGATTCCTGGCCACGCGAGCGAGGAAAAGATCCAGATTCTCAAGCGTGCGATCGACAATCGCAGGATCCTGCACCGGAATCGATACGTACACCGGCGAGTTAAAGGCGAGCGCCAACACACCAAACATTCCCGTTTGCATGGAAAACGAGCCGCGGCCACGCCCCATCGTGCCGGTCAACATGCCCACGAATCGGGAGACATTCAAATCGACCAGCGGGTCGCCGTCGCAGACATGTACGCCGACCTGATTGCCGATTCCACGGTGAAGGAACTCTGCCAACCCAAGTTCTTGGACAAGCTGTAACGGGGAACGCCGGCGAGAACGGAACCTGGTTGGACTGCGGGGAAGTTCGCGCTCCAGCGCCTCCTTTCCGCCGCGCGTCAGCAAGTGTCCGACAATCTGTTCGGGAAAATCGGCCGCTAAACGAACGACTGCCCCATCCGCCATCAATGCGCTGACAACATCGTCGACGCCTTGGGACCAGCCTTGCCGCGGCTTTTCTAAATCGATCGACAAATCATCCGGTTTCGTCCAAACGACGGCCTGATCTTCATCGGCCACGACAACCATGATCGTGTTGGACAATCCATCCAACACGTCGCGAAATTTTCCACCCTGTTCGGCACCGCGGTACATCGCATCGGGATGTTGCGGAAAAACAAAACGAGTTTTTCCTTCGTTCGCAAGTTCCGCGGACGCGGCGGCAAACAAACTTGGAATCTGAGGAATCAATTCTCGATTGTGCTCGCTGTCCCAAGGTTCATCCAACTTAAATTGCTCGTACAGTGCCTGCTCTTCCATGAACGGCAGCACGTGAACTCGCCAGCTCAATCCGGACTTCGCACCGTCGATTTGTCGTGGTGGCAGCAGTTTGTAAGCGGAGTGGTGGTTATGTAACGCAAGCCCAAGCTGCATCAGCGACTGTTCCACTTCGGCAGCCAAAAACTTGGGACGTCGATCCCGTTGCTGCTCCTGTTCAGATTCCGGCTGCGGATCTGGAATCCCCATTTGCTCAAGCAACCGGTCCTTATCCAACTTGAAGGCCAAAGAAAAGATATTTCGCTCTGGCACGGGCAGGCTGTCCAGCGGTTCGGGTTGGCCGCCCAGCCCGGCGGCCAGTCCCATGTAGATGGTGTTATTGATCAGCGGCAACACAATGGTCTCGACGCGAGTTTTCTTGGGTTGCAGCTGGATGCGGACGGCGATCGGATCAAAGAATGTCTGCCAGTAACGGCTGTAGTTTTCCACAAACTGCTTGTACTCTGCCGCTTGTTTGTCAGAAACCCGCTCGACCGGATTCTCGCAGCAGGGAATCATTGATTCTTTATTGCCGTGATAGGAGCAGAACGATTGAATTCCATCGGGGCTGATGTGGTACTTTCCATTCCCCGGACAGAGCAATTGAATTGGCTTGTCGCCCGATCCCAAACATCCATGCTGGGACAGCTCATCGATTGACTGGGCGTCTTTGCCGAACTGCGTGCGAAACAGCAACTGCGCGTGATCCAACATTTGCAAGCGACTACGGCAAACCAGCCGATCACGTTGCGTCAGTTTTTTCTCCGCGCCGATCAAGTTGCGGATAAACGGATCGGACAGGTAGATAAAACTGTCTTCTTCCTCGGCGCCGATTGGCATCAAGCTGCGGATATAGCGAAACTCGTCCGTTTCCGCCAATGATTTGCCACCCGTTACCCCGGACTTCCCGGAAATTGTTTCCAGGATCCGTTCAAACGCGACTTTACTGTTACTGCGAACATGCAGGTCGTCAGTCGGATTGGCAACGTAAACGTGAATCGACCGGTCGGGTGTGGTCACGTGTTTGAAAGGAATGTCGCCGAAGGAACCTTCCTCGATCGTTACCTGGAGATGATTATTTGCGGCATTGGTCAGCATCAGATCCAGTTGGCCGCGAATCAATTGCGGTTGATTCAATCGCATGATCAAGGTTGCGTCGGTCCCTTCGCGAAAGAACAGGTCGCTGGACGTGATCGCCAGTTCACCGACTGCCGCGTCATACAGCGGCATCAATAGATCATTGATCTCGATCAACCATTGTCGCTGCACACGGTCCATGACGGCGGCGGATCGAAAGTGGCCCCGCATGTTGCCGACCGCGTAGAAATAGGAATCACCGAACAGCTTCCGCAACTGCATCAGCTTGCTTACCGATTGGAAGCGTATGAACAGATGATCGTCCGGGATGCACGCGGCCAGCTTGGATACTTTTGGCGACCTGCCGGCCAGCAATTCATCCCAGGGATGACTTTGCACGCTCGGACCGGCAAGACTGTCGACCGCGATCGATTTCTCCGCATCGTCGACGGCGTCCGTTCTGGTCAGCGCGTCAAGTTGCAAACTTTCTTGAACCGCCAGCGAGCC
>JBFJVZ010000459.1:0-5532 GCA_041623895.1 Pirellulaceae bacterium | reverse complement strand
GGACGCTGTCCTTGTCCTGGCCTACATCTACCAATCACTCGCAGAACACCATGATTCGAACGAGTTGGACGACCGTTTTTTTCTGCGGCACCGCAAGTGACGATGCATCTTCCCGACCGTCGGGACTGTGGCACCACTGGGCAAGTCTGTTTGCCGCGGTTGTCGTGTGCGCGGTGGCCAATTTTGCTGCAGCCGAGGAGTTATCGTGGATTCGGGTCTCTGATGATGGCACACAGTTTGTCCGTACCGATTCCGGGCGACGATTCATTCCCTACGGTTTCAATTATGACCACGAAGGTGACGGACAGTTGATCGAAGATTACTGGGTGGAGCAATGGCCTCTGGTCGAGTCCGCATTTGAAGAAATGAAGCAACTGGGTGCGAACGTCGTCCGCATTCATCTGCAGTTCGGCAAGTTCATGACCAGTCCGACGGCGCCGAACCAGGAAGCTTTGGATCAACTGACGCGGTTAGTCAAGCTAGCCGAGCACACGGGACTGTACCTGGATATCACTGGCTTGGGTTGCTACCACAAGCAAGATGTTCCCGCCTGGTATGACGAATTGGACGAGCCCGGGCGGTGGGATGCACAGGCCGCGTTTTGGGAATCCGTCGCCAAGACTTGCCGTGAAAGTCCGGCAATTTTCTGTTATGACCTGATGAATGAACCGGTCATCGGTGGCGCGAAGAAGCGCGATGATTGGTTGGGACCGGCATTTGGGGACAAGCACTTCGTGCAATTCATTTGCCTGGAAACTAAGGGGCGGCCGCGCGAACAAATCGCGAAAAGCTGGACCAAGAAACTCGTCACTGCAATTCGGCGACATGATCGCAAACACCTGATTACGATCGGGCTGGTCCCTTGGAGTCTGAATCGTCCGGGAATGACATCAGGGTTTGACCCGGAAGAAATCGCAGGCGATCTGGACTTTATTGCGATGCATATTTATCCGGAAACGGGAAAACTGGATGAAGCGATCGAAACCGTCAAAGGGTTCGCGGCGTTCGGAAAACCGGTCGTGATCGAAGAAACATTTGTGCTCAAGTGCGGTGCCGATGAACTGAGCGACTTTATCGATCGATCACGGGCTCATGTGACGGGCTGGATCGGATTCTACTGGGGAAAAACCCCGCAAGAGTATCGGCCGCCCAAGACGCTGCCCGAGGCATTTGCCCTGAGCTGGCTGGAACTGTTTCAGCAAAAGCGCGACCAGATTCTGGCGGGCGAAACTGCGGTTCCCTAAGGCTATTGATGCGCCGATACCGTTTCACCAATGATGGTAAAATCCTGCCAAACTCCTTCACCTTTTAGAAAGTTCACTTCGAACAGAACTTCAATCACACCGATTCCCGGATCGGCATCTTCGGTGACGCGGAAGAGTGCCCGTTTAGACACATGAGTCGTCCCGCTGACGGTGGTCTGGTTCGGCGAGATCGAAACGGCGTCTTTATCGCCACAGCAGATCTGGAAAGTTACCGGGCCTTTCGTATCGATTGCGAAATCAACTGAGACAATAACAAGCTGTCCCGTGGTCAGCCGCTCGAAGTCCAGCCGTGGCGTGCCATTGGGTCCCTGCCCCGTGATCTTTCCTGGACCATCCGCGTGGTTAAATGCAACAGCCATGGTACCCTCATGTAATTTGATCGGCGTGATATGTTTTATCCCGTCGAACTGAATTGAAGCGGTATCGTATCGCCGCATGCATGAGATGTCAAAATACGGCCTGGACATCGAATTTCTGGCTGCGTGGAATCGAAAAGTGATCAACGCATCGTTGAATTCAGTGCTCTTCGCCCCCGCGACCCACAGTTTCGCAGCCGGCGTAAAACCGTAAAATGAAGATTGGCGGCGTGTTAGGTTTGCCCCACAAAGGTATGGCTGAACGCTTTTTCACGGGCGGTTTGCACGAGTCTTACGACCATGATTCCTCGATTCCAACGAATACTATTGCCAGTCGATTTCACACCGAAGAATGATTCGGCGGTGGAGGTTGCACGTGAATTGGCGACCCAATACGACGCCACCCTATCTCTAATCCACGTGATTGAAACGATCAACTTGCCGGAAGATGATGAGTTGCGGTCGTTCTATGCCGAGCTTGAAAAGCGGTCTCGATCGCAGTTAAACGCATTGGCGCGTCGTTTTGACGAAACCAAGACACCGGTGGATCAGGAAGTTCGCTTTGGCCATCGAGCCGAAGAGATCGTCCGGTTTGCATCCGAGCAGGCAATTGACTTGATCGTGATGAGTTCGCATCCGATCGACAAAGAAAGTGCGGTTCGCAGCTGGAATACACTCAGTTACCAGGTGTCTCTTTTGTGCCCTTGTCCGATCTTGTTGGTGAAATAGGTACGCGTTTTACCCCGTCATCATTTCTGAGATGGCCCTGGCGTAGTGGCGAGACTTGTTTTCTTCCAAGGTAATCAAACTGTCAAACAGTTCTTGCAACTCCGGCACCGATGTTGCTTCCGATAGTTCACGATAGAGCTGCACCAAATCACGTCCAATCTCCAACGCGGCTTGCACAAGTTGTTCGGGAGTCATTGAATCGCTGAACGAAGTTCTTTGGATCCGCTTGATGATTTCTTCTTCATTGCCAAATTGCAGCCAAGTATCAAGAACGGACTTTTCCGCCTCTGATTCGTAGCCCGAAATGCAGGCCTCAATCCGGTCTTCATGTTCGGACATGTACTTTGTCAACAGTTGCTGTTGCGGATCACCGGACTCCTGTTGAATTGACTGAAAACAACAAGACATTTCGCGATGCATGTCTCTGATTTGGTCCAAAATTTCGCGAATCTGTTTCGATGGCATCAGACTGCTCCTCGCGATTGTTCTTGGGTATCAGACCCGACTTGAACGCTCGAGAGCAAGGCTTCGCGAGCGGCTTCACGTTGCGCTCCCTTGGTGGTGGCTCGAATGATCAGATGGAAAATCGTGTATCGCCTCATTTCGTCCCCGGAACCGAATTGGTAGTGTCTGGCCAGCCCATGTTCCAGGAAAGAACGTGTCGCCGGCGTCAACGAGGCGGAAGCGGCGTGATTGACAAGATCTTGAATCAACCAGCGAAAGTTGACAGTGGCAGAGGTGCTCATCCGGCCGCCCAGGTAGTGGTAGTTAAACTTGGCGTGATCGATTCGGTAGGCACGTGGCGGATTTTCGACGACAATCAGCAGGTCAAGACTGTCGTGGGGAACGGATGTTGGCTGTTCGCTGCGATGCGACGTGGCTAACTGGGTCACGAGGGTTGCCGCCGGACCGACTTGATGCTGCGATTCATGTGGAACGTAGCCAACGCTAAGCAAAGCGACATCCTGCCACAGAATCGCGGTTTGTAATTCGCCCCGATGATCCAGGATTTCTATTCCCTGATCGTTGCAGCGGAGATGGTGGACGGTGTCAACCTTGCCAATGACGGGAACTTCTTCGCTGGGGATTGCCGTCGCATTGACACCCAGACTACGAATTGCTTCGGCCAGTTTGGCTGCCCGGTGGGTCGGCAGGGCAGCTGGCAACACACCGGGCAGATTATGTACTTGGATCTGCGCGTCGGTGGCGTTGATCCCAAGCTCCACAGTCAGCAAATCCCTCAACTGATGAGGGTCATCTGGAATACCGAAAACAACGACTTGATGCTGCCTGTTGCTCAATTCTTTGTCCCGTCCGTTATCGGAATCGTGCGGA
Organism: Pirellulaceae bacterium; assembly: GCA_041623895.1. Classification (GTDB taxonomy): domain Bacteria; phylum Planctomycetota; class Planctomycetia; order Pirellulales; family Pirellulaceae; genus JBFJVZ01. Next base: position 1,847 of record JBFJVZ010000459.1, on the reverse strand, counting down.
ATTGTCACGGTAGATCCTCCACTTGTCACGCACAGGCGAGCCACATGCTAGTCCGCGGCTGTTTCATTCATGCTCTGAAATAGCGAGCAAACGCGATGCCGAATGCATTGAAAAACATAACTACACAAACGTGGAGAGCTCGGAGTTTTTTCTCTCCCCATCAAGCCCTCACTCACGGCTGAGACCGTAACCTCTACCGGAGGGAGAGGTTACGAGAGCCCAGCATGACTCTGCCGGGGGCGGCGGGCCTACCTTGTTACTCGTAGAGGCCTTTGCTGTTTGCGCTGGGAAAACGAGCCAGTTTCTTGCGACTCTCGGTGACCTGTTCTACGGCCACGCGATGTGGCGATGGCGGGCTTCGCAGTGATTTTAGAAAGTCGATGACTCGTTGACGCCGGTCCGATTGCAGGCCACGGTACAGAGCGACCGATTCGCGCGCTTCGCCGTCATGCCAGCGGATCGCCGAATCCAGTGTTTCTGCTCGGCCGTCGTGCAAGTAGGGTGCGGAATCAGCGACTCCCCACAGCGGCGGTGTCCGCCATTCACGTTGCAGCGCGTCCCAACTGATCATCGCGTTGTTTGGATTCAAAGCCTGGTCAGGCAGTTTGCCGCGCGGAAATGTGGGTACAGCCGGTCGATGTAACGCATAGGGTGATGGAACCGTTGTGCCTTGCATTCCCCCGTAGTAGCCGCCGATCGAAACACCCGATCCCAGCGGAGGCGTTTCCGGCCGGAAAAACGGGATCCGCATCGGCTGGATCTTTGTTAGCGTGCCAACGGAAGCCGGCGAAGGAGCTTGCAGCAGCGGTCCCACGTCGTGCAACAGCAGATCGCTGTACAGGCCGCGGGCGGGAAAAACGTTCTCCACGTGGCATGACGTGCAACCAATTTTGGCGAACAACTTCTTTCCTTCGCGGACTTGGGTTGCTTCCTCTGCGATCCTGGTCTCTTGTCGCGGGTACGGCAGAGAACGAACATAGCTGACCAATTGAAGGACTTGAGGTTCGCTTAAGTCAGTTCCCAAACTGACGTAGGTTTCATCCGCTACATCGGTGGGTTGAGGCGTGCCGGCGAGTTGCAAGCCGACTTCGCCCGCACAGGCTCCGCGAACGAACGCGTCCAGGGTGGGCGTTTGCGCTCGCCAGCCAAATTTACCGGCGCCCAAGCGGCCGCTGATGGTTCCGCCACTGCGCCGCTGCTGCGATCGCGAGATTCTAAGGAGCGTTGATTGTTCGATCTGGTCGATCAAACCCAATCCAAACAAGGGTGGCGAATTGCGTTGGCTTAAATAAAAGTCGATGTCCCCCATTCGTCCCGCGATCACAGGTCGGTCAGCAATTGCGTCGCTGCGGCGAGATTTGCTTTTGTACCAATCGTCCGAGATTCCGCCCGGCACAAATTCACGTAAACGGTCGCGAACCAAATCAAACAAGGGGCGCGTTGAGGACTCATGGACGACAACATCCAAAGACAACACGCCGCGCGGCGAGATCAGTCCCGGGTAAAGTTCTAGCAGCGACTCTTTCGCCAATTTCAACTCTTCGGCACTCTTTGCAGTCAGCATCGGCGAGCGCGGATCGAGCGTGATTAAGGTAACATTGTGCTGAACCCCTGAGGCGCCTCCGGCTGCATGACAAGCCTCACACGAATTCGCATTGAACATCGGGCCGAGTCCATCGCCCGGCAAGCCACGCAGGCGTACTTCAAACTCGATTCGGCTTTGTCCCTCCTGCTGGAGCTTCGCAGGCGGCTCGTAAGTCCACTCGCGTTGAAAGATTTCCTTGCCGGCTTCGATGCTGGGATCCACAGCCAAAGATGGAATGGCCAGAGCAAAAACGAAGACGGCG
>JBFJVZ010000458.1:0-5544 GCA_041623895.1 Pirellulaceae bacterium | reverse complement strand
CCAAATCGCCGCGGGGAAAGTATTTCTGCGGGTCGTTTTCCTGGGGTCACACCAACTTCGCTGTCGCTCGTTGGCTTACCCCAGGCTTTACGCTTTCGCTGCTCCGCAGCTTATTAGTGTGGTTGTAGGCATCGACGTTTTCGCCCTACCTTGCTAGCCCACTGACTCCAACAACTTCACCACTCGTTGCAGATCGTCCGGCACGGGAGCCTCGAAGGTCATCTGTTTGCCCGTTTGCGGGTTGTGAAAGGTTAACTTCCGAGCATGCAACGCTTGTCGATGCAGCACGACCGTGTCATCGTTAACGGCGTGTCCCAGTAAGGTCGACTTTTTGATTTCGGCGTGCCCGGCGTACAGGCGGTCGCAAATGATCGGGCAGCCAATGTGTGCCAGGTGCACACGGATCTGGTGCGTGCGGCCGGTTTTCGGCAGCACTCGTACTTGCGTGAATCTTCCGTGGCGGCCGATCACTTCGTAAAACGTCGATGCTGATTTACTGGTACTGTGCCCGTCGCGAATCGCTTGTTTGTCACGCTGATAAGGATGCCGGCCGATCGGGGCATCGATCACGTCGCGGTCTTTGTCGATGCGCCCTGCCGTAATCGCGAAGTATTCTTTCTGGACTTTCCGATCGTGAAATTGCTCGACCAGGTTCAGGTGGACCGCGTTGGTTTTGGCCACCACGATCACGCCACTGGTGTCGCGATCAAGCCGATGCACGATTCCCGGCCGGGTTGGTCCGCCGACGTCAGAGAGCGACTGAAAGCGGTAAGCCAAAGCGCTGGTCAAGGTCCCCGTCCAATTACCGCGTGCCGGATGCACGACCATGCCGGCTGACTTGTTGACGACCACAAAGCCGTCATCTTCGTACAACACATCCAGGGGAATGTTTTCGGGAATCGTCTCGTCAATCGTCGGCTTGGGGATGCGAAATCGAATCCGCTGGCCGGCTTTTAGCTTGGTGCTTGGCCGCACGAGACGACCATCCAATTCGGCATGGTCTTGTTGGACGGCCTGGCGGATCTGCGTCCGGCTGTAACCATCGCAGGCTTGGGTCAGAAACAGATCGATCCGTTGACCGGCGGCGACATCGGGAACGACAAAGTCGCGAAAGACATCGACCTCGTCATCGTCTTGCAGAAAATCTTCGTCAGCGTCCGAGAGTGACACGCTATTGTTTGTCAGCGTCACTGCTCTCAGCATCATTTTGCGGGGCGTCACTGCTCTCTGAAGCAGCGGAGTCAACTGATGAGGCGTTCTGTTGATCAGCCGCCGGCTGAGATTCCGGGTCGGATAGCGCGGGCGCTGCGTCTTCCCCGGCAGCTTTGATCTCGTCAGATTCGGGGGTTTCTGTGGCGTCCTTTGTCTTTTCTGTCTCCGTGCTTTTCTCAGCGGGCACGTCGACATCATCGGGCAAGGCCAAACCGCCATCTTTCATTTTGTCATCGCCATCTTCGCCGGCTTGTCCTTTTCCCAGCTCCGGCAAATCGAGATCAGGCAAATCAGGCAGAGTCTTTTCCGAAGGCAGAGAAGGCGGCAGAGACGGATCTGAAGGTCGAAAGTCTTGTGCGGAGAACCAAGCCAGGAAATCCTTTGTCTGCGGATCGTTAAGTGCATCGATACGACGCTGCGCCTGTTTAACCATCTCTTCCGACTCATTCGCTTGCACGCATTGTCGATAAGCGTTGATGGCTTCATCGATCTTACCCAGTGACTCAGCTACCCTGGCGATACCAAAGTTGGCGCGTGATATCAGCAAGGGGTCACTGCTGCCTGCCATAGCGGCCTCGAATGCGGCGCGGGCATCATCCAAACGCACTTCCGCGTCTTCTCGATCGACGTACAAAGCGCCCAGGCCTTCTGCCAAATGCGCGTTGCCTTGATACAGCCGTGACCAGGCTGCTGCGGCCGTTTCGGGATAATTTTGGCTGACCGTCGAGAGTTGTTCGGCACTGGTGCTGTCGACGGCTTGAATCAACTGCAAAGTAGCGTCGCTACGGTCGCCGGAGACTTTGCTGCTGTACAGTCCCCAAGCGATCCCGCCAACGATCAACAAGCCAACGACGACTGCGATGTGTTTGGAGTACGGCTCGATTGATCGATTGATCTTACCCAAGTAAGCCGCAAGTTCATTGGTTTGCAGCTCGTGTCGGTCGTGTTTGTGGCGGCTCATGATGATCGTCGAAGGACTGATTTCGACGCCTTGAAGGTCAGGGCCAACCAGGGATTGGCGCTCGCGTGGAATCAAGTGAACAAACCGCAAGTATAGAAATTACATGAACTTAACGTCAATAGAGCCACAACCCATGCAGGGCCTGCCGCTACGCTTCGTTTGTGATGTGAGCGGAAGCGGAACTCGCCAAAACCATCGGCGATTCACGCAGGCAACCGAAACTTGTGGCGAGTTCCGCTACCCGAGAACCAAAGCCTGATCACGAATGCGGACTTTGCTTGAGAACCAGAATATCTTCATCGCTTACGGAAAAGCGACAATCACGCCCGCGACCACGCCGGCTTCGACCAACGAAGCCTTGGTGCTGTAGGGTGGCCGTTGGCGTAAGCCGGGTGCCGCCGATCCGGAACGAAAATAGCCGAGCGTCGATTCGGGTTGGCACGGATTTGATACGGTCATCAGATAAGGCAGCATCGGGACGGTCGTAAAAAAGCGAGCTCCGGCGATCAGCGGTGTTAACTTCGGAAATCGTTCGTGCCCGTGGCGCTCCAGCATCCGGTCCTCAAAATAACGAGGATTGGAATCAGTGTTGGCCGCTGCCCAGTAAGACATGGTCCAGTATTCAGTCCCGCGGAATTCACTGGTCTCCGGCAACAAACGCGTCGGGCCCGGGTCGCCGGAGCGAAACCCTTCCGGGACACGACCATTTCCAATCGATTTCATGTCCATGGAGGGACCAGCGATTGCGGGTAACACGAAGCGGCCATTTTGAACTCGGGCGATTCCTTCCGGTCCCGAGGCGGCAAGCCAATCTTCGTACGATTCCACTGGTGGCCGATTCTCAGGTTTCAGTTGCGGTTGCTCAGCCTCCGCGGTTTCCTGGGGGTTCAAGAAGGCCGCAAACGATCCGACTCCTGGTAATGGACGCAAGCCTTCGACGCCGCCGCGCGGTTTCCAATCGTCCTCGGCCCAGGCTGCAACGGTATTGCCCAATGCGACGAAGACAATCAAGAGCAACGGGCCGATGATGCGATTGCGACTTCCATGCATTTTGGACATCTCCATTGCTCGCTCCATCAGTCCTGTATCAGCCGCTATTTTGAAAACTCTCTGGCCTGTCATCGGGTTTAAGAATTTGGCGACATCGGCCGGCACCCGTTAGCGCCCGGTTCCAAACCGTGGGCGAACGATCAACGGCCAGGTCCAGTGGTATCAATTCGACCGTTGGGGAGGAAAAAAAAAGCCGAGCGAACTCGGCTAGGTACAACCCGCACAATAATCACGCCGGCAGCGCGTGCGGGCCGGCATTGACGCGGCTCAATCTTTACAATCGTCAAGGTTTATCTTGTTCGCTGCTTTCCCGCGGCGTCTGATTTTCTTGCTCTTTCTGCTTCACTTCGTCCTGATCCAGAAAATCCAGCGAAGCGCTATTCATGCAATAGCGTTTGCCGGTTGGTTTGGGCCCGTCGTCAAAAACGTGTCCAAGATGTGCCCCGCATCGTTTGCAATGAACTTCGATTCGCGTGTAAAAGAGTCGGAAGTCTTTTCGAAAACCGACGGCGTCCTTATCCAGCGGCGCCCAAAAGCTTGGCCAGCCGGTGCCCGACTTGTATTTGGTATCGCTGGAAAACAGCGGCAAGTCGCAGCAGATGCAATAGTAGACACCTTCCTTCTTGTTGTTCCAGTACTTGTTGCGAAACGCGGGTTCCGTCGCCTCGTTCTGCGTCACGTCGTATTGAATTGGCGATAGCAGCTTTCGCAACTGGGCTTTCGTTTTCGGTTGATAGGCTTGTTTGCTCGCATCCTTCTCAGCGACTTGCTGGGAAATCCCCTTTTCGTCAGCCAGGACGGCCGTGCACAGACAGCCGCACAAGATGGCGGTCATGACGGAAGTAAAGTGCTTGGATTTGGAAAGTTGGTAGTTTCTCATCGTTCGATTGATCTTCGGAAACAGCCTTGTGAACTAAATCGTTGGTTCAATGATTATACTGACGACGCGGTTTTCTTGCCCGTCAAATCCGAGTTCACAAAAACCACGATCACACGTCAAGTTATATTGTATGGCCGAGGTCCAGCTTAGTGAAATCGCGAAACAGTTCGGCGAAAAGCGGGTTTTGGATCGGCTCAGCCTTAGCGTTCCCTCGGGGCGGTACCTGGTGCTGCTGGGTAAGAGCGGCTGCGGCAAGACGACGCTGCTGAAAATCATTGCCGGACTGGAGGCTGCCGATGCGGGCCGTGTCACCATCGGCGACCGTGATATGTCCGGCGTGCCACCACGACAACGCAATGTTGCGATGGTCTTTCAAGGTGACGCTCTCTACCCTCATTTGACCATTCGGCAATCGCTGTCTCTGGGGCTTAAACGCACGTTGCCCGGCCAAGAGTTGCGGCGACGAATCGATGAAGCCACGGAGCTTGTCGGGATTGCTCAGATTTTGGATCGCAAGCCGCATGCACTAAGCGGTGGTGAGCAGCGGCGGGCAGCGGTGGCAAAAGCGATCGTGCGGCGCTGCGCTGTCCGATTGTTGGACGAGCCGCTGTCGGCACTGGACGCCAATGTTCGATACGAGATCGGTGAATCTCTGCTTCGCTGGCATGAAAAATACCCAGGCACGACCATCCATGTCACCCACGACGGACAGGAAGCAATGCGAATGGCTGACGAAATCGCTGTGATCGACGATGGCAGAATTGTGCAATGTGCTTCACCGCAAGCGATCTACGATACGCCGGTCAGCCGCACCGTTGCTTTGTCGGTTGGATCGCCGTTGATCAGCTTTGTCCAGGCAAGGCTTGACGGCGGTCATCTGAATTTTGCGGGAGACGAAATCAAGACAATTGGAGAACGTTACCTGTTCAACAGCAAGGATCGGCCGGTCAGCGTGGGGGTTCGCGCCCAAGCCTTCCGCGTTGAAAACCCCGCTGTGATTCCGCAGCAGTCCGGTGTCTCGATTTCCGGCAAGGTCCTGCGGACAAAAATGATCGATGGCCGACAGATCATCCAGATCGTCGCTGGAGGAGCTTTGATCGATGCGGAATCCGTCGATCAGTTGATCGCAGCCGGCAGCGATGTCACGGTTTTTGCGGCCGCGGATCAGCTCCACGTTTTTGATCAAATCAGCGGACAGCGTCTGCAGGCTCGCTCGTAGCGGTAACTTCCGGGCGGCCGAAAGATGTAGGCCAGGACCTGGAGAGTGTCCGGCTTAGGAAGGAATTTGAGCCTGGTTTTTCTGTGGAGTCACGGTAGTTGGAGGCATCGACGTTTTCGTTCATCACAACCAGACGACAACTGCGTAGCAGTGGCAGCGTAGAGCCTGGGGTCAGGATTGCTCGTCTCTAGCGAGCAATCCGCAGCCCCAGGAATCGTCATT
>JBFJVZ010000457.1:0-5576 GCA_041623895.1 Pirellulaceae bacterium | reverse complement strand
GGGTCGACGGACATACATTCCTGCCCTACGTGGCCCATCATGAAGACCGCGGTGGCTGTACATCGCATACGTCGACTGTGCATAAGTCGCGTAAGCTGCATACTGCGCATGCATGCCGTGCTGACCGAGCATGCCATACTGACCGAGCATGCCGTACTGACCGAGCATGCCGTACTGGCCGAGCACGCCGTACTGGCCGAGCATGCCGTACTGGCCGAGCATGCCATGCGGGGCATACATGCCGGCACCAGCGCGAAAGTACATCCCTCCGCCGCCGCGATAGTACATGCTTGAGTACTGAGAGCTGGTTTGTTGTTGTCGTTTACTATTCAAATCAGGACCCATCGACTAAAGAGAATCGGCAGAAGAAAAAATTGTTCTTCGTGTCCCTGGCAGATCCTTCGGCGCCAGGGCGGATGGTTGAAGGTAGGTTTCGTCACCCGGATCCAATGACTGGAGTACGTCGACCGAAAATCGCTTGCACCGTAACACTTGAAGAAAACTATCGTTGACTTCACCGAAAGTAATCCAGCCGTTGACGTCGAACCACTTGTGAAAGTCACCTTGAAGCCTGGTCTGGTTTGGCTGCATCTGACTGCTGCCGACAAACAGATTGTTGACGAGGCGAACGTCCTGATCGGCGACACTGCGATTGAAATGCAGCACGATGTTCTCCGCATGAATCGTGTTCCGCTCGATCCGCAACGACTTGGCCGTCGCTCGCTCAAGCAATTGAAAACTTAATCCGACGTTGCCTAAGCTGAGCAGGTTGTTTTTAAACTCAATATTCTCAAGGCGGCCAATCATCACCAGCGGAATGCCGGCATCTGCGGAAACGCAACGTAGCTCGCAATCACGCACAACGACGTGTTTCGTCGGATCCGCACCCGTCGTCTTCATCCCGATGACCAATCCGATGCGGGCGTCCAAGATCTTTGAGCTGATCAGCTGAATGGGAGCCTGCTCTGTTCCCGAAGTTGCCGCGATGTGAACCATTGCCAATGGATTGTTCGTTTCCAACGGCTGGCCAACAAACTCGCAGTGGCTGATGGTCAGGCCGTCACACTGGCCGCGGATTCTCAAAGCGCTTTGATCGTGTTGACCGGAAAACTTCAGGCCCTTCAGTGTCAAGTTGGTGACGTTTTCGATTTCCATCAACGTCTTTGATGACGGCTGCGACAACGTGGGCATCCCGATGCCTTCGATCGTCAGCCCGCGAAAACGTTCATCCGTGTCCAGAACGAGTGATTCAACATATGCGCCGCTGTGGACATGGATCGTCGAGTCTGGTCCCACGGATGCAATCGCTTCGCTGATCGAAGCGAAGTCACCAGACCCGTCCGCCGCCACATCGACAATCTGCTTGCTGGCAGCTTGACCTTCCGCGATCGGAACAGCCGGCACAAAGGTCTGAGGGGCGGTGACCTCGTCAGGCTCAACAAAAACAAGGTAAGCGATGCACCCGGCGATCACCGCCAGCACGGTCGCGATTGGCAACACACGTGATTTGCCCGGTGATGGTGATGCGACGCTTGCCGGCTGCACCGCATGGCTGGATTGCTGGTTGATGGCGGCCAGCATGCGATTTAAACGCTGGGTAACGTCTGCGGCCGATGTGGGTCGCTGGCCGGGATCTTTTGCCAGCAGGTTCATGATCAAATCGTTCAATTCGCGGGGAACATCCGGGCGCAGCGACAACAGCGATGATGGGTCTTCGTTTTGGATTCGCGTTGCCGTACCGATTTGAGTGGTGGCATGAAACGGACTTTGACCGGCAATCATCGCGTAAAACAGACAACCCAAAGAGAATAGGTCACTGGACTCGCTCGCCTCTTCCCCGCGGACTTGTTCGGGTGACATGTACGACGGCGTTCCCAGCACGTCGCCTTGGCTGGTCAAGTCGGAATTGTCCATCGCCAATCGCGCCAGACCGAAGTCAGTGATTTTGGCCCGCTGCAGCGAGTCCAAGAGAATATTGGATGGCTTGATGTCACGATGAATGACACCTTGCGAGTGAGCTTCGGCAAGCCCGGCGGCGACTTGCGCGCTGATCCGGATCATTTCTTCGATGTCAAAGTGATGGCCGGAGCGAACCAGCTGTTCAATCGTTTGCCCCTCGACGTACTCCATCACCAGATAGGGAATCTCATCCTGTTCTTCAATCGCGTGGATCGTGACGACGTTCGCATGATTGATGCTTGCGGCGGAGCGTGCCTCGCGCGAGAAACGGACTCGCGCTCGGTCGCTGGAGACCAGCGATGCCGACATCACTTTCAGTGCAACCTGGCGATGCAACACCGTGTCAAAGGCCCGCATCACGATGCCCATCCCGCCGCGGCCGACTTTTTCCAGAATCTGGTAATTGCCAAGCGTTCCGATCGCATCTTCGCGCTGCGGTGGGTCTAGCGGGATGCCAAGCTGGGCGCTAATTCGCAGCTTTCGTTTCAATCGATCTGCGTCCGAGGGCGCAGAGGTCTCCTCGGGGTCTGACTGCCGCGTGAGATCTTGCAGTTTCGCGAACTCCGAATCCGACGCCACATGGGTAGCCTCCATGAAAGGTGCTTCGACCGCATCGGGCGATTGCCGCGCCGTGTCGCCGGTCAGATTCTGACCGGTGTCACCAGCTGACGAGTCGCCATCCGGATGTGGGGCAGTGGGCATAGCTGTCGTATCGGGTGGAGCAAAAGCAGTGCCTGATAGCTTACCAAAGAAGATCACGGCGGTCATTTGTGAGGAAAATATCCGATGCGATTCTCCACGCACCAATTCAATTCTGCCGTGATGAAGGCCCGGTCGGCTGTTGAAATCGGCGCATATTGCTTTGGCACGTAGGCCGGGCAGGAACGAATTCCTTTGTACTGGATGACCGGCCGGAACGGCCGACAACGGCTGCGACCGGCTGCTTCGGCCAGATCGTCGATCATCAACTCGGGCAGTCGACACAAAGATTCGTATTGGACCCACCAAAAATGCTTGACTCTTGCTGACAGGAATTGCCAACGACGAATCCGATCCGATCGCATCTGCATCACGTTGGCATAACGAAGTCCCGATTCGGGGTGCCGCTCGTGCATCATTTCTTTGCCGTACATCGGATCATCCGGCGAGGTGCACGATTCATGATCGTAAATGCAGTGCCAGGGCAGGCGAATAAATTCGCTGAACGGTGCATCACGTATTCGCGGGTGCGCGTGCCAGGCGTTTTGATGAAGACTTTGAAGCCATTTGTACGGGTCGCGATAGATCACGCAGAACAGGCAATCGTCATGCGGCTGATGCAGATTTTTGGGCGTGGAGTGCTTGTACCCAAAGCAGAACGAAACCTTCAGTCCGGGCAGGTTCTGCTCGATCAAATGCTGCAGGTAATTCGTTCCCGAACAGCGCTGGCCGTACAGTTGAACTCGTCGCACCGGTGTCACGGGCGCGCTTTGCCGGCCGGCCAAATTAGCGGAATTTGCCGGAAGACCTGCCTCCGTCATCGAAGCTTAACTCCAAACCAGGCCAGCATCACCAAGACGGCGCCGAGTTTCGGACATCAAGGCGTCTTCATCCGCCTCGCTTTCGGCAACGTACGTGACGCTGAATCGCAAATAGGCACCGGCGTCATCCCAAGGGACGGTGACGATGCCAAACTGTTCGATCAAGTGCCGCGTGGCATCTTCGGCGGCGGCAAACGTTTCTCCCGACTTGGTGCCGCTGGGTGCCCTGGTGTACAGGAAGTACGTGCCGCCGGGCATCTGGCAATCGAATCCACACTCCTGCAGTGTGGAAACCAGTTTCTCCAGGCGGCGGCGATACTTATCATTGATGCGTTGGGGAATGGAATCATCATCCAGTGCCGCCGCCGCAGCTTTCTGTGTGGCAATGAATTGGCCGCTATCGCTGTTGTCCTTGACATCGGCAAATGCCGAGACGATTCGCGGATGGCCGCAGACAAAGCCCATCCGCCAGCCGATCATGTCATAACCTTTGCTCATCGAGTGGACTTCGACGCCGACGTCAACCGCTCCCGGCGTCTGCAAAAAGCTGCGGGGCGGTCCAGCGAAGGTCAGCAAGATGTGCGCGGCGTCTTGCACAACCACGAACTGCTTTTGTTTGGCCAGCGCGACCACCTTTTCAAAAAACTCCGGCGGCGCTGTTCGTCCAGTCGGTGAGTTCGGATAGTTCAGCACCAAAAGTTTCGTACGTCGATAAACGTCATCGGGAATCCTATCCAGATCGGGCAGGAAATCGTTCTCCGGCAGCAGTGGGAGCGTATAAACATTACCGCCGTAGTAGCGCGTATGAGTGCCAGCGACCGGGTAGCCAGGCACGGTCATCATCGTGATGTCGCCCGGGTTGATGAAACAGGCTGGCAACATCGCGTAGGCGGGCTTGCTGCCGATGCAGTGATTGATCTGTGTTTGTGGATCGAGCTGGACGCCAAATTTGCGCTGCATAAAGCGAGCCGCTGCCTGCTTATACTCGATCACGCCGTTATCGGCGTAACCACGGTTCTCCGGTTTGTTGACTTCGGCCACCATCACATCGCGAACGGATTGGTCGGCCATCGAGTCGTTTTCGCCAATACCGAAATCGAGCAGCATGCGGTCGGGATGCTGCTGAGCGGCGTTGCGTTTGGCACGCTTGATCTTCTCGAACTTATAAATCTCCGTTCCCTTGCCGTAGTCGGCGCCGCCAATTCGGTCGGCAAACAAAGACTGAAAATAGGGGTCGGTAGCAGTTTTGGTATCGTTGGTGGCAGTGGACATACTTACGAGAGGCTGGAGGTCGGGGACAAATAGGATGCTGAGGTTGTAAATCAAGCCGTCAGAGACTGAAATCGTTTGCGGAGTCAGTTGCCCAGGCTTCGGCGAGCCGATTTTCGCGTTTCTTGACGCGCCGGGCCAGTGGGATCAGTAGCAAGGTTGTGAAAATGCTGCCGACGACCCCCGGGATCAAACCAAACGGGATCGCTGCCGGCTGAAATCCCGCGGGGGCGGCGACGCACAGAAAACCAGTCAAGCCACCGCATATTGCGCCAAATCGATAAATCTGACTTGCCGTCCAGTCACCGCCCGATAAACCGAAAAAAAAACGGGACGTCAATACCAGCGGCACGACAACCATGGCGCCGGTGAAGGCCATGATGCAGCCGATGACGAAGGCCAGAAGTGCCATCGCAGCGACCAGTCCAGGGGACGCCATCACCATTCCGACACCAAAAACACCGCCGGAAACCGTCACGCCGCCAATCGTACTGAGAACAACCACGATCACAGATACGCGCGGCAGATCAACCGCACCGGTCCGATCGAGGACTGTTGTCGACGGTGCGTACGGGTTGATCAAAGCCGAAGAGATTGATGACGTTTGATCTCCGCGATCGGCAGGCGTAGTCATGATTTCACATTTCTGGTGGCTCGATACAATCAGTCTACCTCAGTTGCCCGACCTTCACCGTCAAATGCGATCGAGATCCGCGCCACACCGATGCCTCCAAGCGAAGAGAATACCGAACTTACTCTGATGCGGGCTCAATATGAAGAGCTGGCCGAGCTGGCCGGATCGCTGGCGCATGAGATCAAGAACCCGCT
>JBFJVZ010000456.1:0-5595 GCA_041623895.1 Pirellulaceae bacterium | reverse complement strand
TTGCGGAGCAAACGACGACGTACTTTCGCCGCCGGCGAATAAATTCACAGCCTCTCCGCAAACGATTTTAAGGGACTACCGCAGAGGACGCCGAGGTTCGCGGAGCGGACGACGACATTCACAGCTTTCGGACGTAGGCGTAGTAAGCTCCATACGTTTCACCGCTAGCGGTCTGAAACAGGGCCGTCATTTGTGTTTTGCCCGCGGGCAGCTTCAGCTTGAATGTCACCTCTTTCGACCCGGGCGTTACTGTAGACGACGTCGACACATCCCCAATCGTTATCGTCGCCTTGGCCGGTGCGATCGCTTTGCCGGGTGTTGTGCGAAAAGCCTTCGCACCTGGAACCGGCTTACCTGCGGGCAGCGGAGCATCCAAAGCAATGTTTGCTTCTTGGGGCCAGCGCCGCAGACGTATTTCGTACTCACCGTCTTCGACAACGTTGACATTCCAAAATCCCGTATTGCGATCGCCCGTCAGGGCACTACGAATATGCGACTGGTTCCATGGTGTCGAACCGGTGGTGATCCAATCATGGCTGGTCAAACGAGCAGGATTCTCGCTGGGGTGCCCCAGGTAGATCGCCGTCGCATCGGCAAACGTTGGTTCAAGTTCTGCCCACCACTGGTCGTAAAACTTGGTCAGTCGATTGACGACTTGGGGATGATTGGCGGCCACGTTCTTTTGTTGCCCGGGATCCGCTTTGATGTCGTACAGTTCTTTCCCGTTAATCAGACGCCACTGCGACGTCATGACTGAACTTTGCCGCCACTTGATCGGATCTTTCACACGCTGCGAATCTGTGACCAGGATTCGGTCGGGCCAGTCGGCTGGCGGCGTTTTGGCTAGCAGTGGCACGATGGATGTGCCGTCGAATTTGACACCGCTGGGCGGGCGGATATCACAGAGTTCGATCAAAGTCGGCACGACGTCAACGTACGCCGTGATCGGCTGAACATCCTGACCACCTACCAAATTTCCATTCGGCCAGTGAATAAAGAACGGTACACGGTGTCCTCCGTCATACGGACTGCCTTTCTTTCCGCGCATCGACGCGTTGAAGACTTTGTCGCCAGAAGAGGTTCCGTTGTCCGTCGTGAAGACAAAAATCGTGTTCTTCGTCAAATTTTCCTGATCAAGAAACGAGCGTAGTTTGCCAACGTTGTCGTCGATGTTGGCAATCATCCCGTAGAAGTTCGCCAGGTTGACGTTTTGGTCTTTATACGGCTTGCTGAACTTTGGCGGTGAATGCATAGGTCCGTGGGGAGCATTGGTGGCAATGTACGCCAGGAACGGTTTGCCCGCCTGCTTTTGCGTTTTGATAAACCGTTTGGCGTAGTCGAAAAACACATCGGTGCAAAAGCCTTCGACAGCTGCGGGAGTACTGTTGTGCCAATAGCTGCCATCAAAATAGGCGTTGTCCCAATAGTCCGGAGTCTGGCCGACTCCACCGCCGCCGTGCCGCATCACTTCGGTAAACCCGCGGTCCTCCGGGCGATAGGGAAAGTTGTCACCCAGGTGCCATTTCCCGAACATGCCGGTTGCATAACCGTTGTCTTTGAAGATCTGGCCCATGGTGACTTCGTTTTCACGCAGCATCGATCGGCCCATGATCGTATGCCAGACGCCCGTGCGATTGGTCCAATGGCCAGTCAGAAACGCACTGCGGGTCGGCGAACAAGTCGGCGCGACGTGGTAATCTGTCAGCCGAAAAGAATCAGCGTGCAATTCATCGATGTTGGGCGTCTTCAGCACTGGATTGCCAAGGCAGGAAAGGTCACCGTATCCTTGATCGTCGGTAATCACGATCACCACATTCGGCTTTTCCGCCGCCTGCAAAGAAACAACGAAACCGAACACAAAGAAACTAAGCAAACCGAATCGAATCATCGACCAAGACTCCTGCTGCGGGCGGATTGTGAATCCCTGAAACTTCGTCCGCATTGTAAAAGAAACACCTCCGCAATGTTGCCTGAATAGGACATTCTGCGGAAACGACGTCCCCCACGATGGTACGCCGCCAGCCAAGCGAGTAACTTGTTGATATTCACTACTCCATCACGATATAGCCATTCAGAATGACTTACTATCTAACCCGCTGTTTTGCCATCTTGACTTTGTTTCAGGCCGTTGTCTGCACTGCCGACGATCGACCCAATATTCTGTTCCTGATGGCAGACGACCAACGCAACGATACACTTGGGTGCGCCGGCCATTCGATCGTCAAGACGCCAAACATTGACAAACTTGCCGCCGATGGCGTTCGCTTCGAGAACATGTTTGTCAGCAGCAGCATCTGCTGGGTATCCCGGGCGACGATCCTGACCGGCCAGCATGCGCGTTCTTGGGGCTCGGCGACGTCGCCCGACGTGATTCAACCGGGAAGGGCGGATGACATCTATCCAAAAGTTCTGAAGTCGGCAGGATATCGAAACGGTTTTTTTGGCAAGTGGCACGCGAAGATGCCGCCCAACTTCGACAAGAAGTCTCATTTTGATGTCTATCAGGACATTTTTCGAAACCCCTATTTCAAGAAACAACCCGACGGCAGCCAGCGGCACGAAACCGAGCTGATCGGTGATCGCGCGATCGATTTCTTGAAGACACAGCCGAAAGACCAACCGTTCTCGTTAACCTTGTGGTTCAATGCCGCGCACGCAGAGGACGGTGACAAGCGGCCGGGCAGCGGACATTTTCCCTGGCCAAAAGCTGTTGATGGGATGTACGAACAGACGACCATGCCGGAGCCGCGACTGTCCGATCCGCTTATTTATCAATCACAACCCGATTTCTTGAAGGAGTCACTGAATCGGCAGCGTTACTTTTGGCGGTGGGACACGCCCGAAAAATACCAGACCAACATGCGAGCTTACTTTCGGATGATCAGCGGCATCGATCACGTGGTTGGCCGAATTGTCAAGCAGCTGAAAGCTCAGGGTTTGGCCGATAACACAATCATCGTCTACACCGGCGATAACGGTTACTACATGGGTGACCGCGGCTTCGCCGGTAAATGGTCTCACTACGAGCAATCGCTACGAGTGCCGTTGGTGGTCTATGATCCGCGCCTGGCCAAACCACTGCGCGGACGCGTGTTGCAGCAGATGGTGTTGAATCTCGATTTGCCCTCAACGTTTCTTGCTTGGGCTGGGATCGAGGTTCCGGCAAGCTACGAAGGCAGCAGTCTGCAGACGCTGATGGCTGGGGAGGAATTGAAAGATTGGCGAGAAGATTTCTTTTGCGAACACGTTGTCTTGGCGCCGACAATCACTTGGGAAGGTGTCCGCAATCAGCGCTACAAGTACGCACGGTACTTTGACCAGAAACCGGTGTACGAATTCCTGCACGACTTGCAAAGCGATCCCGACGAATTGAAGAATCTGGCTTCGTCCGACGAACATGCACGGATCCTGGCCCAGATGCGAGCCCGCTGTGACGAACTGGTCAACCGCTACGGCGGACCACTCGCACCGATGGACCAGCGAGGCAAGCGTGGCCGTCAAGCAGCCAAGAAAAAAGCCGCCCCCAAACCGGCGAACAAATAATCCTGCATACTCGCAAACCCCTTCCATTGGAACCGTGATGACCAAATCGATTCGGCCCGTAGCTGTCCTGCCGCTAGTTGCCCTCAGCGTCTGTCTTCCGTCGTTCGGCTGCGGTAATCCATCGGATACTGTAACTAAGGACTCTGAACCCACAAGCGAGGAAACTGCGGTGGTGAAGACAGCAAACGAGTCAGAGCCGCAAACCGGCGGTCGAGTCTTGCGGCACGCCGTGTTTTTTGGTTTCAAAGAATCAGCTAGTGAAGAAGACATCCAGGGTGTTGCCGACGCTTTCGCGGCACTGCCGACAAAGATTCCGGAAATCATTGATTTCCAGTGGGGCACCAACAATAGCCCGGAAGGATTGGATGATGGATTCACGCATTGCTTCCTGTTGACCTTTGCCGACGAAGCAGGGCGCAAAGTGTATTTGCCGCACCAAGATCACAAAGCATTTGGTGATGTGCTGCGGCCTCACATGGAAAAAGTATTTGTGATCGACTACTGGGGAGAGCAGGGGAGTTCGACCGCGGACAAAGAATTGAAGCACGCGGTGTTCTTCAAATTCAAAGACGATGCGGCGGCCGAGGAGATCACTAAAATCGAACAAGCCTTTGCTGCGCTGCCTGACAAGATCGACGCGATCAAAGGATTCGAGTGGGGAACGAACAATAGTCCCGAAAAACATGACAATGGTTTCACGCATTGCTTCATGGTGACGTTCGATTCCGAGGAGGGCCGGGCCGAGTACTTGCCGCATCCTGACCATCAGGCCTTCATCGAAGTTCTAAAACCGATCCTGGTTAAAGCCCGAGTGCTGGACTTTTGGGACCAAATGGAATGACGGAGACCCCAGGAGCGCCTTGATGCCAACGAACTGCTGCATCGCCGTGCTTGCTGGTTGATCAATGGACATCCATTCCAAATTCAGATGCGAGATGGGAAGGCAATCACCGAAGCCCGTTTACTTTGGTTAATCGAACGTCCTGATTTTGCCATTGTTGGATATGATTTATCCAAAGATCATTGGCGAGACCCGATCGCGTTTCTACGCGAACACAATGCAGATACGCATCCCGCTCCCTACCGGCTGCGCCGCCTGAAAGCTCGATAAACAAAAGGTGATCGTGCCGCAAAGCTGGCAGATTAACCAGCTGGCAGTTAGAATCATCTTGAGGAATATCACCTGGCGGGATCCGCCGAAAACGTTGATTGTTGTTGGCCCCTTACTTAGTCGTTATGTCCACTCAAACAATCGATCAATCGAATCCTTACCGCAGTCCCTGGATACATGCGGATGAGAATGGACCCTTGTGCGAAGTGAACGCCAGGGTCACGGCGCCACTGCAAGTACAGCTGGCACGCGGGGGCAGCCTGTTTCGGCGCATGCGGCTATCGGGACGACTGGACGCCATCATCGAGTGGAATGCGACTGGCGTGCGGGAATACGTTGCGGTTAATGGACAAAAGGTGGTCTCTCAGGCTGCTTACTTGCAGAGCATTCCGAGATTCGAGTTCCCGCTGCTGGCGGGCGGGATGTCTCATATGGTGATCGTCGACCTGTCGATCAAGTGGGTGTTCTTGATCAAAGCGTTTCGCATCGCGATCGACAATCAAAGTGTGTACTGCGAGGGGGATGAAATGCTCTTGCCGACACTGGCATTGACCCGCAACCCATTCACTATCGAAACGATTTGAAGAGCGGTTCCGAGAATCAATCGGTGATTCGCGAATTGATAAACGCGTCTCATTCCTCGACGGACGCAGTCACTTTGATATCCACTCGCCACTCGTATTGCTTGATCGTTCCTGCCTGCCTAGAGCATTTTCAGAAATCTCGTAGGCCAGGACTTGTCCTGGCAATCAGGCGCCAGGACAAGGAGAGTGTCCGGCTTAGGAGCTGCTGCTCAATCATCATGAAATAAGATAGCGGTGGAAGCGTAAATCTGGACCGCCCCCAAAGAACAGGTTCGCATCCAATAAGCTGCGGAGCAGCGAAAGCGTAAAGCCTGGGGTGAGCCAACGAGCGACAGCGAAGTTGGTGTAACCCCAGGA
>JBFJVZ010000455.1:0-5624 GCA_041623895.1 Pirellulaceae bacterium | reverse complement strand
GCGGTTCTTCTTCGTGATTGTTGAGCGAGGACTACACCTAAGCGGGACGCTCTCTAACGCCCGGCGGCTGATGAGGCGGCAAAACACGGCAATTCGATTCAAAAGTGGCGCTGTCCAACTAGTCCATCGCAAACATCAGCGAATACAAATCGGACTCGTTCATCACGAAACGTAGGCGAACCGCTTTGCCGGTCAGGCCGCTGAGGTCGGAGTCTTTCTTCCAGGTGACGATGTCAGCGATGGTGTCACCTTTGATCGGATCGCAATCCTCCAGCGTGTAACCGGGAATCGGATTCCCGTCAGCATCCTGGAGCTCGACACGAATCTGACCCGCGCCGGCGGTGGAGTAATTGAGCTCCAGTTGGTTGCCCGAGAACTTCAGTGTTTTGCTAAGGAACTCGCCTTGCTGGTAGCTCGCGTTGATGGAGATGAATCCGTCCAGCCGCATCACGTAATGTCCGCCGCCGTACATGAACATGCTCATTTCCGTCGGGCTGGTTTGCACCGCGTTCAACGTGATGTAGTTCGCTCGATTGCCCCAGCCGCGCGCTCCCAGTCCCGGTCGAATGAAGGCTTCTTTGAAGTGGCGGTGGTAGCGATCGCTACCCGGTCGCGTTGCCATCAGGCAAATGTCCGTGATCGATCCATGACTGGCTTGAAACCGCGTTGGTAAAGCGATGTAGATGTGCGGTGCGCGGAAATAGGGCTGCGTACAACTGGTGTAAAGATGCTCGCCCTGTTCGTTAGCCTGCATGTCTACCGCTGCGGTCCAGTTCAGAAAGTCTTTGCTGGTCGAGCGGCGTATGGCTCGGCGCCCCTGGTCAAACCAGCGAAAGTAACAAACGTATTGCTGCTCGGCTGGCGACCAAAAGGCGCCGTTCTGGGAATCGAAACTGCCGATCTCTTCCGACAACACAGGCTCCTTCCTTAACAGCCGCCAGTGCAGCCCGTCCGCTGAAGCAAAAGCCTTCAGGCCTCCGGGGCCGTACTTTTCACGCAGTTGCCGGCGTTCCTCGGGAGTCGTCCAATAACTCCAGTCTTCTACCGGATACCGACCGCCACCGAGTGCCTTGTAACGTTCGTCAGCCGGCACTCCCGGTCGAGTATCAATCAGCGGTGTGAAATTATGGGTCACCAGAAACGTGTCGTCGCTCATGTCGACCACGACATTGCCTTTCGGCATCTCGGGCACGTCGTGAATGCCCAAATCCGGCTCAATCCAATGGACACCTCCATCGCTGCTCTCGGCGTACAGTGTGACTTCGCCTTCGTGGTATTTGCCCCAGCCGTCACGCCAATGAGCGCCGGGAACCTTGTCGCCGCGATAGTACAGCCGCAGCTTGTCGCCGTCCTTCAGCACGGTGGCATAATGTCCGAACGGCCGCGGTGGCATCCGCCGCAGAAGATGCGGCTCGTGCAGTTTCAGTTGGGTGCCGTCCAGCTTGCCGATCAGCAAGTCATCGACAAACAGTTCGCGACGCGAACCGATATCAATGGGTGCCTCGGGATCATCGGCAGCGACTTGGTGCGCGGCGATCGCGAACACGAACAGCGTCAAAAGCAAAGTCGTCGGACGCTCCGCGGCTGAACGTTCGCCCGCGAAGTGAGCGACGAAATCCTCGGTTTGTTGTCTACGTAAATCTTGGAGATGCTCTGGCGGTGTGTTCATGGGGTGAGATTCTGGATCGCTTTTTCAACGGCTTCGCGCACGGTCTTGTGCGTTTGCTGATTGGTTAACACTTCTTGATAGGCGGCCAGGGCTTGTTGTTTCTGGCCGGCAGCGGCATGGGTATCGCCGAGTGCGCGGTGGAAATTGGCGTGCCACGTGCCCGTCAGTCTTTCCACGTTCACGTGGCCGATCGTCGCCAGAGCGTCGTCACTGTTGCCCGCTTCGCGTTGCAATCGCGCAGCGTCCAAAATGGCGTAGTAGTAAGTGGCGTTACCGGTGTTCCTGTTCGCTTGGACAATTTGCATGTAAGTTGCCAGGGCGGCTTGCTTGTCATCAAGGTTCTGTTCTCGATTGCGTGCCTGGGCGAGTTGGACGTTCATCCGATCGAGGCTTTGTGTGGTGAATTCCAAGGCATACAGAAAGTCAGCCTCCGCTTGCTTGCCGGCCCCGGTGTCAGCAAACGCGCGACCGCGAAGGAAATGCCCTTCGCCGGTTTTCCAAAACGGCCACGTGGAAAGGTCGGCGCCGGCGAATTGCTCCAGCAGCGTTTGCGGATCGCGTTGGGCCAGCAGGTTGTGCATGCGGACGGTCGCGGCGACCGCCGTAAGTGGAATTTGGTCGGCAAGTTTGTCGGCTCGCTGGTAGTCACGAAGATTGCGGGCGCAAACTGCGGCTTGCTCCAGCGCAGCAGACTTCTGGTAATCATTGACATCGTCACCGTCGGCAAGGGCGACGAAGGCGGCAAGCGCTTCGCTGTGTTTTCTTTGCCGCAGCAGTTCGTCGGCTTGGCGCTGAGCGATCAGGAAATCGGTGACGGAAGGATCGGCGTCTAAAGTCTGCGAACGGCCATCATAAAAGTGGGCGAACTTCATCGGCACATGGAAACCGAGCTTGCCGGTGGGGGCAAACGCGGAATGCTCGCTGCCGTTTTCGCGGATTCGCTGACGGCAAATATTGACGTGCCACGGCAAACTGGCGGTCGGCTTACGGCCGATGACCAAGTGCAGCGGATCGTTTTCGTCCTGCACGACCGGGATGCGGATTTCTACGGTCCAATGATCATCGGCTACGTCAGTAGCTACCTCAGCCTTGGAGTTCCAGCCAAACCAGTTGTTCTTGTCGGTACCGCGATCCAGGTCAACCAGCGCGGCGGACGGATTGATGGCGATTTGGTAGTAAGAATGCGATTCAGTATCGAGCAAAATCTCGACAGCATCTCCGTACCAAATCGCCTGATCTCCATTTTTCGTGGTGGCAATGTTCAGCGGCTCCCCCCGGCGTTCCTCACAGCGAATGGCGAAATAAAGATTGCCGCCACGCCAGGCGGTCTTGAAACTTGTGCCGAAGATCGGTTGGCGGCCGGTTTGCAATTCGCGCAAGCGGCCGGTGGCTGCCACCGGGCAATTCTCCCAGGCTTCATCGTCAAGCTTGCCGTCAATCACAATCTCGCTGCGTGTTTCGCCGACCAGCCGCAACCTTGGGACCGGGCCGCGTTTTTGCGCTAGTTGCGCGCGTTTGTTACGCAGGCCGTCAAGGTATTCGTCAATCAACGCGAGGCGTTTGGCGTAAACGGAATCACCGCCCCCCTTGAGCTGCGCGGCAGCAAACAGTTCCAGCGCACGAGAGGCTTTTATTTCATCCTTTTCCATCTCGCGCCAGTTGTTTTCGCAGTAATCGAAAAACACCCGCATTTCGCTGGCGGCCGGTCCGTAGAACAGCCGGCAGTACTCATCAAACATCGCCATCACATCCTGCTGCTTGCCGCCCCAATACATGCGGGCGGTGAAGTAGACGAGAAAATGGTTGAAGCCGATCGCTTTCTGGTGGAAGTCCTGACGAATACTTAGCCAGATGTCTTCGCCGCGTGAGATTCCCTTGGTGGCGTTGATGCTTTCGCCCAGCACGCCGGGAATGTAGGCGGGCAAGTAAAAGCCGCGGTCGGTGAATGGATAATTCTCAAACACCATGATCGGGTTGTCGGTCTTGGCCAGCCAATCGCTACGCAGCTGTCGGATCTCATCGCGTGCTTCGCTGGTGGGACGACGGCCACCGACGATGATCACCTGAATATTCGGTTCCAGCTTGTCGATGTTGTTGGGCGGCAGCGTGTAGGTGCCGTAGGCGCAGTTGGAAATCATCCGCTGCGGATGGGTCTTGCGCACCTCTTTGGCAACCTGATTGACAAAATCCCAGACGTAGTCAGAAAACGCCCCGCGATAACCTCGCTCCGGCGTGTCTTTGCCCGCACACTTTTCGCACTGGCAAATTGCCGTGTAACCGTCCGGTGGCATCACGGAAACCACATCGAACTGGTAGTGATCCAGTTGCGCGCGGACGTAACGAACGGTTTCCCGTAATAATTCCTGATTGGAATAACACAGCTGGTTCAGCCGCCCGCCGAATTGGTTGTGACGCTTGCCGCCGTACAATGCAAACCAATCCGGGTGCGCACTCAGGATCTGCTCGTTGTGCGTCATGGTGTGCAAGCCATGGGCGGTCTGCAGACCGTAAGGATTGCGAATGCCCAGCCGCATCGCCCAACGTGCGGTCTCGGCGCCATGCACGCCAAAGCGAATGTTGACTGACCGTACCGGAAAATCGGCACGCACGGTCTGATCGATTCTCGGCAATGCAATGCTCGCCAACTTGGGAACGACTTCACCCAGTTCGCCCGGCAGATACCAGCGGACGCCCAGGCTGCGGAGGAAGCCGCAAACGGCATTGAACGAACCTCGCTCGTCAAAGCCCCAGACATGCACGCTGCCGTCGTCGGCCCGCGGTTGGTGATCGGGCTTACCGAAACTGCCTGCCGATCCGGTGTAGTGTTTGCGCAGCTGCGACAGCGGATTACCCCATTGGGAGTCAGTGATCTTGTGCCACTGCTGATGTACTCGGCCGCTGACCCAATCACCGTTGCTGCGCGGCCAGGGTTCGATCGGCACAAAGTCGGTATCGTCTCCCATCAAAACCAGCCAGTCGTCTCCGGAAACGACACGGTAAGCACCATCCTTCAGGCCGTCGCTGGAGATCTTCAATTTGTCAGTGTGTGAACTGCGGCCAATGAAGACGCGGACCGGAACATCGCTACTGGGCTCGGTAACGATGTCCAACTTCGCTCCCGAGATCTTCTCGATGTACAGCTGCAGCTCTTGCGCCGCCAAGCGGGTCGTGCGAGGCGGCTGTTCGGCGATCACTATTTCGGCGTTGCCGCGACCGTCCTGAACCAGAAAAGTTTCAGCCTCTGCGGAAACTGCGCTCAAAGCGCCAAGCATCCAGAGACCTGCCACATGATTGAACAATTTCATCGCTTTCGCACTCTTCAGTCTGCACGCTCGTCAGTGAAAGCGTTCAGTGTATTCGCTGGGCGAGTCGAATTGTTGATAGTCGATGCCGGGCTGAAACGGAACGGCAAAAAGAAAAGCTGATGTGCCGGTACTTCGGTCGCCAATCATCCGAAGACGCATCGTGCTGTTATGCAGAGAGCGCGGTAACTATCCCCACACACCAATCTGCCGGAGGGCGAGTCCCAAAACAACGATGACCGCCGCGACCAGCACGCTACGGCGCATCGCGGGTTGACGGGCGGCAGACCATGCCGGCTCTTCGGCCGTGCCGCCGGCCAGCATTCGGGTGACGATGGGGGGAACCTCACGCGTGGTAAAAGCCAGGCCTGCTTGAAAGCAATCGTCTTGCTGGCTTTGCCAGACCGATCTCGCGCTCAGAATCGCTTCACCCTCGTCGTCCATGTGGATGCGAATACGCAAGCGAATATTGTCGGGGATCGCCTTGGGCGACGTAATCTTCAGCCCACCCACGGAGCAATCTTCGATGTCGATGTCGATCTCGTCACGCTGAAGTTCCCAGGCCATTTTGGCCGGCTGTTTCCATTCCAGGCGCTGGTCGCGGCGGCGGTTGATGATTCCTCGCTCCGCAAGTTCCTGAAGAACATCCTCCG
>JBFJVZ010000454.1:0-5629 GCA_041623895.1 Pirellulaceae bacterium | reverse complement strand
GCCATTGCCGTCATCTGGCCCGAGACCATCAGCTTCTTCAGCGTCTCGATCGCTTTATCCGATGCCATTCCATCTAAAGCAGCAATCTCAGCAATCCGATTGATGGCGTCCTCATTGTTGGGAGCAAACTCCAACGCTTTGGAAAGCAGCATCAAGCTGGTCGCATAATGCGGAGAATCAGGTTTCGATTCCTTTCTTATCCGATCCGACTCAGCCAGGTAGAGCGTCGACAGCAAGTTGATGATTTCGGCTCGTTTGGCTTCGTCCTCCGTTTCTTCCAGTGCAACGACAAGCGTTCGCACGGCCTCGCTGAAGTTCCCGAGCTTGTTGTAGGCGACGGACAGATTGATCCGGGTTTCAAGATTCTGCGGCTGGTCGGCAATCGCTTGGAGCATTGATTCCGTAGCCAACCGAAAATGTTTTTTTGATAACTCCTGATCGCCAAGTGATTCATGCAAGTTAGCGAGCACAAAGTGGAGTTGCGGCTGACCTTCGACAGCGATGCCAAGATGCTCCACCGCCTTGGCTTGGTTTCCGTTGTGGTGGTAGTAGTGCCCAAGGGCCAAGTGGACGGTCTGGTTTTTGGGATCGCTCTGAAGCGCGCCTTTCAGATGATGCACGATTTGCGTACCGTTGGGACCCGAGATCGATGGGTTTTCGCTGATCTGTTTTTTTGCCAACCAAAGATGCGCTGGACCGTAGCCCAACGAGTCAGAGGGAGCCAATTGACGCATGAGTTCGACGCCCATCTTGACTTGGCCGCGGCCAATGTCGGCTAGCGCGCAATTAAAGCGAAATTCGGCATGCTCCGCCTGTTCGCCGGAAATAGATTCCAGCTTTTGCCGAAACAGGTAGGCAGTTTCGTAATTCTGGGTGTTAACAGCTCGATTGAAGGCCACCCGATAACGCTCGGCCTTGTCGCTGCTGACAAAACCGGCCAGCAGAATTGGAATCAAGATCACACAACTGATGATGATGGCGGGCAAGCCCTGCTTCAGGTAATGCCACTGTCTGGTTTGCCAGTAGTAGCTGCGCCGGTCAAAGAAATCTCTGGGGCGAAACGGAATTCTATCAGTAGTTTCGTTCATTCTGCCGTTGCTTGTTTGACTGCGGCCACGATCGTGTCGGCGGCCCGGCGTTGAAGCCCGGCAAGTTCCGTGACGATCTCGTCCGAGGCCCCGTCATGAGAGTAATGCAGCAACTGGACTTGGAAACTTCCGACATTGCTGTTGAAGGACGCGAATTGGCGAATCAACGCTGATTGCAGTCGCGATCGCCAATACGCGAATGTGCCGGCATCCTTGCCCAGCGGCAGGAGTGGCTTTCCCTGGTTGGTGAATTCGGAAAAGATCAATTGTGATCTTGTTCCCGTCGGCATCGTGATCGTCGCTCGAACTGTATTGTCTGCCTCGACAATCTCGCGACTATCAACATGACAGCCTTCAGCGACGTAGCATCCTGTCAACTCGTGCCAGCCCAGAAACGGGTAGTCGACAGCAATGACCATTTGCCCCTCATCCGACTCGTAGTTCCACCTGGCCGTGTTGCGGCCTTGATAATTGGTCAGCGAACGAGAATCGATTTCAAAGCCTGTTTGTTTCCAGCGACCCATTGTATTGGGTAGCGTTTCCTCCGTAAATAATCCAGCCAGCCGAGGATCATCGGGATTGATACTCTGCAAGCCTCGACTGGTCAGCGCCAGGATGGCCAACTGTGCGACAGCTAGGAACAAAAAAGATGCCACCACCGCAACTCGCACGTTTGCAGGCAGTTCGGAAAC
Source organism: Pirellulaceae bacterium (assembly GCA_041623895.1). Lineage (GTDB taxonomy): Bacteria > Planctomycetota > Planctomycetia > Pirellulales > Pirellulaceae > JBFJVZ01. The sequence goes on along the minus strand of JBFJVZ010000454.1, from coordinate 3,849 downwards.
CGCGACTGTGCTCGAACCGGCGATGTTAGCGGGCTTGTGTTCCGTCCCCGAGGGCAGGCAATCGCTGGCAGCAGGTTGGGCGTTGGTTACCCCCAAGCTTTCAAAATGCTCGATTTCATCGATGTCACCCTCCATCGTATCGTCAGCGGTAAAAAACAACAGCAAACGGTCACTGCTGAACATCAGACCGATGGCGAGGGCAAACAGCACCAATCCCAGCATTTCGTGCGGGCGATCAGCTGTCAGGTCAATGTTGAAGCGTTCGTAAGCGGTCACCAACGTGACGACGCGGACGACATTGATCATGCAGGCCCAGAAGACTGCCAATAACAGAAGCAAAACCGAGTGCACCAGCGTGCGGCGATAATAGGCCAGGATCAATGCTGTCATCGCCAGCAAAGAAAATAGTGACTGGATGCCGCTGCACGCTTCCTCGACCGCAAAATCGAGGCTCGCGATTCGAATGTTGTGACCGGCTAAGTAGTGATTAACGCCAAGGAAATCGAGTGAGCGGCTCGCCATCTTGGACGTGATCCCCTGCAGCCAGAAAATCAGGTCGACGTCCAAGTTCAGCGGTATCTTGATCAGAAAGAACAAGACAAACCACAGTGGAACGAAACGAGACAGGTGCCCTGTCTGGTAAAAATGCAACAAAACTGCGCCGCCGCATAACACAAGTGCGAGTGCCGACAGATTGGGTGACCAACCGATCACCGCCAGGGCCAGAATCCCCAGCCCGGCAAACAACAGTCCGCTTTGCCAAGGCCCGTTTCCTGAGCGGGGGATTGGCTCCGCTTCCCGATTTTGTGCAATCAAGAACGGGAATCCCAACAGCAGGAAGGGGAAATACTGGTAGTGCTCATACAGCCAGAGTTGACGAAAATGCAAGCAAAGCAGTGGGACAAAGCACAATAGAATGACAGCATAAAACGGAATCGATCCCAATTCGGTAATACGCCGAGTGATGCTCGGGGCAGCGGTACGGATTTCGCGGGAAACAGTCTGAGACATGTGAATTAAGAAACTTGTTTAAGCGAGGTCTGCTGCTTGGGCGGCGGACGTGGACGGTCTTGATTGTCTGTGGAAAGCCAGCCACGCGAGAACCATCGTCACCAGTATCGTCCCAACCACCACGGCTCTTTGTATCGATGAACTGTACGCCAGCCAATAGAAAATCAGTTTCAGATATTCGCTTAGGATCACCTGAAGCCCCTGATCGGACCGCCACCAGATTTGTTCGTCAAAACTGTCGTTGAAAGTGGCAATCACGCAGACCTGGTCACGATAGCCTGGCAAGATGCGATCGACACTCCAGCGAACTCGCCGCGTGTGCGACGGGGCCGTTACGATTGCAATGGTAGCATTTGGTTGCTTGGCGAACAGCTGACCTATGATCTGGATGTCGGAAAACGTGCTGTTGCTCGTTCCCTCAAGCATCAAGATTGCTTCCGCGGACACGCCGCGACGCATCAATACCTCACGGGTCACCTCGTGCATTGGCCGTACGAGACCATCGGCGACATGCGGCGTCAATTCGTTGACAAGCACACCAACTTCAGCAGCAAGTCCCGATCGAATTAACGCGGCTGCCGCAAACGGTCGATCATCGTTGCCTCCCGGGAGCGGAACGACGAAGTCGACCGGCAGCTGAGGATCGGAGACGTTTAGCCAAGCTGCGATCGGCGGTAGCCAGGCAAATCGAGCCAGGTACATCAGCACCGCCAAGGCCAGCAGTCCGCCAAGCACCCGTCGGCCGCGCATCACTTGCGTACCGGCTGCAAAGAAAAACTCGGACCAAGTGAATCAAGAAAGGCTTGCTCGTACTGATCCGGAGTCAAATAGCGTGGAGGCTCGGGCGACCCCCAGCCAAGCAGCGACCGCGTTAAACCAAGATAGGCGTCGAGCACAGCGCGGACTCCCAGTCGTGTGGTCCACCAGTCGTCAACCGCATGTCGGCGGTCGATCAAAGGCGCAAGCGTGATCCGCGCGGCATGTTCCGGCCTCAAGGTGCGGTTGACAGCACGTCGCAAGCCGCGGCTTTGGAACTGATCGCATAGCACGTGAATTCGCCGCTCCGGATGCTGTGACAGCCATGTCTGCATTGCCTGCACCGGGCGCTGTGCTCGCATCGTTTTCCCGATCAAGATCTCGATTCGATCTTCCGGGACACCGGCCGACTTGGAAATAGCCAGCCGCCGTTGGGCATCGGAGACCGAGGCTCCGATCTGCACGACCCGCGGATCCGGTGTTCTTACCAGCAGCAGTTTGGCGTCCTCGTGCTCTTGAAGCCAGGCAAGCATCTCTTTCGAGGCACCATCGCCGCCAATCGCCATGATGTCTGCCGAGATCGGAACTCCGTCTGGTCTGACCAGAGCCGACGCAATCGTGGTCAAGATTGGCCGGCGAAGAACCAACAGGATGAAACCAATGCAGAACAGTCCAATCAGTATCTTGCCGGTGCGGGGGAACTTGGTTGCCTTGTTGTCATTCATGATGCCGAGGCCGCAAAAGCAAACGCCGTGAACGAGCGAAAAGAGTCAGAACGAGCGAAAAGGGGTCAGACCCCAATAGCCGCCAGCGGCCCGAAGGGTGCTTTGCAATATTGGGGTCTGATCCCTTTTCGCGGCACACAAAAACTGACTCGAAGTACCACTAGCCCAAGAAGGCCAGTTCGTCTTTGCTAACGCGTTGACGCAGATTCTCCGGGAAGGCCTCGTCGTGTCGATCAACAACCTGATTGCCCAAGACGATGACATCCATGTCGGTGCGCAGGAAGCAACTGATCGCTTCGGCGGGCGTGCGCACGATCGGTTCGTTTTCGTTCAGAGACGTATTGAGAAGAATGGGAACACCCGTCTTGTCATAAAAGTTCTGGATCAAAGCGTGATAGCGAGGATTGGTGGCTTGCGACACTGTCTGCAATCGGCCGCTGCCGTCCACGTGGGTGACCGCCGGGATTTCATCGCGTTTTTCGGGACGAATCGGAAAGACTTTTTCCATGTACGGCGTGGGCTCGTCAATCTCGAACCATTCGCCAACATGTTCTTCCAAGATGCTGGGTGCAAACGGTCGAAACTTTTCGCGAAACTTGATCCGCAAGTTAATGATGTCGCGCATGTCAGTGCGGCGGGGATCGGCAATCAAGGATCGATTCCCCAATGCTCTGGCACCAAATTCCATTCGTCCCTGAAACCAGCCGACGACTTTGCCCGCCAACAGCAGGTCAGTGGTGACATCCAGTAACGTGTCGTCGTCGTAGGTTTGAAAAGGCAGGCCGGCCTCCGCAATCGCTTCGGCACATTCGTCACCGCAAACGTCGGTTCCCAAATAGGCGTGGTTTTGAACAAAGCGGCGCGGCTTGTTCAGCAGATGATTCCAGACGTAAAAAGCGGCTCCGAAAGAGGTGCCGTTGTCTGCCGCGCCGGCCGGAATGTAGACATGCCTGAACGGTGTTTGGCTGGTGATCTTTCCGTTAGCAACCGAGTTCATCGCCACCCCACCGGTCAGGCAAACGTTGACCGCGCCCGTTTTCTCATGCAGTCGGCACAACAGGTGCAAAATGATCTCTTCGGTGACCACTTGCAAGCTCTTGGCAATGTTCTCGTGCTTCCGGGTCATCGGATCGTCTTTCTTTCGCATCGGACCCAGTCGTTGCTCAAGCAGTGGGCTATGGAACGGTTGCACGATCGGCGCACCGTCGTTCCAGGTCATGCGAACTCCCAACCTGTGGTGCGTGAAATAATCCAGGTTCAGCTCAAATAGATCCCCTTTCGGTCGGATCATCTCTCGAATGGCATCCGCATACTCCGGCTGGCCATAGGGAGCCAGTCCCATGACTTTGTACTCGTC
>JBFJVZ010000453.1:0-5635 GCA_041623895.1 Pirellulaceae bacterium | reverse complement strand
TCGTAAAGTCTTTCACCGCCAGCCTTTGAAGCACTTTATAAACATCGGAATGCTCAAACCAGGAACAGGTTAAGGAGCGGTAAGATGCCTCATCAGGAGCACTCTGTTTCAGGATAGGGAGATCGGAAGTCTGATCGCGACCGCATATAGTTTTCCAGCGACGTCAGCGGACATGCGGGCAATGTCAGGTAACAAACACTCTTCAAAAAGTTGACGACCAGGTAGGACTTTTGCCAACCAGGCAGGCGACCGATCGATAAATTTCCTGACCAGACGGCGAGCGCACCGGCAAGATCCAATAGAATGATCGCGCAGTGAATCGAGGCAACGGCAGCGGCCAAAACCCAGAAAACATCCACGTGCATATGAATCCACGTCTCCGGTCGATCCTATCCAATCGCCAACCTGAAGAAAGTTTGCTGTTAATAAATTCTTAGCGCTTATTCGTTATCCCCAGATTACTTATGCTGTCAACTTTGAGCCGGGTGCGACCAGGCCGTTCGCTGGTCCTGGGTCTCAATCATCCTCATTTGAGTCGATCGTAAACGAAAGGTTTTTGAAACATGCGTTGTAAGTTTGTTCCTTGCCTGGCCTTTACCTTTATCTTGCTCGGCAGTACGGATGGTTTCGCCCAGAAGCAATTTTCGGATATTTCCTACTCCCAGGATGGTCACCCGCGTCACGTGCTGGACGTCTACACCCCAGACCCGGCAAACCAGAACCTGCCGGTCATGTTCTGGATCCATGGCGGCGGTTGGCAGGTCGGCGACAAAAACGATGTCGCTGTGAAGCCCAAGGCATTGACGGAACGGGGATTTGTTTTTGTATCGACAAATTACCGTCTTCTGCCGGATGTGGAGATGGACGTGCTGATCCGCGACATCGCGCAATCGCTTGCCTGGGTGCACAAAAACATCGCCAAATATGGTGGCGATCCAAACCGAATCTTTGTCGGCGGTCATTCCGCCGGCGCCCAACTCGCAGCGTTGATCTGCATTGACGATCGTTACCTTAACGAACAAGGAGTGTCGTTCGCTATCCTCAAGGGTTGCGTGCCGGTAGACGGTGATACGTACGATATTCCCAAAATCATCATGACTGCGGAGTTCCGACAAGCACTCTATGGCGGCAAGATGTTTATCTTTGGTCATCGGCAAAAGTTTGGCAATGACCCCGAAAAGCACGTTGATTTTTCAGCCGTGACCCACGTGGCGAAGGACAAGGGGATCCCGCCGTTTTTGATTCTTTACTTTCCCGGAAACCCCGAGACCAGGGCGCAGGCACAGCGTTTGGAAACCGTGCTGAAGGATGCTCAGAGTCCTGTCACGACGTATGGAAAACGGGACAGCAATCACAGCCGCCTGAATGACGATCTTGGCAAGCCCGACGATCCGGCCACGGAGCAACTGTATAAGTTTCTGGACCCGCTGGTCGGTGGAAGATAGCACCGTGTTTTTGCAAGGGCGACCCGGAGGTGCACGAAGCTTTGCCGACACACGTTTGGGGTGCTCACTCATTACATCCGAGGGACTGGCTGGTTGCAAAAAGACGGATGACAATAGAGCGACTGAGTCAAGCAACGCCGCTGTAACGGACATCCAAGATGGGTCAGCAACAGACTGCAACAAGTGCTCGATGCCGCCGAATATTTCGACGTCTTCTGCCGGCTAAGACAACACTGGCTCATATCGCTTTACTGTCCATCGTCCTGAACGTGCTTTCGGCAACGCCGCTGCGAGCGGAGTCCGGCGAACGTCCGAACATCTTGCTGATTGTTTCGGATGACCAGGGCTACAACGATCTGGGCATTCTGGGTAATGGAATCATCACTCCGAATCTGGATCGATTGGCGCGCGAGGGCACTCGGCTGACGAATTTTTATGTGGCCTGGCCCGCCTGCACTCCTTCTCGGGCTGCGCTGCTGACCGGACGCTACCCGCAGCGGAACGGGATCTACGACATGATCCGCAACGAAGCACCCGATTACGGGCACAAGTATTCAGCAGCGGAATACGAAGTCAGCTTTGAAAGAATTGGCGGCATGGATGTTCGCGAAATCATCATTCCAAAGATGCTCAAGTCAGCCGGTTATAAAAGCGCCATCTATGGCAAGTGGGATCTGGGATCTTTGCAACGGTTTCTGCCCACCTCGCGGGGCTTCGACGACTTTTACGGATTGGTGAACACCGGCATCGATTACTACACCCACGAGCGTTACGGCGTACCCAGCATGTATCGCAATCTTCGTCCCACCCAGGAAGACAAAGGGACCTACTGTACGTATCTGTTCGAGCGGGAAGCATTGCGGTTTCTTGGCGATCATGCAGGTCAGGATCCGTTCTTTTTGTACGTTCCCTTCAATGCGCCGCACGGTTCATCGGCACTGGCCCCGGAGATTCGCTCGACGATCCAAGCGCCGGATAAATACAAAGGGATGTACCCCACGGTGGAACCTGAGTATCGAATGGTGGAAAAGTATCGTTACGGCGGAGCGGCCAAAGTTGTGACCAGTCAGGCGCGACAGCGCGACTACCGAGCAGCGGTAACTTGCATGGACGAAGCGATCGGCAAGATGATGCGGTTGCTGGAAGAAAAAGACCAGTTGGACAACACGATCATCGTCTTCTTTTCCGACAACGGGGGCGGTGGCGGCAGCGACAACTCACCGTTGAAAGGCAAGAAAGGCCAAACCTGGGAAGGCGGCATCCGCGTTCCCTGCCTGGTTCGCTGGCCCCAGGGCAGGGTGCCCGCGGGAATGGTTAACGACCAGTTCCTGACCAGTTTGGAGTTGTTCCCGAGTTTTGCCGCGGCGACCGGTGCAAGAATACCGGCAGGCTTGGAATTGGATGGATTTGATTGGTGGCCGGTTTTGCGCGGTCGCGAAAAGTCGTCTCGCACAGAAATGTTTTGGAAGCGAAAAGACCTGGTTGCCGCCCGAGTCGGCAACTGGAAGTGGGTCGACATGAATGGAGCGGCTGGCGGACTTTTCGACTTGGATGAAGATCTCGGCGAGCAAAAAGATCTGACAAAAGAGCGCCCAGAGGTGCTGCGGATGGTTAAGGAACGCTACGAAAATTGGTTAAGTCAGATGGAGGCCGCTGAGCCACGCGGCCCGTTTCGTGACTTCTGACGGCGGGCTCGGTTTGCTACAGGCGATGCCGCTCGGGTGAATCAAGGTTTGGGACTGGCAACATCAGCCGACACGCGTTAGCGTCCGGTTCGTGCCGCAACAGCCGTGGGCTGATGCTTAATTGTCAGTGACTGATCTGATGAAAGGACGTGCGCGCGTGAACCAGAAGGATGTCCGATCGACACTCCTGGAGATCATCAAGGTTGCGCGTCCCGGTTTCTGGCCAACACATCTTTGGTTCTACCTGCTCCCCTTTGCCGGACGCGACATGTTTGGTTCACCGGCCTTTTGGATCGGGGCGGTCTATGTTTGCTTTCCCCTTGGGCTGCTGCTGTACGGCTGGAACGACTTGGGTGATGTCGGCAGCGACCGCATCAATCCGAGAAAGAACAGTTGGCTATTCGGCGCGCGGCCTGACGCGGCGCTGCGGCGGCGACTGCCCATCATCATCGCCCTGGTTCAGATTCCCTTTCTGGTTTTGTTCGTTTGGATCGCGGGCGCTAAGATGTTTGCCTGGTTTACAGCGGTATGCGCCGTCAACTTCACCTACAACACGTTGGGTTTCAAGCGTTTGCCAGTGCTGGATCTAATGAATCAGGTCGGTTACCTGCTGATGTTTGTGCTGGCCAGTTGGCTTTGCGGTGTGCCGCAATTGAATTCGCCGGCGATGGCTTTCAGCGCCCTGTTCGCGATGCAAAGCCACCTGTTCGGCCAGCTGATGGATATTGACCAGGACCGCATCGCGGGACGCCGGTCGACGGCGATCATGCTGGGCATGATTCGGGCCAAATGGCTGTTGGTGGTTATCATGCTGGGGGAAGTTGTGATCGCCGCGAGTTACTTTCGCGGGCCGTTTGTGGCGATATTCATGGCTGCCGGAGCGTCTTTCTTTTTGTGCGACACATTGCTCGGTCCACGACGTTATCCTATTTGGTTCAGCCGAGCGTTCTTCGTGGCTTGGAATGTGATTGTGATCATGACCATGCACTTTGTCTGGCGCTTTGGCGTATTTTTGACCGCTTGATAGGGAGCCCGAGATGGACCGTCGTCAATTCTCGTTATGTGCTTTGGGAATGGCTGCGTCGGCAACGAGTGTGCACGCCAGGAATGAAGCGAATTCTTTCAGTGTCGCCGTGATTGGCCACACGGGACGCGGCGACTACGGCCATGGATTGGATACGGTTTGGAAAAACATCGAGCGCACGAAGATCGTTGCCGTCGCCGATGCCAACGACACCGGATTGACAAAAGCGGTCGCCAGATTGGGTCTCGACGCTTCCGCGGGCTACGATGATTATGGCAAGATGCTGACAGCTGTACGTCCGCAGATCGTCGCCGTCTGTCCGCGTCACGTGGACCAACATCGCGACATGATCGTGGCGGCAATCGAATCGGGAGCCAAAGGCGTCTACACCGAAAAGCCATTTGTGCGGACGCCCCGCGAGTGCGACGAAGTTCTGGCGGCTTGCCAGCAGCACGGTGCGGTTGTGGCCGTTGCCCACCACAATAGCTATCACCCCACGATGAAGATTGTGGCAGAGCTAATCAAAGACGGCCGCATTGGACGGCTACTGGAGATTCGCGGACGTGGAAAAGGCGACCGCCGCGGCGGCGGTGAAGATCTGTGGGTGTTGGGTTCGCACGTCTTGAACATGATCAATTATCTGGGCGGAAAACCACGCTCATGCTCAGCTGTCCTGATGCAAGATGGCCGCCGCGTCAGCAAAGACGACGTGCGCGAAGGCGCCGAAGGACTAGGTCCGCTGGCCGGCAACGAGGTGCATGCGAGATTCTCGCTGGACAGCGGAGTGATTGCCTATTTCGATTCGATTGCCAACGACGGAACCAATAACCACGGCTTCGGTCTGCAGCTCGTCGGCAGCGAAGGCATGATCGCAATGCGAGCCGATCGGGCACCGCTGGCCTATTTGATTCCTGGAAATCCGTTTCAACCAGCTGGCAAACCAAAACCTTGGTTGCCGATCACCACCGGCGGCGTTGACGTGCCGGAACCGAATCCAGATTTGATCGACGAAGTGCATCATCACGTCACCGCGGCCAACGATCTGGTCGATGCGGTCAGCCAGCGCCGCCAACCGCTGTGCAGCGCAACCGAAGGCGCGCTGACCGTGGAAATGATTTGCGGCGTCTTTCAGTCGCACTGCCAAGACAGCCGAGCGGTAACATTTCCACTTACCCAGCGAGATCATCCCCTGGCACAGTGGTGATTAACTGTAAGTCGTCGCACGCTGCTCCGACTTTGTTTAAACCGACGTCTTTCGCTACCGTGACCATAAATTGACTACAATCAATCATTGCCAACGCGAGTACAAACAGGAAGAACACGATGCTTCGTAAATCTTTGCAAACCACCTTAGCCCTGGCCCTCACCTGCTGTGTTCCCACCAGCAGCGCCGGCGATGTTGAGATCAAGAAACTCGATGACCGTGCCGTCGTCACCATCGATGGCGAATTGTTCACCGAGTACGTATTTGCCGGCCACGC
>JBFJVZ010000452.1:0-5643 GCA_041623895.1 Pirellulaceae bacterium | reverse complement strand
GTTCGCGGACAACGCGAAAGCCCACGTAACAGGCCGCATCCTGCTGTTCGAACATGCTGCGTACGCCGCTGCGGCATTGGATCGGTGAGATAAACCATGACCCGCCGCGGATCACACGCCAATCACCGTGTTCATTCCAGCGGTCCTGACATAACGGATCGATCGCTCGTTCGCGAACCTGGCGATGGCCGTCGCGATCAAATTGTTTGTAATAGGTGTCCAGGTATCGATCTTCACACCATTCCCAAACGTTGCCGTGCAGATCGTAAAAGCCCAAGGGATTCGGCTGGTAGCTGGCCACCGGTGCCGTGAAAACATGGCCGTCTTCTGGATCCTTTGCCACGTCGACCAACCACTGCAACGTTACCCGCCCGGGCGACTCCCGTTCCAATTCGACATTTCCGATGTTGGCGTGATGATGAATCACATTTCGATACTGGTTGCCGAACGAGAAATACGTATCGCTGCCGGCGCGGCATGCGCATTCCCATTCTGCTTCCGTCGGCAAACGATATTGGACGCCTTCCTTTTTGCTGAGCCAATCGCAGAAAGCTTTGGCGTCATCAAAACTGACACCGACAACCGGATGCGAATCGTCTTGCGCGAAGCCGGGATTGCGCCAATTGAATTTTGGATCGCAGGTGAACGAACTCTTAACCTGCCCCCGATCGTTGTTGACGGGATCCCAACCGACGATTCCAGCGCCGGATGCTTCGGCAGTTGTCCGGTGCGATGTCTGCTTTACAAACTGTTTGAATTGGCCGACGGTAACTTCGCTGGTCGCGATGTAAAACGGCCGGGAAAGAATGACCGGGTGAATCGGGTGATCATCGTCCCCGGTGTTGAAGTCGCTGTGGTCGCCGCGGAAATCATCGGGCCGCCGAGCGCCCATCTCGAAGTGCGTGGCTTCGATCAGTCGGAATTCTTGGCCGCTTGAATCGGTGAGTGTTTGTTGGGCGTGTGCAGCGGGGATCAAAAGAAACATGAGTGCGAACATGGGAATCGTTCGCCTTGCTGCAGCGCGAGCCTGTTGACGAGCCGGGATTCTTATTGGCAGCCAGCTCAGCTGAAGCTTCATCCACCCTGTTAGCGTGCAATTCCGGCGGCGGGGGCCGTGCTGCACCATGATTGCGTTCATCGGCTTAGACCAGTTCCGAAATCACGCCCGTGCTGTCTTGCAGCTTGTCGGTCTTGACGCCCATCACGTCGGCCATGGTGTGCCAAACATTGGCAAGCGGCGATTTCTCGGGCAGCCGAATGTGCGTCTTGTGCTTCAGTCCAAGTGCTTCACCGCCAAACACAATGGTCGGCAAACGATCGCGGGAGTGATCCATGCCGGCGCTGCTGGAAAAGGCCAGCACCGTGTGGTCCAGCAAACTACGGCCGTCAACTTCTTGGGCCGCATCCAGACGCTTCAGAAAACCGTTCCAGAATCCCATGTTGATTTCGTCAACTTTCGCCAACTCTTCCAGATTCTTGGGGTCATTATTATGATGCGTCAGCGCGTGAAAACCCTTGGACACTCCATGAACCGGGAAAGTCCCGCCGGCAAGTTCGCGGCGGACGTTGTAAGTGACTACGCGAGTGGAATCGGTTTTGTACGCCAGCACGATCAGGTCGTACATCAGTTTTTGATATTGCGTGTAGTCAAACTCGCGGGAGTCGGGCGTCAGCGATTTGGAGTAATCGCCGATTCCGCCGAGTTGTGGTTTCGGTTTTGGTTTTGCCGACCAATCGATGTCGCGTTGCAGCTGTTTTTCGATCTCGCGGACGGACGTGAAGTATTCGTCTAGTTTCTTTTGGTCTTCGCCGCCGACGCTGCGTTCCAGTTGCCTGGCTTGGTTACGCACCAAATCCAGGATGCTGCCCCTCCGCCGGAACCCTTCGTCGCGTGCTTTGGCTTCTTTGGCGTCATCAATTTGGAACAACCGGTTAAAGACGACGTGCGGATCATTTTCGGCGGCCAGCGGGATTCCGTTTTCGCTCCACGACAGGGTTGCCAGCCCTTGGTTGCCGAAATTGGTTCCGCGTTTGATCGACAGTTGCAGCGACGGAAAACGAGTTTCCGTGCCAACGTGTGTGGCAACGATTTGATCAGCGGAGATACCGCCTTTGATGCCAGCGGACGTCCAACCTTCGGTGCCTGTCAAGAACGTGTAGTCGCCGGTGTGTCCGCCGCCATGTTCCAGTTGCAGACCGGAGACGATGGTCATGCGGTGGCGAAAATCTTCCAGCGGCTGCACGATACGTTTGAACTTGCAGTCCGGTCCCGTTTCATCCGGGAAAAACTCTCGCAAATTCATCCCGGTTCCAAAGTGAGCTACCAGCATTCGTCGCGGAACCACGGTCTTGCCTGCGGCAGCGTGAGCACAGCTCGGTTGCATGGCACTCAGGACCGGCACACCAACCGACACGCCGAGCCCCTTGAGGGCGGTCCGTCGATCAAGTCGTTTTACGCGCATCGTTTACCTCGTGGCAGAAAAACCGGAATTCCAGACTCCAAGGATAATAGGTTCGCTACGCTGAACGGAACACCGTCACGCAACACCAGCGGGGCGGTGTATACTCAGATGCGGTGGAATTCCAGGTTTTTCAACCATTTTGAGGCAGTTCTGTGTCGGCGGATTCTGATGCCACTTCGATGAGTTTGCTTGGCCGTGCGGTCAACGAGGATCAGGAGGCCTGGCACCAAATCGTCCATTTGTACGGCCCGCTGGTCCAGCGCTGGTGTCGCCAGGCCGGTTTGCGTGATGATGATACGGCAGACGTCTTTCAAGAAGTTTTCAAGGCGGTCGCCGATAATCTGAACACTTTCAAGCCGCAGCGTAAAGTTGCTTCCTTTCGATCGTGGCTGAAGACGATCGTCCGCACCAAGACAATTGACCACTATCGCAAAGCCAATCGCGAAGCCGCCGGCGCGGGCGGCACGGAGGCATTGATGCGAATCTCGGAAGTGCAAGATCCGTTCGCCGACGACGAAGAGCAGGCGGCCAACGAGGATGCATTCATTGTCCAACGAGCGATGGAGTTGATTCGCGGTGAATTTGATCCCAGAAATTGGAAAGCCTTCGAGGAAGTCGCCATCAAGGAACGGAGTGCCGCCGACGTGGCCCGCGAAGTCGGCGTCGATCCACAAACCGTACGACAAGCCAATTATCGAATTCGGCGGCGTTTACGGTTGGTTTTGGAGGACCTGGTAGATTAGCCGTTATGAGTCAGCGTTCAGACGATCAGATCAGAAGCATTTTTCGAGCATTCAATTGAGCGTCTCTAACTCACCCAACCGAGCGACCGACCCGGGCGAGCAAACTCGCGATTTGGAATCGATCCGACGTGATTTGGCGTCGCCACGGCGAGCCGACTCGCAAGACTTCACGGTCTGTCCGCCGATCGACCAACTCGCTCAACTGGTCTCGGGCAGTCTGGCGGAATCGGAAGCCGAGCGGCTGTTTGAGCACATCGATCGTTGCCAAAGTTGCCAGAGAAAGGCGGATGAATTGGCGCGCCGCCGCGACCCCGTGTTGGCAGCAGCACAACAAGCCAAGAAGAACTGCATCACCGATTTTAACGACCCGCAGCTTTCCAGGCTGATTCGTGAAGCACAGATCGCTAAATCAGATCACGACACGCGGCCCACAAATCATTCCACGGCAAAGACAGTGTCCCCGGCCAACTTTGTCAAAGGACTTCGCCGCAGCGGCTTGCTGGCCGACGGCGAACTCAATCAAGTGCTGCAGGCACTGAGTTGGAACGAATCTGATGACAAGAGCGACGTCAGTTCCTTGGCAAAGTCGCTGATCGAAAACCAAAAACTGACACCGTTTCAGGCCAAACTCTTGATGCGCGGTCGCTGGCAAGGTCTGGTGTTGGGCAACTATGCGATTCTGGAAAAGCTGGGCCAGGGCGGCATGGGCGCAGTATTTAAGGCTCGGCACACGCGGATGGGCCGCGAAGTCTGTTTGAAAGTTGTCAATTCCGCTGGTCGCCAGTCGCCCGCCGTGATCGAACGATTTCGCAACGAAGCCCGTACGCTGGCGGCGCTCAGCCACCCCAACATCGTTGTCGCGCACGATGCCAACGAATCCAAGGGCATCCCGTATCTTGTCATGGAGTATGTGGATGGAGACGACTTGGCGAAGCGAGTTCGCAACGAGGGACCGCTGTCGGTCGCCGAGGCGTTACACGTTTTGATTCAAACCGCCGGCGCGCTGCAATACGCCCATGCGGCCGGCGTGATTCATCGTGACATCAAGCCTCATAATCTTGTCGCCAGACAAGATCCCGCCAGCGGAGAGTTGTCGGTCAAAGTTCTGGATCTGGGTTTGGCACGCTTTGACACCTTGATGACCAATAATCCCGATGCCTCGGTGTTGGCAGCGATGACGAACACCGGTGTCGTGATTGGGACGGTTGATTACATGTCCCCCGAACAAGCCCTTGACAGCCGTAATGCCGACGCACGTTCGGACATCTACAGCCTTGGCTGCACGGCCTACTTTCTGCTGACCGGACTGCCGCCGTATGACGGGGAAACAGTGATGCAGCGATTGATCGCACACCGTGAACAGACACCGCGTTCGTTATGCGATCTTCTCAAGGGGGGCGTCACTCCGGCCCTGGATGCGGTCGTGCAAAAAATGCTCGCCAAGAACCCCGATGCCCGCTATCAGACCATGGACGAACTATTGGCGGATCTACAAGCGGTTGCCGCTGGTCGCCAGCCCGCGGCGACACCGCTGCCGGTCGCGGTGCCAGCGGAACAGGTCGGGCCGCCAACCGAACCATCCATTCTGGATATTCAAGTCGAGGAGCAGACGGCTCATGTTGTTTCACAACTCTTAACGCGGCGGCGCAGCAAACGGAACATCCCCTGGTATCGCCGGTCCTTGCACGCCGCATCGGTTGCTGCCGCCTGCGTCGTTCTACTGGGTATCCTGGCGTTCATGCTGATCCCGCGAACGGGAGCCGCCACTGCGATCCGAAACGGTGGCGATGGTCGAGCGCTGATCGTCGTTGCATCGGACAACTTCAGACAGGAAGAGTTCGAATCGTTGACTCGGTCGCTTCAGTCCAGCAGTGTCAACGTCGTGGCAGCCTCACCCAACTATGGTACTGAAAGAAAAGATTTCGGCGGCAAGATCAAAGCACCGTATCCAAACATCAATCTGTCCAAGGTGAATGCAGCTGACTATGACGCCGTCTTCGTGCTCGGTGGAAACACCCATCAGTTGTCACACAAGAACCCAGAAGTCAACAAGGTCCTGGCAAGCGTCGTCGATACTGCTTTCAGCAACAACGTGAAAGTCACCGGCTGCCGAGAAGGCTATGATGCGATCAGGGACACGAAAGTTTCGGAAAAAAATGAATACAAAGGCAAGATGACGTATACCGATACCTGCGATACCAAGGCTCTGGTAAACAACGCCAAACAACTATTTGCCGAGCTGCGGTCGAAAAAGTAAGCCGCCCGGCTCCCCACGTTGGCAGCGTTGCTTTTGTCGCTGAATTCGGGAGAATTCCGATCTTTCGGCGGCCGGAAGTCTTCCGGCTTCCGCTACAGAGAAACACAATAGGCATTAGTTTCATTTCCATTCAACCTCAGGCTCAATCCTCATGAGACAATTCTCGATCGCTTACCTCGCC
>JBFJVZ010000451.1:0-5660 GCA_041623895.1 Pirellulaceae bacterium | reverse complement strand
GTTCTCGCTCGTGGACCTGCAAGGCCAGGGACTTGAGCGTATCGCCGATGCACTCACGCAACTCGAAATTGGCGGGCAGGATTTCTAGTTTCCCAGACTCGATTTTCGAGAAGTCGAGGATCTCGTTGATAATGGACATCAGGGAATTCGCCGATTGAAGCACCATGCTTAAGTATTCGCGCTGACTTGAGCTCAATTGCGAATCCAACACCAACTCGGTCAAACCAATGACCGAGTTCATCGGCGTACGAATTTCGTGGCTCATGTTCGCCATGAATTCGCTCTTCGCCTGGCTGGCGGCTTCGGCAGCTTCCTTGGCGACGCGCAGTTGTTCTTCGTACTGCCGGCGTTCGGTGATGTCACGGGCGATTCCCTGAATGGCCACCTGTCGGCCATTCTCATAGATCAGCCGCGAATGAATTTCCACGGGAATGCGATGACCGCTCTTGGCGATAATCTCAATTTCGTAGCTGGTGCGCTCGTCGGTTACCATTTTGTGACGCATCATCCGCTGAACTTTCTCCAGGTTTTCTGCTTCGACAAGCAAGGCAATGTCAGAGTTGACGATCTCCTCGTTGGTGTATCCCGTGATTTTCCTGCCGGCTTCGTTGATCGATTGAAATCTGCCTTCCAGGTCAACCGTGAAGATCAAATCACTCGCGTTTTCGATCAATTCCCTATAACGGGCTTCGCTTTGCTTCAATGCCTCCTCAGCGACTTTCCGCTCGCTAACGTCCAACACGCTGGCGCGAACCAATCGCTTGCGACCGGGCAGCCGCACCAATCGCACTTCACAGGGAATGTCCTTGCCCCGGGAATCCCGATGCATCCAGTCAAACATCGCGGTTTTGTTTTGCAGAGCTTCGGCAATCCTTTCCGCCGCCATCTCGTTCGACGGATGACCGCAGGGCTGTGTGGGCGGGCTCAGCTGACCCGGTGTCGAGGCCAGCAATTCTTTTCGGCTCAGACGATAAAGTTTCAGCGCGTTTTCATTGGCATCGACAAACCTGGCACTATCCGCGTCCAGCATGACAATGGCTTCGGGGGCGTGCCGCACGAGAGCCTTGAATCGCGCCTCGCTCTCCAGCAACGACGTCTGAATTTCTTTTTGCTGAGTGATGTCCCGGGCAGCTGCGTAATAGACACGCTCCCCTGCGGGCGGAGCGGGAATCGACCAAGTCAGCCACTTGTACGTACCGTCCTTGCATAAAAATCGGTTCTCATAATTCACGACATTCTCGCCCGCTGCCAGAGCTTGCAAGGTCTGCACCGTTTGCTCCCTGTCGTCGGGATGGACGAAGTCCCGGAAAGGCTTGTCCATCAGTTCCTGGTTTGTATAGCCCAATGTCTTTTCAAACATGGGATTCAGTTTGGTGAAATATCCATCCAGGTTAGCCAAACACAACAAGTCCAAAGAGATGTTGAAAAAGCGATCTCGCTCCTCTTCGACCTGCTTCCACGCCGTGATGTCCTCGGCAATGCCCGCAATGCGATAAACACTTCCCTCCTCGTCTCGAATCGGGAAGCCGCGATCGTGGACCCAACGGATAGTGCTATCTGGCCGGACAACCCGGTACTTGGTGTCAAACCCTCCCGAGGCGGTGACCTGCGAGAATTCTTCGGTTACCCGTTGGCGATCTTCTTCATGGATTGCCGCCAGCCAATTTAGTGGCTGCCCGTAGAGACTCTCGCATGTGCGTCCCCAAATCGTTTCGTAACCAGGACTGATAAACACAATCTCGTTTCCATCCGCCGAGCAGATCCAGAACACCTCCTTGATGTTTTCCACGAGCTGTTGGAAACGCTCGTTGCTCGCGCGCGAATCCTTGACCGCGTCCGCCAATCTGACATCGTCTGTGACGTTGGGTTCTGCCGATTGCAGGCGTTCAATCAGCGCACGCTGTGATCGCAACTGCGCTTCTAAGCCTGCGATGCGGTCTCGCAGGGCTTGTGCTTCAAGATCCGTTATCGAGTCGCTTTGGTGGCTCATAGCGTTCTATCTGGTGACAAACGACTGTGATGCCCCCGTCAAGATATTAGATTAGCGGATCGCAGACACTCTTGTGGCGCGGGGTATCGGGTAGGCGGACGCAAATCGTTAAGGGTGACCTCTACGGCCAACTTCGGCTTGGATGCGGCCGGGCATATCGCTGGTGGCATGCGTAGGCAACGGAAAGGAAACATCAACGGCCTCCCGATAGTCGACAGGCGTAGCTGCGTCCGATGGTCAATAATCTGACCAGCTTCAAAGGTGCAAAGATCGCCATTAACCGCACTCAAGTTTACCCACCTTGAACGCGTAGGATGCATCGGCCTGCGCGACTTAGCCGAATCGATTCGACGCAGTTTGCCGCAAAATTCGGACTACTTTGGGGCAAATATGCAGCGAATCGGCTGTGGTAACTAATCCCGAGCGTGACCGGAGGTCCAGCAGGAACCCAATTCACCGAAATCATGGCGATCTTGCTGTTCGCTGTTGTGTGCTTGGGCGCGCGATTTGCCAATCGTAGAGGATTGGACGATCTATAGTAGCCCGTGCGTGCGGCTGTGTCACATGGGTTTTCGGAAAAGCACACATGGAGCGTAGGCTATCAACGGGCTGCGGGGACAAATCATGTCTGGACGGATGATTATTCAATTGGCGGCAATCCTGTTGCTCTCGGGCAAGGTGGTCCTTGGGCAGCTTCCTTCCTCGCACGTTGTTTACGATAGCGGGCTCGGCCCAGAGGATGTGAACGGGTCTTCGATCAGTTCGATTGCACTTCGCAAGGCAGCTCTCTTCAACGTTGATAGGACAGTTTCGGTATCAGCGATCAGCATAATCGGGATTGCAGAGGTGCGAGATCAAGCTAAGGCAGCTGAAGTATTCTGCCTTGGCTTCGGCGAAGCGCCACCGGGTTTCGTTATCGCCAGTGACAGCCCGAACTCCGGGTCAATGCAGTAGCTTCCTTCATGAAATGGTGTGGATCGGACGTCGTCATTGTTTGTGTGATTTCGCTGACAACCCAAACTATGGAACCATGCGCGCATTCTTTCATCTGGTTGATGGACACGTTGTTGTGACAGCCGAAGACAATCGTTCCGTCAAGAATGCGTGTTGGCAAGTTGGGTGGGGGCTGTCGGGCGCCTTTGCCCGGTTTAGCTATTCAACAGTGGTGTTGCCGGGTTGGGTTCGAGTTGGCCTACAACAACACTTCGCCGATTTGCTCGTACCCGGTTTGGCCAACCACCCGCAGGAACGTAGCAGAGTTGCCCAGGAAATCAAAAGTGGATCCCTGAACGGGCTCTTTGGTGCGGAACGATTGCCCGCCGAAAGACAGATTGTCTGCAAGTTGGTCTTGGCGCATCTTTATAAGTCCAACCCGGAAGCAATAGGACAAACGTTAAACCTGCTGAAGCTGGGACGATCCTCTGAAGAAGCGCTGACAATCTGCTACGAGATGAACGAACGACAACTCGCCAGCTCGTTTGGGCGAACCGTTGGGCTACCGCAACTTACGCCATGACGAAAATGCGTTCCGAAACCAAGTCCACATCGACAGCCGCAATCGGTTCAACAGTGAGCATTCCAAATCTTGATCGGTCTCTCCTTAGAGTCCACCGTTGCCAACACCTTTACGTTTTCAGATAGCAGTGCGTTCGGTGAAGATGCGGGAATCGAGGCAATCGCATGATCTGATTCCACGGGGCCGCACAAAGGGCGTGGAAGCTGCCTTTAACAACCTTGGCCTGCAGTCGCCTACGTGAAGTCGGATGCATCGACCGAGGCTCCTAAGCGAAATTGCTTCGGCGCAGTTTTCGCGAAATCTCTGACCAGATTCCCTGCGCACCTGCGTTAGCCGTGCGGCTTATGAAAAACCGCTCAGCTTGAAGAGTTAGAGCATTCTCAGCACTGGGTTAGGATTCTCGTCGGACATTCTGGAACTGCCTGCGTTAAAAATGAAAATGCTTTAAAATGCAGAGAGCTAATTTCATCACGTCCCGCCAAGATCCGTCCCATGATTCGTCCTGCATTCGTCTTAACACTACTGTTTACTGTTTCCCCGATCGCTTCGGCTCAGCAGCTCAACCAAGAGGCTGTCAATGCGGCAAAGACGCAAGCCTACAGCCAAAGGTCGTGGAGCGAACAGTCGGTATTGAATCAATTGAATCAACTGCTTTACAACAAAGATCTTCAACAGGAGGTCGGCTTTGAAGAGGTGCAGATCGAAGAACTACGCAGACACTATCTGGCCTACCAAAAGAAGCTGCAGGAGTTTTATGCGGAGCATCGTGAATATCGCAGCGAAGTCAATGAACTCTATCGAATCGGCAAACACGAATTGTCTCGCGAGATGATGGACAAACTGAACGAAAAGAGAGGAGACTTAACCAAACAGCTGTTGAAAGCGGCCGACGCGATCCTTTCGTCCAAGCAAATGGATCGCATCAAGCAAATCTCAAGGCAACAGCATGCACGTCGATACAATCCTTACGGTGACGAATTTGGCATCGTACTGACCCTGTCCAAGGAACTGGACCTAACAGACGAAGAAAGACGCCGGCTGATTGAGACAATTGATGAGACGCGTGAAAAGTATTATCAGAAAGTCGCAAAGCTGAAACGCGAAGCGGGGGAAGAAATCCTAAACGCATTACCCAAGCATAAGCGTGAGAAATTCAAAAAGACGCTCGGCGAAACGTACCATACTGACGAGAAACGTCGGCTTGCGCAGAATGAAGCCCGAAAACGTCAAAGGGAGCTTCAAGAACGTCAGCGAGCATTGGAGCAAGCCGCCAAAGACCGAGAAGCTGAGCAAGAGAAAGAGTGATTTTCAGGGATTTTGGTTGAGCCTTGAATAGCACTACTTCAGCAACGTCAGATCGCGTGAGACCAACATCGTTCGCCGTAACGGGCGGGATAAGAAGCCGATCATGAACTGCTGTAGGATTGCCGTCTTGGGCATCGCCTGTCCAACGTCCGAAGGACTCATGATGCGGCTGAATTAGTGGCGCGAAGCTGGCCCTTAATGAGCTGTCCCTGGATCATCTTCGGCGCATTGGTTGCATCGGCCTCCGCGCCGGAGCGAAACTGCTTCGCCGCAGTCTTCGTGAAATCCGGGACTAGAATCCGGGAAAACTGCGCCGAAGGTGCTAACCTGCGGAGGTGGCGGCACCGAAGCGGCTGAGCGGACCGGCTTCGTGCGTGAAGCGGGCCCAACCGCTGTCTCGAAGACTGGCAGCAGAAGGCTTGGCGAAGGGCTCCGATCTAGGCATTAGCAACGACAATAACCGTGTTCCCACGGCGCCACCAATCAGCCACCACCCAGCGGCATGTCGGCCGTGCAAGGGTCCCAAGAGTGCGTGAAAACTGCAACATCTGGGCTGGGCACCGAGGTCGAAGCGCAACGGAATTCAAGACGACCGGCAGAGCATTACCATTCACCGACTCGGCGGCCGCGACATCGACGTGCGACACGTAGTCGACACTACTGTTGACTTTTACAACGTAGATTCGGGAGGCCCGCGCCAAGTCTGCCATTCCACGTTAGGAGCCGTCGTTTCCCAAACAGGAAATATTTGTAGCGACCCCGCATCAGGCCGAGGTGGGTATGCTGATCCGATAGGGGCTTGGTATTCCGATCCAGCGTGCTGTGATCGGAATTAGTTCGCTCACGCAT
>JBFJVZ010000450.1:0-5662 GCA_041623895.1 Pirellulaceae bacterium | reverse complement strand
TCGGCGGGAGCCTCGCCCTCCCAGGAAACTCATGTTGTCTTGGACGCAACAAACGGATGTTCGCTATTGGCCACAAATACTACCGATCCCGATGTTTTCACCATCCCAGGGCGAGGCTCCCGCCGAGCCGCGAAGGCCACATCGTTCGCCTCCGCAGGAGCGTCGTCCCACCCATAGTCTAGTTTTTTACGAACACGTGTCTGGCTGGTTGTGCGCCGCGGTAGTTAAGCGTGCGATCAATGTGGTACACGGTTGTCGAATGAGGGATAACGACGATCGGTCGCATGGGAATCGGTGGTTGGCGGATCCAGCCCTCTTCGATTGCGATGTATCGCGGCAGCTTCATGGCAATCGCAGTGCGATACACGTGCGGACCTTTGGCGGCGTTCATTTGCCGGCGGAGTTCCAAGGCAACCGCCCGGCGTTGGGCCAGACGTTGTTGGTATGCGTCGAACTTGGAATTTCCTTCCTCTGCGTAGGCGGTCGAGCTCAGGACCATGATTGCGATCAACATCAGGCTTCTCATCGTTCTTCTCCGTGCTTGGATCGTTTGCTTGGTGGTGTGGGTTTCAGGTTCGGCGGCTCATCTTGTGATCAGCGGCCAGGTCGCCGTTGTTTGCGATGGCGACACCTATAGCCCGGAAAGCGAAAAATCCACCCGCCACGGTTTCAAGAATTTTTTCGTCAGCTGGCTGTAGCCGGAAAGTCGCGAGAATTCCGAGCGGCACTTGGGAAGGGACTTGAGCCTGGGTTTTCCATTGAGTCACGGCTACGCTGCCTTCGCTGCTCTTCTTTATGCTTGTTCAGCTAGCAGTTCCTAAGCCGGATGCTCTCTAACGCACTTCGGCTGATTCGGTTTCTACCGCTCGGACTTGGGGATATGGACCACTGACAGCCCGCAGCAGTCCCAGGCCCTTGTCCCGCGGCTGACATTCCAGGTGATGTAAAGCTTGTCGCCTTCCTCGGACAACACGCTGCTGTAAGTTCCTTTGGGCGTAAATCCGTACTTGCCTTGATAGAACGGATGCAGGAAGGCGATGACTTTCTTTCGATTGAGCTTAACGTCGTATTGCACCACGGGTGATCCGTCGCGATAGCCGCCCCCGTGTGCACCCGGAACGTAGTACAGAAATCGTCCGCTTGGATCGATATCGATCGATGCCACGTAAGCTTCGCCGCCAACGGCAATGGTTCCGATTTGTTTTACTTTTTCGCTGCGTGTATTGAATTGCCACAAGACGGCGTTGTCCGCGCCCTGGCCTTTGGAAACCGCGTACACCATCCCAGTTTTCGTTTCCGGCGTGGCGGCGCGAATTCCCATTGACTGTCCCGTTGGCACGGGCGGTCCCGGTTCCGCGGGATCAAACCGCATCAGTTGTCCATCGGAGTTGCCCGGTACGTAGTACAGACGGCCTGTACTGGCGGCCAGAATCATTGCCCGCGCCGGTCCGTCGGGACCGGAATAAAGAAGCTTTTGTTTCTTAACGTCGTAAGCAAAGAACTGAATATCTTGTAGCGGTGCGTCGGGACCTGCGGCGGTGCCCCCGTAATAAATCATTCGCTGGGGGTCCAGCATTCCGTTGGGAATGCTGTGCTTGGGTACCGGTGCGTGCGCGACGATCTCGCTAACGCGGGTGGACGGATCGGTGCGCAGGATCCAATCGCCTCGATAATGATTCTGGTCGTTGGCTGCCTTGGACGAACCGCGGTGCGTCGCGTAATAGAGTGATCCGTCTTTTCCCATGTCGACGCGAGTGTGGATTTTGCCGGGCAAGTAATGTTCCTGGGGCAGTTTCAGGATCGCGGCCAGATCAGCTAAGGATTCCAGCTTTTGATTAGTGGGGTCGTACTGGTAGACAAACGCATTTCCTGTGCTGTGCGGTGACGATCCGCGGCCGATGGAGTAATGGTCACCGATGGCTGAGTAATACTTGCCGCGGGCAACGGAACCATTTCCCCAGTTGGACCAAGGTTTTCCCGGGTAATCCTGATTTGGGTAGAACATGAAGTCGATCGTTGGGGGCGTGGCCGCGACCGTGACATCAACGCCGATCGAATCCGGCTTTTCCAAGAATTGCTTCGAGCTGTCGGTGACGACGGCGGCTCCGCCGGGGAGCGACGGCGGATACGGTAAATCCTCATCCCGAATGGGTTTTGGTTTCGACTGACGCTGCGGTTTTTTCTCCTCCGCAGATGCTCCGCTGATCGGAAACAGCATGACGGCAGCGAATACAAAAGTGGTTGACGTGCGTAGTTGCATCATCGGGTTCCTCGATTTGGCGTCAATCCGCAGCTTGTGATTTCCGCTCGGTTGAGATTGTTAGTCGCTGGTTGCACTCGACGTTCCGCATCCTCAAAGCGCCTCTTCGGTGCGGCAGCGTGACGATCAGATCGCAGGCCTCGTTTGTTCCCAGACCAAAGTGGGCGATCGCTTCCTGGCCGGAGGCATAACCATAGCCAACTTGAATCTCTCGAGAGCCGAGCAGTGCTTCGCGCTTTCCAGCGTCACCGGCCCGGTAGATGTCGACACGTGAGCCGATCCCCATCGAATTGACGTTCTGTTTGCTATCTGCCGCGATCTTGACCTGCAACCAGTTTCCCGCGTCCGATTCGTTCTTCAATAACATTGTCGGCACGGCGGTCCACCAACTGGGCATCACCATATCGAGTCGACCGTCACGATCAAAATCAGACGTTGGTCCGGGAGCGGAGTAAATAATCTTGCGTTCGCTGATCATCTTTTCAAAAAACTGACGGGAGCCCTTGGTAGCACGATCGTCCTCAGTCGGAAAATCATTGACGCTGAGTGCGAACTGTTCGAAGTGAGGAATTCCGTCTTGGTTGCCGGTGTTCTTGAAGATCACGGGATGTGGCTGTTGATCGTCAAACAACACAATGCTGGTATAGATATCGGGTCGGCCGTCATTGTCGAAGTCCTGAATCTCCACATGCGGCGCTTTCATCGGTAGCGGAAGCAGTCCAGCAACTCCCGATACATCGGAAAATGCCGGCACGCCGTCGCTCGTTCCACGATTAAGGTAAAGACGATTGGCAACGGGACGATTCCAAGGCGCATCAAAGTGTTGACCCAGCACAATATCCGGCAGGGCGTCGCCGTTGACATCGGCAATGCAAACTCCGCAAATCATGTTGTCACCCTTGGCGTCCGGCCAGGTAAACGTTTTCCTTGCCCCCACAGCCTCGCTGAACTTGCCCTGGCCGTCATTGATCATCAAATAGTTGCCAATCGTGGAGGCAAGGAAAAAATCAGGATAGGTGTCGCCGTTGACGTCACCAACTGCGACTCCCAGTCCGGCCGCATCGCTGGGGATACCGACCTGATCCGAAACGTCCTGGAATCGCATCGCCCCGAGATTACGAAACAACCGAGATCTCCTGGTTGGTGAGCCGTTGTAGCCGGGCAGGGGGTCTTCGCCGACCAATAGGTCCAGCAGGCCATCACCATCGAAATCCAAGACCGCGGCGCTGCGGCCGCCAAATTTCTCTGGGCAGGCTGCATTGCCTCTGGAATCGTCGGTGAACGTTCCGTTGCCAAGATTTCGAAAGATGGAACAGCCGGCAAAAGCGTGACCGTGCCGCTCGGCCAGCTTGCTGCCGCTCGGTCCGGGCATGCTGGCCACGTACAAGTCCAGATCGCCATCATTGTCCAAATCGGCAAACACCACGCCGGTCCCGCGAGTGGAGATGCGGAGCGAAGATTGGCTGTTCAGCGAGAGACGCCCACTGCGGTTGCGAAAAAACAGATTCGGTTTTGTGTCACCGTAGTGGAAAGTGGCCAGATACAAATCCGCCCAGCCATCGCCGTCAACGTCTCCCCAGCCGGCACCGTGAGCCTGGATTTCGCTTGCGGCCGGGGTCAATCCAACATCGGTCGCAACATCGCGAAAGACAAACGGTGTCTCCGATTGCGCATACAACGCAACACCACCAGGCAAAGCGGCAAGTGCAAACACTAGGCAACGAAACAATGGATCGACCTTCACTTTCGGGATAAAAGATTTCTATGTCCGGTGCCCCGGGCGTAGCAACAGAACTGAATCAGAGCAGTTTAGACTCCGCGCGAACACTGGGGTTGCTGTATTCCACTCGAATCTGGGACCCGAAGAAGCATCAGGCACGCGCGGCATCGATTTTGCCAGCCCGAATGGTGCCGTGGACAATCCAACCATCCGTTTGATCCGTGCGGTCGCTCATCCAAACCGCCAGCCCTCGCCACTGCCGCGGAACGGTTTTTTCGTCGCCAATTGCGGCGTTCTTGTCGAAGTGCAATTCGGAAGACTTCCCAACCAGAATTCTCCCAACTTCCGCCACACAATCGCTCACGGTGTTGGCGTTTCGTGGGAATAATTCAATCGCCGCTCCGCCTCAGACCACCCGATAGTGCGGTTTAATGGCCTCACGGGATCAAACGGAAACGCCCTGGCGGGCATGCGCTGTTTTGGGCGGTTAGAATCGGGCCTCACTCCTGTTTTCTATAGGTCCATCATGCTGCGTAGATCCTTGATTCTTCTGTCGCTGTTAGTTTTTTGTTGCGGAACCTCGGTCGCTCAGGAGGTTCACGACACGTGGCGTTTCACAACCAAGACTCCGAGCGACGGCTGGCACCAAACCAGCTTTGATGACAGCGGATGGAGCGAGGGCGATGGCGGATTCGGGACTCGGGGAACACCCGGGAGTCGCATCGGCACGAACTGGGATACGGAGAACATTTGGTTGCGAAAACCGTTTTCGTTGCAAACTATCCCAAAGAATCCCGCCTTGTTGATTCATCATGACGAAGACGTCACGGTTTTTATCAACGGTGTCGAAGTGGCGTCGATCGAAGGCTTTAAGACGAACTACGAAGTTCTTTCGCTAAGTAACGATGCTCGGTCGGCACTGAAAGTCGGTGGCAACGTGCTGGCCGTGCATTGCCGGCAAACGGGCGGCGGCCAATTCATTGATGTCCACGTGATCGACGCAAACAACATTCCCAAATTACCTCGACCAAAGAACCAGTTAAAACCGTTTCAGTCCGAGTTGATCACGCAGTGGGGCGCCAACGTTACTGCAGAAAACGCATGGACGGAATACCCGCGGCCTCAGTTGCAACGTGACGCGTGGCGGAACCTGAACGGGCTTTGGGACTACGCGATCACGTCGCTGGATCAACAGCAGATTCCCAAGCAATGGAACGGCCAGATTCTCGTGCCGTTTTGTCTGGAATCACGCCTCGGTGGAGTTCGCAGGATGCTGGATGCCACCGAAGCTCTCTGGTACCGGCGAACGTTCGATGTTGGGGAACGGAAACAGGATCGCACGCTGTTGAATTTTGAAGCCGTTGACTATCGCTGCCAGGTATTCATCAACGGTCAACCGGTGGGAGAGCATCAAGGCGGCAACACGCCGTTCTCGCTGGACATCACTGACGCACTTCGCGAAGGCGCCAATGAGTTGGTTGTGCGGGTCGAAGACGAAACCGAGGGCTGGCAATTGCGCGGCAAGCAAGTCATCGACGCGCGGGGAATCTGGTACACGCAGGTCTCCGGAATCTGGCAAACGGTCTGGTTGGAAAATGTTTCTGCAACACGTATCGACGATTTGAAGATCAACACCGACCCCGACAAAGGAATCATCTATCTGCGGCCGCAAGTCATTGGTG
>JBFJVZ010000449.1:0-5662 GCA_041623895.1 Pirellulaceae bacterium | reverse complement strand
TACGGCCGCTGGTGTTTGGGCTTGCTGCCGTCGGACTCTATTCGATCTTTGGCTTTGATCACCCTGTCGTGCGAATCACTTTGATAGGTCTGTACGGGATGTTCTGCTGGATCCTAATCCCCAGTGTCAGACGGTTTTGTGGCTACGGACTCACCTATTTGGCGGAATTCCGAAACCAGCCTTCGAGTACAGGATAAAGGATCGAGTTTGTTGGACTTTCACAAAAGCGTAATTATGCTCACTGATTCTGACCTCGGTGTGCGGGGAACCACCGACAGAACAGACTCTATGGCCAAGCAAAGCCCACCCGTGACTGTGTCAAATGCCTGTCACGTAGCCAATCCTCAGACCGGTGCGCAGAGGTGAGTCCGTGTCAGCGGATCCAAACGAAAATTACTTAGCTAGCGATGTTCGTCTACACAAACGCCTTCGCGTGTCTGTGGCGGTGGTCTTGTTGGTTGGCGTTTTTTTCCGCCTTTATAGCATTGACTACCACCTCTACTGGAATGACGAAGTCTATACGTCATTGCGAATTGCGGGTTATCAAGTTACTGAAATTGAAGACGAGCTACGTGATCAGCAAGTCGTCACCGTCGCCGAAATGCAAAAATACCAGGTCGTAAACTCGACCAGGACGGTTAGAGATACGATCCAGGGTTTGGCGGACGAAGAACCCCAACTGGCACCGCTGTATTTTGTGCTGGCCAGGCAATGGGTCGCATGCTTTGGGAATTCGATCACGGCAATCCGAAGTTTATCGGTATTATTCGGCCTCTTGGCACTGCCCTGCGTGTACTGGCTCTGTCGTGAAATTTTCGATTCATCCAGCGTGGGTTTGATCGCCACGGCGCTGTTCGCAATTTCGCCCGCTCAAGTCACCTTCGCTCAGGAAGCGCGACCCTACAGCCTATTTGTTCTGATCGTCTTGGTATCCAGCATCGCCCTGCTGCGGGCAATGCGATTCGACTCTGCTGGCAGTTGGGCGATCTATGCTGTAACGGTTGTGCTGGGTCTTTACACACAAATCCTGTTTGGCCTGGTTGCTATCGGACAGGCAATCTATGTATTTGCGGTCACGCGATTTGCCGTCTGTCGCACGTCGCTCCGCTACGTCATTGCTTCCGCGATTGCACTCGCGGCGTTTTTGCCGTGGATTCTTGTCATTTTCAAGGACCGGGGGCCGCAGGGTACTTCGTGGACACAATTTCCTCAGTCGTTCATGGATTGCCTAACGCGGTGGGCTGGCATTGTCAGCCGCGGGTTTTTTGATCTTGGAGTTGCGCTCACCGATTCCCTTGCCGTCAAGTTGTCGGTGCTGCCCTTGGTCGCGTTGGTTCTCTTGCTGATTTTGTATTCGATCTACTTTTTGATCCGCACAGCACCGCTGCAGCAATGGTTAATCGTCGGCACTGTGGCTGCGTCGATCGCTTTACCGTTGTTGATAATGGACATCGCGTTAGGTAGGCGTTACGGCACGACGCGCTACATACTTCCTTCGATTGTTGGACTCCAGATTTGCATGGCTTACTTGCTGTCAGCCAAGATCAGCGATTCCGCCAGCAGCCCGCGTCGCCGAGTGTTGTGGCAGGCCATTGGAGTCATGCTCCTGTTGGCCGGGACCATCTCCTGTGCCGTCCGCTCCAGAAATGAAATGTGGTGGAACAAGTCACCGGGAAAATACGGGGACTATCCCCAGATCGCTGCAATCGTGAATCAGTCCGACCAGCCCGTTGTCTATTGCTTTGGGCCCTGGAGAAAGACACAAATGATTTGCCATCGCCTCGATCCGAACGTTCACTTGCAACTACTTTCTGACGAAACCGTTCCTCGGCTTTCGACAGATTTTAATGAGTTTTTTCTTTTTAACCCCACGGAAGCTGCTCGCTCCAATGTAGAGCAGAATTGCGACGTCAGAGTCGAGCAGACTCTCGGATCGCTTTGGAAGCTTGTACAGCGTTAATAACAGTTCACATACAGGTTAAGGGCCCTGGTTTTGCTTCATCAAGACACACAACAACCGAGCGTTGACCCTCAGCAGCGCGCATCTGCGGTTACACCCGAAATCTCCGTCATCATTCCCACGTATTGTGAGGCGGACAATCTTCCCCTGCTCGTACCTCAGATTGACCGTGCCCTGGGCGAACTTTCCTCGAAAGTGGAAATCATTGTCGTCGACGACAACAGTCCGGACGAAACAGTCATGGTCTGTGAGCGTTTGGCGTCTGATTTTCCTGTTCGTTTGCACGTCCGCAAAAAGGAACGAGGATTATCCAGTGCCGTGATTGCCGGGATGCGACTGGCGAAGGGCAAACTCCTGCTGGTGATGGATGCAGATCTCTCGCATCCACCCGAAAAAATTCCGGAGTTAGTTGCCGCGCTGAACGATCCCAACATCCAATTTGTCATTGGTAGTCGGTACGTCACTGGTGGCGGGACTGATGAAGACTGGGGATTTTTGCGCTACCTGAATTCGAAAATCGCCACCTGGTTGGCGCGTCCGCTTACCTCTGCGAAGGACCCCATGGCCGGGTTCTTCGCGATTCGCAAACTCACCTTTGATCAGGCTTTGCAGCAATTGAACCCCGTCGGCTACAAAATCGGACTGGAGTTGATTGTCAAAGGCAACTGCCGAAACATTGCTGAAGTTCCGATTCAGTTCCACGACCGAATGCACGGCGAAAGCAAGCTCTCTTTCCGCGAACAGATCAACTATGTGCGGCACCTGAAGCGGCTTTACGAATATCGTTTTCGTAACTGGGCCTACCTGGCGCAGTTTCTCTCGGTCGGTGCAACAGGAATGGTTGTTGACCTGCTCACTTACGCAGCTTTGCTGCTGTACCTGCCGACCGGCTGGGCTCGCGCGTTGGCGATCTGGGTAGCCATGTCTTGGAATTTCTTGCTCAATCGCAAGCTTACCTTTTCATACGCCAGCAAGGATGCTGTGCTCCGCCGCTATTTCAGCTTCTGCGGCAGTTGCGCTGTGGGTGCAGTCATCAACTGGATTGTCAGTGTCTCGCTGGCATCCATATTTCCAGCTACGACAGCGCATAAGTTGCTGGCTGCCTCGATAGGTATCATCGCAGGCACCGGATTCAACTTTGTTCTCTGCCGTTATGTTGTGTTTCAAGATAAGAATCCTTCGCGGGATTCGCCTGAACACGCTGTCCGAGCCAGTGAAAAAGATGAGTCGCCGGCCGACGACGGCTAAAACATTTGTGACCGAGTTATGCATCACCGCTCGGTTTTCTGTTGCAAGACGTCGTCCGCCAGCAGAGTCAGCGCGTCGAATTCGTCGACATCATCCTGACGCTCATTTGACAAGCTTTCAATCGTGGCAACTGCCTCAGGATAGCGGTCATCCGAGGAATGCCTGATCAAACCATCCGAGGCGAACCCGGCAAAGAGTGCGTCACTGGCCGCTTCGGAACTTGCCGCTTCGGTATCACTCAATCTGGCACGTTGCACAGCGATCGGCTCGAATTCTGGCGATACGCGATTAACGCGATGAGCGAGGTAATTGATCACCTGCAGGGCATCGGCAGCTGAGACCTTGCTATCACCGTTAACGTCGGGATAGTAGCCACGGGCGCCCATCGCCAACTGTTCGCCTGCGACCGAGGAGACCGCCAATTGATTCATGATGACCAGTGCGTCTAAGGAGGAGACGTCCCCGTCATTATTGACGTCTTGTGCTAACGCCGGATTTTGATCCGCAGCCGCCGATTGGGATTGGGATTGGGATGAACCTGACACGCCAATGAGTTCGATTTCTGCCAACTGAACCGAATTGGCGGAAGCCGGTTCAGCTACCGATGCGATCTCCAATCGGTACATGCCGTAAGCGTTGGAATTCGTGAAGCTGAATTCCCGCTTTTGAAGGCGATTCGGGAAGTCTTCACCCGCGCGGGTGTCAAGCACAGTGAAGTTGACTCCGTCATTCGACCCAAGCAGCGACCAATCTTTGGGATCCCGCGCCTGAGCATCGTTTGCCGAAGTGATGGTATAACTGCTAACGATATATTCCGCATCGACGTATGCGTACTGAATCCAGCTGGCACGGGTACTCGGATTGGCATTGGCAAAATCAAGCCACTTGGTGCCGGGATCGTTGTCAAAGGCTTTTTCCTTCGACTCGGCGATTCCGTTCTCGCCTTGGGCGGTGATCATGGCGAGTCCCACATCAGTGGTATCGAACGGTTCCTCGGGCGCATCGTTGTCGATGATTTCCACCTCTGCTTCAGTTTGCAGACGAATCACATAGCCCGCATCGCTCAGCAGCGATAACTGCACGGTTTCCGGACCTTCGTCCAGCAGGTCGTCCACCGGAGTGATCGTGATTGTTGCCGTTGAAGAACCGTCCGGAATCGTCACGACGCCTGACAGCACCTCACTGTAGTCGGAGGCGTCAGCAGTACTGCCCAGCAGGCTGTACTGGACTTCCAAGTCTCCGTTGGTTGGCCCACTGCGGGTAAACTCAAAAGCACCAACCATAGGTGGATTCATTTCAGCCGCATCCGGAGCCGTTGCCGTGACCGAGATCACCGGTAATGCAGGCACCCCTTCGGGAACACCAATCAATTCAATCTCGGCCAGCTGAACCGAATTGGCTGTTGACGGATCTGCTACGGAAGCAATTTCCAAACGATAGACATTGTACGCCGTCGCATTGTCTAGCAGAAATTGCCGCGTATGAAATCTACGAGCGAACAACTCATTCGTCCGTGTATCCAACACCGTGAAATTGATCCCATCATTGGAGCCCAGCAGCGACCAATCCCGCGGATTTCGCTCGGCGGCATGATTCCCAGAAGTGAGCGTGTAGGCTGAGACCACGAAGCGTTCATCGTTGTCGTACTGGTACTGGATCCAGCTGGCGCGAGTGTCGGGATTTGCATTGGCGAAATCAAGCCACTTCGTGTTCGACTTATTGTCAAATGCCTTCTGGTCGGTCTCCTGCGGCGGATTCTCTCCCTGAGCCGTGATCGTACCAAGCCCAGAGTCTGTCGTATCAAACGGCGGGACCGCCGGCGCCTGTTCGACGTCAATGGTCAGTGACTCTTGGAGAGTCTTAGGATCACTCGTTCCTCCCGTTGTCCCATCATCGGTGACCGTAAAACTGAATATCGCCGGGCCACCTGTTGGGTTTGCCGCAGGCCGGAACTGCATACCTTGCAGGTCCGATAAGGAATAGACGCCGGAGGTCACGACAGTCACGTCGTCGGCTAAAACAATGTCGCCCAGGATGACCGGAGTGACCGTTGTCACCTCGTACGTGAGCGTCTGAGTCGCTTCGTCACTAGAGCCTCCCGGACCATATGCCAATTCCTCAAGACCGAGGCTCGTTGTGCCTGCGCCCGAAGGCAACGTCAAATCATTGACGACTCCGCCAATCCGTTCTGGTAGATCGTTCACCGCATCGACCGTCAGGCTGATCGTGTCCTCGATGAACAGGCCAGCCAAATCGGTTGCCCGCACGATGATCGTGGCCGTGCCGTTCTGATCCGCCAGGTAATCGAGCGTTAACAGATCGCCGGCAACCGAAGCATCGACCAACGTCGGATTGGTATTGCTCTGCACAGCAAAACTCAGGCTGTCGGCATTGGTAACGATGTCGACATCGTCAAAGACAGCCGACAGGCCGATCACCGTATCGGGATCATCC
>JBFJVZ010000448.1:0-5701 GCA_041623895.1 Pirellulaceae bacterium | reverse complement strand
CGCCCTCCCGATTGTTTTTGATGAGCGCAAATGGGAGGGCGAGGCTCCTGCCGAGCTTTGCGGCTCCGCGGGAGCGTCGCCCTCCCAGAAACGGGAGCGTCGCCCTCCCGATTGTTTTTGATGAGCGCAAATGGGAGGGCAAGGCTCCTCACAAGCCAGCCCTCCATTGCGAATTGTGACAATCCGACGCGTGCGAATAGTGTTTTTGAGTACCCGAGAGCACAAAAAACCGAAAACTGCGTCAGGCTGTCACACTGGTTGGCGCTGCTTTTGCCTCCAAGATTGATAAAGTGTTTGTCTCGCATCGTGCTTTCGATGAGATTTTCAATCAAGCGATAGTGAACAGGGACTGCGTGGTGGCAATTGAAGCGACTGAGGACAAGGAATCCTATGCACAGATTCAACCTTCTGAAGACGAGGTGGTCGAGTCTTTTTCTTACGACGATGACATCATACGAAAATTTGCCACAGCGACCTTGATTTGGGGCTTGGTCGGAATGCTGGTCGGCCTGATCGTGGCGTTGCTGTTGGTACTGCCCAGGCTGTTTGCCGGGCTGGAATGGCTGAGTTTCGGTCGCTTGCGCCCGTTGCATACCAACGCGGTAATCTTTGCCTTTGCAGGCAATGCGATTTTCGCCGCGGTGTATTACAGCACCCAGCGTCTGTGCAAGGCCAGAATGTGGAGCGACACATTAAGTCGGCTGCACTTTTGGGGCTGGCAAGCGATCATCGTCGCGGCCGCGATTACCCTGCCGTTGGGGATCACCCAAAGCAAAGAGTATGCTGAGCTGGAATGGCCGATTGACGTGGCAATCGCGGTCGTGTGGTTAGGTTTTTTTGGCCTCAATTTTCTAATGACGCTGATCAATCGGCGCGAGCGACACATGTATGTGGCGCTTTGGTTTTACATCGCGACGATCGTGACGGTGGCGATGTTGCATGTATTCAACAATCTGGTCGTGCCGATCGGTTTGGGAAAAAGTTACTCGATGTATGCGGGTGTGCAGGACGCCTTCATGCAATGGTGGTACGGGCATAATGCGGTGGCCTTCTTCTTGACGACGCCGTTTCTGGGTTTGATGTATTACTTCCTGCCCAAAGCAGCCAACCGCCCTGTCTTCAGCTACAAACTTTCGATCGTGCACTTCTGGTCGCTGGTCTTCATTTACATCTGGGCGGGCCCGCACCATTTACACTATACGGCGTTACCGGAATGGGCAGGCACGCTGGGCATGTTGTTCAGCTTGATGCTGTGGATGCCGTCCTGGGGCGGGATGATCAACGGGTTGCTGACGTTGCGGGGTGCCTGGCACAAAGTCGCTGCCGACCCGGTGCTCAAGTTCTTTGTCGTCGGTGTGACGTTTTACGGAATGTCAACCTTCGAGGGCCCGATGCTGAGCATCAAAAGCGTCAACGGGCTCAGTCACTATACCGATTGGACGATCGCTCACGTCCACTCCGGTGCGCTCGGCTGGAACGGGATGATGACGTTTGGGATGATTTACTGGCTGATGCCGCGGATCTTTCAGACAAAGCTATGGAGCGTAAAAGCTGCCTCGCTGCATTTCTGGATTGGCACGATTGGAATCCTGCTTTACATCGTCCCGATTTACGCAGCCGGTTTGACTCAAGGTCTGATGTGGCGGGCGATGGACGAGACGGGCAACCTGGTCTATCCCGAGTTCGTTGAAACGCTTCAGCCGTTGGCGAATCTTTGGTGGTTGCGAGTATTGGGAGGTCTGCTGTACCTGGCCGGAGTCGTGATCATGTCGGTCAATTACGTGATGACGTGGATGTCACGGCCGGCTCAGTACGAAGTCCCCGTTCACCAAGCCTTGCGGTTGTCAAAATCAGCAGCGGACTCAAAGCCGGAACCTGAGGAAAAGAGTGCCTTGGCAGATGCTCCGGTTCTGGATGCCGCCAAAAAGTTGGACGTTTGGGCTCATTTGAAATGGCATCGTCGCTGGGAGCGGTTGCCGGTCCGGTTCACTGTTTTGACGACGTTGGCCGTGGTCATTGCCAGCCTGTTTGAAGTCATTCCGACCTTCCTGATTCGCAGCAACGTGCCGACGATTGCTACGGTCAAACCTTACACGCCGCTGGAACTTGCCGGCCGAGATATTTTTGTCGCCGAAGGATGTTACAACTGCCATTCGCAGATGATTCGACCGATGGTTGCCGAGACGAAGCGCTATGGTGAATACAGCAAGCCGGGAGAGTTCGTTTACGATCGTCCGTTCCAGTGGGGCAGCCGACGGATTGGCCCCGATTTGGCTCGTGAAGGCGGCAAGCAAAGTAGTCTTTGGCATTGGCGTCATTTTGAAAATCCGCAGGCCTACAATGAACATTCGGTGATGCCGTCTTACGAGCATTTGTTGGATACGGATATCGATTACGAAAGAATCAGCGATCGCGTCTGGGCTGCTCACATGTTGGGTGCCGAATATGACCGTGAGTTAACAGAAGCGCCCGAATTGGCGAAGCAGCAAGCCGAAAGGATCGCGGCGGAAATCGTCTCGCAAGGCGGCCCCGTGATGCGAGGTGACTTGTTGACGATCGATACGCAGGCAGTCGCTTTGATCGCCTACTTGCAGCGAATCGGTACTGACATTTTTGCGACACCCGAAAAAGTTGAGGATCAGGAGCCGGCCGAAACCGCCAGCGAAGCCGAAACCGCCGGCGAAGCCGAAACCGCCGGCGAAGCCGAATCGGCAGCGCCCGAAGAGGCCGCCGCGGGCTGATCGGCAGCTGATCCACGTTTCCAGTTAGAACAAACATGCTTAAAGACGTTCTTCGTTCCATCGACTACAGCGACTGTGCGGAAATTGCCTTAGCGCTTTTCTGCATCGCCTTTGCCTTAATGTTGTTTGGGACTTTGCGGCTCTCGCGCAAGGCAACTGATCGCTTTGCCGCCATACCCCTGTCCGATCGAGTGGAGACTCCCCGAGATGAGTGATGTCAGCAGCGGTGAACAACTGCCCGAAGGTGCGCCGGACGATCCGCTGACCGGTCACGCCTATGATGGAATCCAGGAATACGACAATCCACTGCCCGGCTGGTGGAAGTGGCTGTTCGTCGCCTCGATCGTCATCTCGCCCGTGTACTTCATGTTCTTCCACGGCGGCGCCGAGGGACGAAGCAACATCGATTACTACGATCGTGCGTTGGCCGAAAATCTTGAATTGCAATTCGCAAAATTCGGCGACATGTCCCTGGACCGGGACTCGCTGGTTCGCTTTCTGTACACGCCATCCGGATTAAAGATTGGGAGAATCGTTTTCAAGTCAAATTGCACGACCTGTCATGCTGCCGACGGCGGCGGGCAAATCGGACCGAATTTATGTGACGAAAACTACAAGAACGTCAAGAACATCGAAGACATACTGACGGTCCTGCAGAAAGGTGCGGGTGGTGGCGCCATGCCCGCTTGGAAGACTCGACTGTCTGATAACCAAATCCTGATGGTGTCGGCGTACGTGGCAAGCCTCCGCGGTTCGCAACCGGCCAAACCTAAGGATCCCGAAGGCCGTGTCATCCCGCCCTGGCCGGAGGAGCCGGTCGCCGAAGCGGAAACCGCGGAAGGCGAAGAGTAGTCGCGCTGAAGGTAGCAGACACTTCGCGTACGGATTTATTGTCGTCGGACGCTCCGCGGCCGCACGTTCGCTCGCGGAGCGAGTGACGACATTCGCACTTATTTCGCGGAGCCAACGGCGACTTCGAGACGATTTGAATCATGAGCGACCTACCGCTGCTCGATGCACCCGAACATGTTCTCAGCACCTTAGAAGGTGATGGGTCACGTCGGTGGCTACGCCCGCGTCTGGCCAGGGGAAACTGGTGGCAACGCCGCCGCGCGCTGGGCTATGCATTGATTGTGTTTTTTGTGGTGCTGCCGCATTTGCGGATCGGCGGTTTGCCGCCGATTCTGCTGAACATTCCGGCCCGCCGTTTTGTCTTTCTGGGGCACACCTTCCTGCCGACCGACACGCTGCTGCTGGCCTTGGTGATGTTAAGTGTTTTCGTCACCATCGTTTTGGCGACGGCGTTTGCGGGTCGAGTTTGGTGCGGTTGGGGTTGCCCGCAAACCGTGTACATGGAGTTCTTGTTCCGTCCGATCGATCGGCTCTTTGAAGGAACGGCAGGCAAGGGTGGCAAAGCAAAGCATGAGATCACAGGTATCAAGCGATTCTTGCGTTGGGGAGTTTACCTGCTGCTTTGCATCGTGCTTGCCAACACCTTTCTGGCGTACTTTGTCGGCACCGACCGGCTGAAAGAATGGATTTTCGGTTCGCCCGTGAACCATCCCGTGGCCTTTTTGGTGATGGGCGGCACAACCGCCCTGATGATGTTTGACTTCCTGTTCTTCCGCGAACAGCTGTGCCTGATCGCTTGTCCCTACGGTCGTTTCCAGTCGGTGATGCTGGATCGTCAAAGTCTGATCGTTGCTTACGACCCCGGCCGCGGCGAACCTCGCAGGAAAGGAAAACGGACGGCAGGCAATGATGCCGGCGATTGCGTTGACTGTAACCAGTGCGTCGTTGTTTGCCCGACAGGGATCGATATCCGAGACGGCCTGCAAATGGAGTGCATTAACTGTACCCAGTGCATTGACGCCTGTGACAACGTGATGGATCGCGTCGGCAAATCTCGCGGCTTGATTCGCTACACATCGCAGGACGCGTTGGCGGGCAATCCACCGAAGTTGTTGCGTTTGCGTACGATTGCCTATCCGACTTTGCTGACAGGACTGGCGGTCGCTTTTGTTCTTGTGCTGTCAACGAAGTACGCATTTGATGCCCGCGTGATGCGAGGGGCCGGCAATCCGTTCCATCGAAATGATGATGGAACCATCACCAACATGTTTCGTTTACGCCTGGTCAATCGCACGTCCGAGCCGCATCAATACACCGTTGGCATTGTCGAACCGGACGGTGCGACGGCTGAAACGGTTGGTGAAGAGGAAATCCGACTGGAAGGTAACGGAACGACACTGGTGCCGCTGCGCATCAATGTTCGCGGCGGCGAGATTCGTGCAAACGGTCGTCGCGGCGGCAAGATCCTGATTAAAGACGACATTGGCAACGAACGAACAGTTTCCCTGCAACTCTTAGGTCCCGGAACATGAGCAACGAACAAAACCGCATCGCCAATCGCAATGCTGCACTCCGGTGGGGAGGATTCGTTGTCATCATGCTTGGTTTGCAGGTTGCCGGCGGAGCGTTTGCAATCTATTTGGCAACCGGTGATCCATCCGTCGCCGTCGTACCCGACTACCACCAAAAAGCGCTTAACTGGGATGAGGAGATTCGCTTGCGGCAGCAATCCGCAGACTTCAG
The DNA here is from genome assembly GCA_041623895.1 of Pirellulaceae bacterium. Lineage (GTDB taxonomy): Bacteria > Planctomycetota > Planctomycetia > Pirellulales > Pirellulaceae > JBFJVZ01. The sequence goes on along the minus strand of JBFJVZ010000448.1, from coordinate 365 downwards.
GTGGACTGTGCAGTTGGATGTCGCGGGATCGGGCGGCCTGGTCGTCAACGTCAAGGATGATTCAGGGAACTTTGTGCCGGTTCAAAGCGGTCGCTTGCAGTTGTATCATCATGCCAGAGCTGGCAGCGTGCTGCGTGTACCGATCACAGCGAATGCCGGCGAGCCGATCGTCGTCCAAGACTGTTTCTCAAGACCAGGTCTTTGGCAAGTCGATTTGAGTTTGGTCGACTCGGTAGGCCGCCAGTTTGTCGATTCGCAGTCTGTCAATGTAAAGAGCCCTACTGAAGTTCCGGAGAGGTCCTGATGGTTGCCTTGGGCATCGCCGTTCTGGTTGCCAGCTTGCTGGGCAGTCTGCACTGCGTTGG
>JBFJVZ010000447.1:0-5752 GCA_041623895.1 Pirellulaceae bacterium | reverse complement strand
GTGCTTTGCACTATTGGGGTCTGACCCCTTTTCGCTCGTTGCCCACAAGTTCAACGTGGATGCACCACTAGCCAGTGAAGAGCTTTGCCCTCCCGATGCTTTTTGAACATTGGGGATGTAACCGCTTTACTTGCGGCCCTTGCGCCGCAGGTAATCCAACGCTTTCTCCTCGAAAGCCGGGCTGCGAAGTCCGACCCTGGCCGCTTCTTTCCTCGCTTCCGGGATCGCCATCCGGCCGTCCAGCACCCTGTGCACCAGCCACACCGCTCCGACTCGACTGGCCGATCCGCAATGCAGCAAAATGCCCTCACCAGGTTTCGCCGTTCGCAGCAACTCACGTGAGCGATCAAAGATTTCATCGCTCAATTCATCCGCAGCCAAGAACGGCAGCGCGACGTACTTCAGCCCGGCGGATTCAACAATCTGCTGTTCGTCCCAAGTCAACTCGCCCGGTGTTCGAATGGTGATCACCGTTTGAACACCTTGCTGTTTTAGCTTCGCAAATTCGCTTTTCGGCGGTTGTCCGGCTAACCAAACGTCGCCGCAGCGATGGACATTGATCGTGTCTCCCAATTCCGCATCGACCAGCTTGGCATTGAAATCACGTTGTCCCGCTCGCTTCCAGCCTCCCTGTGGAACCACCTTGACTGCGTCGGCGGGAATCTGCACATCGTCCGCCGTCAGGATCTTGATTTCGTCGGGCAGACGTTTGAGGTGAAAGTTCTTGTAGCGAACTTCCATGGGTGGACCCACGTGAACTTGAACACCAAGAACCCCGCGCAGCGAGCGGCCGTGTTGGTCCAAGTCGACCACATCGACGGTCGGAGTTTCATCGATCCAGTGTCGATGATGATTTCCTTCGACCAACACGCGATAACGATGCCACTGCTGAGCCGCGAATGTCTTGACCGGGAATTTGCCGACCACCCACGGTTGACCCTCGGCATCGATAACGACTTTTTCGCCGGTGTGTGCCAAAATCCGCCGACCACGTTCTTCGTACAACATACCGTTGTAGTTCGGGTTGTTGGCCACGACATCACACTGATATCCGGTCACCACGGCGGGTCCCAGATCATCGCGTGCTTCGCTGCGGTACTGCAGACCGCTGTTGCCGCCGCTGGAGATCCAGACGTCGACTTGAAAATCAAAATTCACGACTGGATCGATGTCGGCAACGATGAAGCGGTTTGATTTCAGCGTGCCGTCAGCACGGCCGATCAAGACTTCATCGACAACCGTCCACGACGCCAAGTCGCCGCGCCAACCATCGAGCCCAGATTCGGAGATCAGCGACACGTAACCTTCCGGCGCCGGATCGGCGATCGCAAACGGAGTTTGAATGTGCAGTGTTGCCAAGAAGATTACCGGCAAAAGCCACTTGAAATTGTGTCTTGAGACGTCGAAGGATATTCGCATGTTGAATTCTTTCACTGAAAAGAATCGAGTTGTTGAAGGACTGAATCGACCAGGAAAACGGTTTCCTGATACCGCCAGCGTGGGACTGATTTTAATACCGTCGGGCTGCGAATCGCCATCGAAATACGCTGCAGATTCGCGACCGCGGCTTGATCGAGCGGTTGATCTTCATCCGCCATGCTCAGTTGAATGGCTCGGGCAATCCGGGTCGCGGTGCCCAAGGCGACCAGCGGTCGGTTGCCGTTGATGGCGGCCATTGTGCGAAAGTAAGCGAGCCCCGAGGAATTCGAGAAAGGTGCGGTGGCATCAATGATGTTCAATGCCTCGCGGCCCCGCATGACACGCTGGTCGGGCGGAGCTTCCAAACGCCAGGGGATCCGCAGACGCACAGCCATCTCAAAAGCGACATCGTCCAGCGGCACCATTGCCAAGCGTTGATCAGCCTGCTGGAGTGCTGCGAAGTCATTCTGCTTCATCGCCTCGATTAATTCGACAACCATCCGCTGTTGCTCGGACAGCAGTGCTTTGAGCCTTTCAATTTCTGCTTCGCTAAGTGTGTTCGAGGTCGAGAAAAGCGAATTCGTCAAAGTCAAATATGCAAAATCGCCACTGTCTGGGAAACGCTGCAAGCTGCTCCGGAGATGCTGGATCCACTGGTCGGCGGAACGAGTCACACGGAGCACATCGTTTTCGATCAAGGCCGCCTCGAGCGGATCGGACGATTGCCTGACCAGGTATTTCAGGACCGATTCCCTCTCGTCCCGTCGTGTCATGCTGCGGGCAAGTACGACGCGGTCGAGACTGGGACACAAGCTTTTCAGTTCGTCCGTTGCCCTTGAATAAGGAGCATGTTGAGCCACAAACTGCTCGGCCGACGACCCGTCATAACCTCGTATCAACTTCGGAGCTCGCATGGCCAGCAAGTTGCGTTCATCGGTGATCAATTCGGCATCGCTGCTGATTGCTTCGATGCCTTGTTGATCCAATGTCAGCATGGACAATAGATGTGTCGGCGAGACGACGCCAAGCCGGCGGAAGTAATCGCGATTGACTTCAGCCATCTCACAAAGCGTGGAGTTTCCATTAGGCGGAACTTGCTCGGGCCGCATCGGCTGTGCGGAGGCCACGAACATAAAGGTGCCCCGAATCGGCTGATACAGACGGACATGTGGAAAGACGTCGCGGAGCGTAAAAGCCATCGCCGATACAAGTTCCCGATCGACGAACTCCGAATTCATCCATTGCAGAAAGACGCCGCCGGGGTTCAAGTGATCCAGCACCAGCCGGTTAAATTCACGGGTGTAAAGATGAGACGCGCCGGCGGTCCAGGGATGCGACGGTTGTGAAACGATGATGTCGTAGCGTTTACTGGTCAGCGTCAGTGCGTTTCGCCCGTCATTCAGCACGATCTTGACGCGGGGATCCGAAAGCGGGTCGTAGTCACGAAGATTCGCCACCCGCTGATTCGCGCTGACGACTGCCGCTTCCAGTTCAATCACGTCGATCGATTTGATCGACGGAGCAACGCGCTCTGCTGCCACGCCGCCACCGAGCCCGATGATCAACATCGATTCGGCTTGTGGCCGGATCAACGGCGGCAACGCTGAAAGCCAAACACCGGTGTTACGATGCCGATCACCGCTTCCCATCGCAGCCAGCGTCGATTCCGGCAATCCATTGGTTTGAAAACGAATCTCGCCCTTGTCATAAAAGACCGTGACGGTTGCGGACTTGCCCACGTGGTTGTATATCACTTCACCGGAAACTGCAGCGCCTGAGAGTGCCTGGGCGCGAATCACATTTTCGGGTTCTGTTGGTAATCCGACCGCCAGGCCAACGACTGCCGCAGCAATCGCCAGGTAATGAACGGCCGGCAGACGAATCGTCAGCATTACTCCGCCCGCAATCAGCAGGTTGCCCAGCACTGCCAGGGCTGTGGCGCCCTGATACTGCAGCAGCGGTAAGACGATTGCACCGGTTGCCAGTGAACCAGCGATCGCACCGACGACGTTCCATCCGTAAACCCGCGCGGCACCGCTGGCCGCGTCGCTTTGGTCTCTTGCATAAACACGGATCGCCAGCGGGAAAGATGCGCCGATACAGGTCGCGGTCGGCAACAAGGCAAAAATCGAGGCGACGATTTGCACCATGGTATTGTTGGCACCACCCAGCGTTTGCCACTGCCAACCGCTCATTCGATCGATCAAGTGAAAGGCAAACAATGCGGAAACTGCGGTTGCTGATTGGGCATAGACAAAAACCTTTGCCGCCGCATCTCGGCTGGTCGCCAACCGCGCCGCAATTCCACCGCCCAGCGCGATCCCCAGCAAGAATCCGGCCAACATGGTCGCAAAGGCAAACACGCTGCCGCCCAGCATGTGGCTAAGCATACGCGTAAAAATGATTTCGTAACAAAACGAAACACCACCGCTGATCGCGGCAAACAGCAGGATCATTTTGTAAGCGGGGGCGCGAGTCTGACCAGAAAGATCCCCATCATTCGCCGAAGATTCCCGCGGCTTTCTGGCCGGTCGTTTTCGCTTTTGTTTTTTCTCTGCCGGCCGCTCAGCAACCTGGGGCGTTGAATCTTTCGGCGAAGTTCCCGCCGTCCCGGGCTCACGAAAGTCACTCCATTGGCGAACCGCGATCAGGACCAGTACAAAGACAATCAGATTGCACGCCGCGCCGATCCATGTGGTTCTGCCCAATCCAAAACTTGGCAAACAAACGAACGCAGCTGTCAGCGTACCAACGACGGCACCTGCGGTATTGATTGCATACAGCAAGCCGATTCGCGGCCCGAGTTGTTCATCGCGGGAAACAACATGACGTGCGAGCAGCGGCAGCGTCGCTCCCATGAATCCGGTTGGTACCAAGATCAGTGTAAAGGCGGTTGCCAGGCAAAAAATCACTTGCGAAGGATTGCCGGCACTGGGCAGATCATCGCCGCCGCCGAACAGAGAACTTTGCAATGACCGCGCGAACGACAAGCCGACGGGTACCAGCAGCGCGGAAATCGCGATGCCGAATTCCAGGATTCCATAAGTCAGCAGCGGACGGCGGACGGTGTCGACGACCCGGCTAGCAACCAGCGACCCGATGGCCAGTCCACCCATGTACGACGCCAAGACAACTGCCAGTGCTTGTTCGCTGGTGCCCAACAAGATTGCAAACTGCCGCAGCCAAACCGTCTCGTACAGCAACGCGGCAAAACCGGAGATCAGAAAACAAACTGCGACAAGCCAGAATTGGCGGGGCAATCGATTGGATCGTGCGTGTTCCACTGCTCGCGTTGGGCTTGATGTGCTTAACAGAAATCGTCGGCAATCATCATTCGCCCGGTCGTGGCAATGGTTTGATCCAAATGTTGCGGAACTGAATCAAGCTGGATGCCGGACTCAAGGCACCTTCCCTATTTGGTCCGCCATGATGCTGCAGCACAATCGGACCTTTGTCGGGAATCCCCGGCAGCTGCGCCTGTTCCAAGACCAAGTGGTCGTTCAGCAACACCGTGACGCGGTCTCCGACCAGCACAATCAGAAATGAATTCCATTGGCCAACTGGATTGTCGGCGTTGAACTTTGGCGTCACAGCGGCGCGGATTTCCGGCGGCGTGCCCGGGTTGTTGCGAACACCGTAGACTTCCCCCGAACCGGTCGGCCAACACCAGATGTTCAACTGAGCCCGCGAATGGCCACGCAGGAAAATACCCGAATCAGCGTTGGGCGTTTTGATCGTGATCCTTTTGCCCGTCGCGTCCGTCAGATAGCTACCGTCACTGAGCACGATGGGAACGTTGTACAAGCCTTCTGTTTTCTTCAGCCGCCAGTCAATTTTCAGAATGAAGTCACCAAATTCATCTTTGGTTTGCAGATTCTTGCTACCTTTGGCCTCGCTTCGCGCATCGTAATCGATCACTCCGTCGACAACTTTCCAGTGCCCGTTATCGCCTTCGGGAACAATCCAGCCGCTGAGATCTTTGCCATTGAAAAGTTGAATGAAACCGTCTTCGAGTTCACCTTCGGCGCCCGCCGGAGTTGCAACCAGAAAAGCGGTGATAGAAATGACAAGGCTGAAATGGAAGTGATTCATTTGGAATGTTTGGGATAGAAGGGTTCGTGGATTTCGTAGGCTAGGGTTGGAGAGCGTCCGGCTTAGGAAGTAATTTGAGCTTGGTTTATCTCTGGAGTCACGGTAGTTGCAGGCATGAACGATTTGATTCGTCACAACAATGCGACAACTGCGTAGCAGTGGCAGAATATAGCCTGGGGTCAGGACTGCTCGTCTCTAGCGAGCATTCCGCAGCCCCAGGAATCGTCATGTCCAACCCGAT
>JBFJVZ010000446.1:0-5775 GCA_041623895.1 Pirellulaceae bacterium | reverse complement strand
GCTCCCGCCGAGCCGATTCGGCAATACCGGCTCGGCGGGAGCCTCGCCCTCCCGATTCTCACGTCAGATCAAGACTGACAAAACACTAATTCTTGCGGCGCAGAAACGCGATCAGATCGGCGAGCTCTTGCTCAGTCATGGTGGATTCCAGATTCTCGGGCATCAAAGATACGCCCGTACTTTTTAAAGTCTCGATATCGCTGCGGAGAACGGTACGCGTGCGGCCGTCCGCTAATTTAAAAACGATCCCCGTCGCGTTTTCCGATGCAATCAAGCCAAACAACAGCTCACCGCTGTGCAACAAACAACCGTACGCCTGATAGCCGGGCTGAATATCAAGATTCGGATCGAGAATGTTGGCGAGTAGTTTTTCGGGCGGATGATTGACCACGGACTTCAAATCAGGGCCGACCACGTGGCCAATCTCGCCCTGGCGATGACAAGACGCACAAACCCGCTTGAACACCGTGTGACCTCGATCGGCATTGCCCGACGTTTGTAACACCTTTTGATATTGTTGAACGACCATTGATCGTGTCGCCGGCGATTTTCCGAAAAAGTCTCGTGAAACGGTTTTGATTTTTTCATTTCGGTGTCTCAACAATTGCATTCGTCGCGTGGGATCGAAGTCGGCCGTGCTGATCTGTTGCTGCTTCAGCCGATCAAGCAGTTGGACGGTCCAGGCTTCGCGTGAAAGCAACAGGTCAATCGACTGCGAGCGAAACCCCGGCGACCATGCTGGCCATTCCTCAAAAAGCATCTCGGGAACACGCTGGTCTCCGCTGCCTCGCATGGCGTCCAAGACTTGCTGAAAATGATCGCGAGAATCAGCAAGACCAAGTTGCTGCTGCAACAGATCCATTCCCGCATTTCGATGGCCGGGGCTGCGGATGAGAAATGCAGCCGTGGCGATCACGTGTGACGGATGATCGCCGCCGCGTTTGACTTGATCGCGCGCCGCCTCGAAAACATCATCGAGTGAACCAAGAAGCTGCGAAAGTCGATCGGGTGGTGCGTCTTGCTGACGACCTTCCGCGAGTTTTCTAACCGACGTGTTGTTGCCGGGCAGGACGTCAAGGAAATCCGTGAGCAGCCGCAACTCCGATTCCGAGAGTTGATCCTCGGCGTTGCCCAGCGGACTGTCCAAAAGCTGTGCGATTGCCTCGCGATCATTCGCACCCAGCGCGATCTGTAGCAACTGTGCAATTAGGATGGCATGGTCGCCGGCGCCGATACTGGCGAGTCCTTTCGACAAGGTTGGCAAGTGCTTCACCGACGATGTAAAGGCGGCCGCGGCGATCCAGGGATCGACATTTTCTGTTGTCAAGATTGCGGACAAAGTCTCACCTGCCCGCCGGTCTGACCAAGTCCCCAAGCTGAACGCAAGCTGCTGGCGAACGCGAGGGTCGGGATCACGCGATAATCTCCTCAAATGCGGCGCAATGACCTCAATCGATTGACCCTCAGTGAGTCGCACAGCATTCTCTCGCACGCCCGGGTGAGCATCGGAAAGTCCAGCGGCAAGGCTGTCGGGAGTTAACGCATCCAGGCCGTCCAAAATGCATAAGGCGTGCAGACGCGCCAGCGGGCTTTTAGAATCGGCCAGCAAACGCTCGAGTTTCGGAATCGCCGTTCGATCGCTGTTCCACAACAGCATTTGATGCACCTTGTCGCGGATCCAGCCGTTACCGGATTCAAGGTTGGAAACAAGGTCAGCGGTGTTGATGCCACTAAAATTATTTGTCTCGGCAGAATTGCCAGTTTTGACCACGCGATAGATGCGGCCGCGGTTTTCACCCAGCCGGTAATGCGGCAAAAGTTCCGCTTTCCCTTGTTCAGGTAACCACTGTGGATGCTCGATCATGTAACGATGCATGTCGGCAATCCAAAGGCCACCATCGGGACCGGTGCGGGCCATTACCGGCCGGCACCAACGATCTTCGCTGGCAAAAAAATCTGTTTCGGTTTCTTGTCCAACGCGCTGTGCGGTAAAGGTAACACCATCCTGCTGGAGGACTGCGTGTTGAACGAGATTCTGAAACGGCTCACAAATGAATGCGTGAATCTGTTCGTCATCAAACAGCTGCTGATCGCGATAAATCATGCCGCTGCAAGCAGACGTGAATCGGCCGGACTGCTGAAAATTGTGATACCGTTTCTGAAGCGGGCTGGCCGGGTACACCGGCGGATTGGTTGGAAACAATTGCTTCCGCACCTCTGCAGCAACGTAATACGGATTTCGTTTCAGATAGTGATCAGGAAGCACATAATGCCACAGCGGATGTGAGTTTTGTGTCCCGAACCAGCTTCCCCAATCGTCGCGATTGCGACCGAATTGCGTCGGGCCACTTTGCGGCTCGATGTCGCCGGTATCAGGCCGAATACGGAAGTCACGACTACCAATCGTGACATCGCGTGCAGCACGCGTCGAATGAACCTTGGTGTTCAGGCCGTATTTTCCATGGTGACCGCCGGAAGCCACGTACACCCAGTTATCAAGTCCCCAGCGCAATCCGTTTGCGCGAAGCTGTTGGTTACCTTCCTGCAAACCCGTGAAGAGAACTTCGCGGTTGTCCGCTTTGCCGTCGCCATTGGTGTCTTGCAAAAGAATGATATCGGGCGCCGCGGTCACGATCACACCATCGCGCCACGTCAAAATTCCGTTAGGAAAACTTAGACCATCGGCAAAGATGGTGGCACGGTCATAGTTTCCGTCTTCGTCCAGATCCTCCAGCACGCGAACGCGTCCACCCGCTTTGCCTTTGCCGTCGATACCCAACGGATAGTCGACCATTTCCACCACCCACAAGCGACCGTCCACGTCCCAGTCGAAGGCAACCGGATCGGAAACCAACGGTTCGGCAGCGACAAGCTGCACTTCAAAGCCCTCGGGGACATGAATCTTCTGCAGCGATTCCTCGATCGAAATTTGTGGAGAATCAGGTTTCGGCATTGGGGCGACTCGCTCGGCGACAAGAAAATGTTCGGCCACTTCCTCAGCGCCGAGTGGACGATCAAAGACTGCGACTTCATCAATTTTGCCTTCCAAGCCAAAGAGATTGTCGCAGCGTCCACCAATGAAGACGGGCAACTTGTGCGGATCGTCGATGGTCCAATCGATCTGGGTTTCGATTTCAAGCTTGCCATCCAGGTAAACAGCCAACTTGCGGTCCTCGCGAACCAAGACAACTTGATGCCAATCACGAACTGCCAATGGTGTCGTTCCCGAAACGACTTTGCCGACATCGTTACCGGTGTAGAAAAACAACACACCCGCATCAACATCACCGTGAGTTCCACCGATTCCCAGATGTTCACCCAGTGCTTGTTTGTCACCGTCGCGGCCGCGAGAAAACAGGTAGCCCGTCACCGACTTGGCGTCGTGCGGCAGTCCATTCCAAAACCACATCGACACGCTGTATGACTTGGCAAGGTTGAAACTGTCGGCCCGCAAGCGGCCACCGGCAAGGTGCAAAGCTCGATTGACGTCTGTTCCGGTGAACGGCGAATCGGATTCGGGCGGCGCGGAAACGCCTCCTCCTTCGCGGCGTACGCCTGGCAGACGCAGCGCGACGCCGCCATCGATCTTCGCGTTGTGCGGTCCCATCCAATTGATCGCAAGTTGCCCCATCATTTCTTCGCACCGATAGTAGGCGACCGGTTTGGCGGCCACGATAGCTTTTGGATAAGCGCCTTCCTGGATTCGCACAAGTCGCCGCGGCTTGCCCGCCACTTGTTCCAGCAGTGTGAGCAAGGTTTCGACGATGATCGGTTCAGCAGTTTGCACAAGTCCCGCGGTGCGAGCGGGCCAGGTGGTGTATCCGCCCAGCGCATGTTGTTCCGGCGGCGGGATGTAGCCTTCGGCACCGTTAGCAAGTTCCAAGTTGAAGGTCTTTTCCAGCGGGCTGTATGCTTTCAGCCTCAGCCCCGTGCTGGCGTAAACTTCGTTGGGGATCGCGGCGATACCGACGTCGCCAATTCGCACAGCTTGCAAGACAACTTCAGCTTCAGGATTGTTGTGGATCCACTCGGCTTGCTCCGCGTAGACTTCCGGACGATCTCTGGGACGGCGGTCGCCCCGCTGTTGATTCAATTCCTGGGCCCACTTCAAACGCTCCGGCGATGGAGTACGCCGATCTATGGAGATCCTTTTTTCGGCCATCGCTACTGAGATATCGGAACAATGCTCAATCTGTTTCCATGCGTCGACAACAACTTGGGCAAGCAACTCTGAATACTTGGCACGATCGAAACCAGCACGTTTCGCTTGGCTGTAGTCCATCCAATGCAAATCACCGCTGGTGCCTTGCGACATGATGCCAACCATGGGAGCATCGCCGCCGATATTCTCTTCCAGCAGCTTCGCTACTTCGCCGAAATAGTCCGGTGAAAAACCTCCGCCGGCGCCAAAATAATGCATCGAAAAATTGGCCAGCACACAAATGGGCGACGCGTCGGCGGCGGACACAACGCTTAACACCGAAAGCTGCGGATCGATCGGACCGGCGGGACCGATGTAATTCGGATTCTGATAACCGGGGTGCATCATAGCGCGAACTGTGCGATCGCCATATGGATCGGTTCCGACGCGGTCGCTGCGAAGTATCCAACGCCGGCAGTTGGTCAATTGGTGCGCATCGACGGCCGCATGACCAACTTTGGCGGGGCGAAGATTTTCGTGGGCGGCAACGATCCCCTCAGCAACTTGCAGGATCACGTACGGCGTGTAATTGGTGTCCCGCCGTGTTCCCAGGCAAAGATCCATCGTGCTGGGCGCCGAATGCGTGTGCGTCGCGGAAATCAGAATCCGATTTGCGGGAATCCCAATTCTGCGAGTCACTTCCGCTTTGATCGCATCACAAACATCGGTGGGAAACATGCAAGAATCGACAATCGAGATCGCGATCGTTTCGCTTCCGTCAGCAACCACCAGCGAACGCGCAAACAGCGGTGCTTCGACACGATTACTCGTGGCCTCCAAAAACCCGCCGTTGCGGATTGCGGGTAACTGGCGCGGCGAAATATCGATAGCGGACGCACCGGCTTGGAAAGTTGACTCCGCGGCGAGAGCCTGTTGCTGCAACGCAAGGCACGCGATCAGGCACACGAAAGGTCGAATGTGAAGCAAGGGACACCAACTGATGAAGTACAGAAACAGGAAAGTTCGCAGGCCAGGACCTGTTGTTTAGGTCGTAGGCCAGGACCTGTCCTGGCAGTGGTGTTGCCAGGACGAGTCCTACCCTACATTTGTTTTGAATCGGCTAAGCACGCGCAATCAAGCTGCTGCCTACGCGACGATTTCTTTAATCACCTTTCCATGCACGTCCGTCAGGCGACGTTCGATGCCGTTGTGATAGTAGGTCAATCTTTCGTGATCCAGACCGAGCAGATGCAGAATGGTGGCGTGAAAATCATACACGGTCGCTACGTTTTCGACCGCTTTGTAGCCCCACTCGTCGGTCGCTCCGTACGTCAGTGGTGTCTTCACGCCGGCGCCCGCCAGCCAGGCAGTGAAGCCCTCCGGATTATGATCTCGCCCGCTGGCCCCGGCCTGAAACGTTGGCATCCGTCCGAATTCCGTACACCAGACCACCAGTGTCTCGTTCAGCAATCCACGTTGCTTTAAGTCGCGAAGCAAGGCTGCGGTTGGCTGATCCAGCACGGGACCATGTTTGCTGTATTGTTCTTTCAGCTTCTTGTGGCCATCCCAATTGCTGACGCCTTCGCCGCCCGTTTGATAGGCCCCATTGAACAGCTGCACAAAGCGGACACCGC
>JBFJVZ010000445.1:0-5780 GCA_041623895.1 Pirellulaceae bacterium | reverse complement strand
GGTGGGACAAACTTGTACGGTCGCGAAAAAACCACGCTCATCGCTGACATCCCTGGTTGACCGCGTCAGTACCGTCAGATCGCACGCGACTTACGATGGCGGCGCGAGTCGGGCGACGAAGAAGCCGATCGATGCGGCCACGATGAAGAAAGCGACCAGCAAGGCAACGATCAACATCGGATCGAGTCCCTTGCGCGGTTCCGATTTGCTCTTTTGGGAGCCCGATTTGATTTCGGGACTGGAGCGGTGAACATCCGATTCGGCGCCGACGTGGACGCTTGAATGCCCGGAACTGCGTTGCGGTTGTGGGCGTCGAACAGGTTCCCGAGGACGTTCCTTCGTCTGGTTGGGTGAATCTTTTTGATAACCCGATTCGACTTCCAAGTCCAGAAAGCTTCCCTCCAGCAATTCGCTGCCGCGCCGTTTGACATCGACCAGACGGCCGCTGTCGCTGGCGCTGAGACCTTTTCCGCGGATCACTTTCGATCGGCTGCTGGCAAGCGTTTCGTCATTTTTGTTAGCCAGCGTATCACCCTGAACAGTTGATCGATCGCCATCATCATCCAGCGAAATCGAAGAAGAATGATCATCGTCGTCGTGGTCCGGGATTTCACCCAAGCCGGCCGTCACACGCTGGCCCTTGGGCACAAGCGCAGCAAATCGCTCCAAAACTTCTGCCACATCCGCGGCGGTCTGATATCGATAGGCAGCTTCTTTTTGCATCATCTTGATGCAGATGCCTTCCAGTTCGCCGGGGACATCCGGTCGAACTTTGCGGACCGACTCCGGCATTTCCGTTTGATGTTTGGCGATCCGTTGCGCGAGCGTGCCGTCGCTGAACGGCGGCTTGCCCGTTAGCAAGAAGTACAACGTGCAGCCGAGTCCATAGATGTCGGCGCGATGATCTACCCTGTGACTGTTCAAGGCCTGCTCGGGAGCAAGGTAGTCTGCCGTACCCAGAACGTTTTCGTTGTTGGCAACCGTCAGCGATTCATCATCACCGACCGTTACCAATGCCAGTCCCATGTCCAGAAGCCGAATCACGCCGTTCTGATCAACCAACAAGTTGGCAGGTTTGACGTCGCGGTGAATGACGCCTTTGGAGTGTGCATGTTGCAGTCCTCGGGCTGCCTGTCCGATCCAATCGGCAGCGGTCGATGGGTCAAGTGGTCCGTCCCTCTTGACGATCGCCTGCAAGTCCAAGCCGTCGACATACTCCATGACGATGTAGTGCACGTCGCCTTCGTTGTCGATGTCGTAAGCCAACACGATATTGGGGTGGTTCAGCGAGGCAATCGCTTTTGCTTCCAGCTGAAAGCGAGCCAAATAAGTTGCGTCTTTGACACGTGCTTTGGGCAAGACCTTGATCGCACGTCGGTCGTGCATCCGCGTGTGCTCGGCCAAGTACACGCTGCTCATGCCGCCAGTACCGATGTGACCGAGCAACTTGTACTTGCCCAGGAAGAAGCCCTTGTACTTGCCTCCGATCAGCTTTTCGGTGTGCCATTCCGTGATCAGACCTTGACGCTGAAACACCTTGGCAATCTTTTTCGGATCCTTGGGCAGCTCCCCACCGCTCTTTTCTCGTATCTTTTGCTCGATCTTGTCGACCTTCTCCGGTTCAACCAGACCGCTCTTGGCGATCATGCGAAGAAACTTTTCGGAGCTCATATCGGCCATCGATTGCGTGTGGGCCTATGGAGAGTTGGAAGATTGTGTGACAAGATAACATCTGTGAGCTGCAGTTTTAATCCTAACTGCAATCATCGGGCACGCTACACAAAGGTTTAGCGGTTGGGGAGAAGCGAAATCGGACTCGACAGCTCAGTCAACACCCCGTCTGAGCCAAAATCCACCGGAAATGGGCGTCAGACTACACCAAAAGTATTGCCGTGGAGCCACCAAGAACAAGCACCCGCAGGCAGCAAGCTGATGTTTTGGGTGTGATGGCCAAGTATTGGACGACGGGACAGGTAAAAACGCGACTTGGCCAGTCCATCGGACAGCCGCAGGCCGCTGCCGTTCATCGCCAATTCGTCATTCACGTGGCCCGATCGCTGCAGTCGGTTGCCGATCGGCGAATCTTTGCGGTCGCACCCGCGGAGCAAATATCCGAATTTCGGGCAGCATTGCCCCCGGGATTCTGGGAGATCCGATCCCAGGGGCCCGGTGATCTCGGCCGCAGGATCGAGGCATGGTTTCGAGAAACTCTCGCCTCAACAGCTGCCAGCCGGCCCAACGCTAGCGTCCTGATCGGCGCGGACTGTCCCACCTTGAGTGAAAGGGAGATCGAGAACGCCTTTGATCAGCTGATTTCAGACGATGTTGTTTTGGGGCCCGCTCGCGATGGCGGGTATTACCTGATCGGACTCCGCAGCCCCTGGCGGGACGAGTACCAACGGCTGTTTGCCGATATTCCCTGGAGCAGCGATCGAGTCTATCAGGCCACCGCTGAGCGAATTGAGCAACTTGGATTGCGGCTGGCAAGCTTAGCGATCCGTGAAGACGTCGATACGATTGACGAATTGAATCGGCTGCGAGTCGAACTGGCAAAATCGTCACAGCGAGACCACGGTTGTCGAGATCTAGCCAGCGCTATCGAGTCGATCCTGGGTGAGTCAGCGACATGAGCCAGCCTCGAATCATCATTGTCGGCGGCGGTGCGATCGGGCTCAGCCTGGCTTGGGAGCTTTCCCAACGCGAGTTGGCTGTCACTTTGATCGACCGCGAACAAGTCGGCAAAGCAACGTCGTGGTCGGCTACCGGGATCTTGCCGCCCGCGAACCGGCAGACCGCGACCGATCCAATTGATCAGCTTCGCGGCTTGAGTCATGAATTGTTCCCGGAGTGGGCGCAGAAGTTGAAATCGCTGACCGGTGTCGACACCGGGTTTCGCGAGTGCGGCGCCTGGTATTTGGCGGACACCGTGGGTGAGCGAGCGGCAATGATCGGCATGACCGATTACTGGCACGAGCTCGAAATTCAATGTCAGTCGGTCGCGCCGACCTCGCTTTCCAAGCGGGAACCGGCGTTGCGGCAATGGGCACAACAAACAAAGCAACTGGCGGCCTGGTGGGTACCACAGGAATGTCAGGTCCGCACACCACAATACCTGAAAGCTTTGGCAGCAGCCTGTCAGATCAATGGTGTCGAAATCGTTGAGGGCCTTCGGGTTTGCGATATTGTTCACAGCGACTGCGGCGCGTTGGTCAAAACGCTAGCGACGGCTGACAAGGAGAAAGCGCGTGAATTTGCGGCCGACGCGGTGGTGATCTCTGCCGGCGCCTGGAGCGGCTTGATCTCACCGTCGTTGCGATTGCAACAAAGCCTGGTGCCTGTTCGCGGACAAATCTTGCTATTGAAAACGCAGCGGCCACTGTTTGGACCGATTGTCAATGTGGGACATCGTTACCTGGTGTGCCGAGACGACGGGCACGTGTTGGTGGGATCTTGCGAAGAAGAAGTCGGATTTCGGCGCGAAACGACCGAGCCGATCATCGACTCGTTACGGGCATTCGCCTTTGATTTGTGCCCTGACCTGAAAGACGCGGTCGAAGTTGCCAGCTGGTCGGGACTTCGCCCCATGACCTTTGATGGTTTTCCTATGATCGGTCGCGTCCCCCAGACATCCAACCTGTTTGTTGCCGCGGGTCATTTTCGCAGCGGCATCCATCTGTCTCCTGGCACGGCAGTTTGCTTGGCCGATCTGATCAGCGGATCGTCTCCGCCAGTCGACTTAGCTGCTTTTCAAGTCGGCAAACAACAGACTGCTGTCGCTGGTTCGCGGCAAGGAGCGCGCGAGCATGCCGAGTGACATGACACTAGATCCGCCGGGCTCGATCGCAGTCGTCGGTGCAGGACCGCTGGGGATCGAAGCCGCTCTGTACGGCCGTTATCTGGGATACGATGTGACCTTGATCGAAGCCGTCCAGATCGCTAATTCGCTTCATGATCGCAGGGCTGAAACACTGCCGCTGCCACCGGATCGGTGTTGTTCGCCCTTGGCTTCGGCCGCGCTGCAGTCGCAGCATCCTGACTTTGCCGCCAGCACCAAGCCGATCACGATCAGCCAGTGGATCGACGATATTCTGGTCCCACTCACGAAAACGGATCTGCTGCGTGGACGTGTGATCTGCCCCTGCCGCGTGGTCGAGATTCAAACCGTCGAGATTGAGCTCGATGAACAAGACGACATCGAGGAGGAAATTCCGCCAGATTTTCGGTTGACCGTTTGTGGAGTTGATGACACAGAATCGATGGATGCAGAATCGGTGATTTTGGCCGTAGGCGATCAAGCCGACATCGCATTCGGATTCGAATCACCGGTTCCCTACTGTTTTCGGATAGGCCAGAGATCTTCAGCCGATGCGGAAGCAGCCTTCTGGACGGGACTTCGCGAAATCGTTTCGCTGTATGCAAGTCTGGTGGGCCGCGAAGATTTGGACCTCTATCGACCGCGACGATACTAAATTGGGCTTGCTGAATTATCGCGTTTCTAGGACAGATGATCTTCCGTCGACGTACTTTCCCGCCTGCTGCGTGAAACGAGCGCGTGAAACTTCTTGGCCCCGAAATGTCCGATCCCATCCTGCCCGAGCCGATGCACTTCAGCAGCGAGTCGTCAGATTCAGGCGTGGTGTCGCCACGGCCTTTTCAGTTACACGATCTGACCGCGAGTGTCGATTCAGCCGCCGTGGAAACGGAAGCTGTGCTGAGCGAGGTTGAACTTGATTTGCGAATCGAACTCGGCCGCACTCGGATGCGATTGGAAGACGTCTTGCAGCTTCGCGCCGGTAGCGTTGTCACCTTGGACAATGCCGCCGGTGATCCAGTCGACGTGTACGTCAATAATCGATTGATTGCGCGGGGCGAGATACTCGTGATGAATGACCGATTCTGTGTTCGCATCACGGAACTCGTTGGCAGCTGATACAGGGAGAGAGCACGGATGCTGAGATTCTTGCTGGGAATATTTTGCTTGTTGGCCTGGTCAGCACCGCTAACGGCGCAAGAGCGAATGATTGAGGGTGCGGCGACGAACTTCGCCAGTTCGATTCCATCTGCGCATTTGTCCTTCGCCGAAAATCAGGTCTCCACGGTGACGGATCGCGCTGGATCGGCCGGGGAATTTCCCTCATTAGCGCCGGTTGCCGAACAGGCGGAAGCGAATCCGCAGCCGGGTGGATTCGCGACTCCGCTGGTAACCGTCGTTTCCAGCTTGGCCATCGTGCTTGGCCTGTTTGCTGGTCTCGTCTGTTTGACAAGAAAGTTTGGGCGTGGAAACATTCGTGCCGGTTCGATGCCGAGCGATGTCTTGCAAACGCTTGGTAGCACGGCGATCGATGGGCGGACTCGGGTAACGATGTTGCGGTGTGGCAGCCGCATCATCGTGGCGGCGCAGACGGCGAGTGGCATCCACCCGTTATGCGAGATCACCGATCCGCGCGAAGTCCATGAATTGACCGTCGCGTGTACCGGCGCGTCGCCAGCTTCGTTGGCAAAAACCGGTCAAGCGGCCCAAACATCGACGACGAGTGAGCCGATTCAGCGTCGTGGGCGTCTGTTCGCGACCGCCTAAAGTGACTTTATGAAAGTCGTCGTTTGCTCCTGCGAACAGATGTAGGCCAGAACTTGCAGAGCGTCCCGCTTAAGCAGGAATTCAAGCCTGGCTTTTCTTATCAGGCGCGGTGGTTGTAGCCATCGACGTTTTCGTTCGTCACAACCATACGACAACTGCGAAGCAGTGGCAGCGTATAGCCTGGGGCCAGGATTGCTCGTCT
>JBFJVZ010000444.1:0-5838 GCA_041623895.1 Pirellulaceae bacterium | reverse complement strand
TTGTCGCCGTGGTTGATAATAGGCGAAATGCGCCGCCGCTCGCGGATCGTCACTTTGCGGGTTAGGAGCAAGTTGGTAAGCGTTGGAATTGAGAATTAGCCGAAAGATGTGTTTCACGTCATACTTCGAGGCAATCAATTCTTCAGCAAGGTGATTCAATAACGGAAGATTCACGCAGGGGTTATCGGGTCGCACGTCATCGGGCGGATCGACGATGCCCCGGCCAAGCAGCCAATACCAAATGCGGTTGCAGATCGACCTGGCAAACCAAGGGTTCCTGCCGTCAATCAGCCAATCGGCGAAGACGCCGCGGGGGTCCTGACCCGGGGGAATCTCCACGGCGGCGCCGCTGGGAAAGACTGCCCGTACAGGGTCATTCGGCGATCCGCTGCCCTCCCGACGGCGATCGTAGAATACGATCTCTTCTTTCCATTCGCCGGTCGGTTTGTAGCCAACCTTGGTAAAGAACTGACTCATCCCTTCAAGCTGCTCGGCCGGCCAGGACTCGGTGCGCACGCCCATGAATGTCAAAGCGACGACCTCCGCAATCGCCTTCGGTTCCTTGCTTTGCAGCGCCCGATAGAAATTCACCTGCGGCGTGCGGAAATTGCTTCCCGAGGCAGTCAATAGTTGATAGGCAAACTGATCGTAAGGAAGTTCTTCCTTGATGGAAGTGCGAATCCAGCGATGGTAGGCTTGTGCTGCGTTAGGCCAAAGGTTTATCGGAAACTCCGCTTTGACGCGGAGAATGTCACACCATTTCATCGCCCAGTAATCAGCAAACTCCGGTCGATCCAAGAGCTGGTCAATCAAAACCGATCGCTTGTCCGCATCGGTGTCATCCAAGAA
The DNA here is from genome assembly GCA_041623895.1 of Pirellulaceae bacterium. Lineage (GTDB taxonomy): Bacteria > Planctomycetota > Planctomycetia > Pirellulales > Pirellulaceae > JBFJVZ01. Next base: position 4,989 of record JBFJVZ010000444.1, on the reverse strand, counting down.
TTGTCTGGCCTCCGCGACTGTAGGCAACGTGCCGATGGTGTCGATGTAGGCGCGTCTCAAGAAGGTTGCATCCGAACAAAGTTTCGCCGGCTTGATCTCCTGTTTGATCAGGTCCAGGAAGACATGGTCATCGACAAAATTGTGAGCGTGCACGGGGAGCTCGCTCTCAAACAGACCTTCAGCCCATGCGGTTTCGTATTCTTCCCAGTTTTCGCGAAAAGTCGGAGCCAGGCTTTCTGCAACTGCCGGTCCAGTTGTGCGGGGCGGCCTGAACACGGGATCGACAGCCGCGGGCGGCGGAACACGACGCTTGGCTGCTTGCACCGCGGCGGGCTGCTGCGCCGAAACAGCAGGTCTCGATTGGGTCTTTTCCAATACGTAAGAGACCCAACCAAACAGAGAAACTAACGACAAGACGACGATCAAGACGACCAGCCACACCGGGTTTCGTCGCCTTCGTCTGTCACGCAATCTTGCCCGGACGCGTTTCTTTCGAACCTGTATGGAATCAGGAGTCTCTACGAAGGGATGACTTGGCATCATCCACCTGCGGTTATGAGTCGGTTGTCGATGAATCAATTCTCGAGAACGCCACGCCCTCGATCTCTACTAGCAAATCACGACGACAAATATCGGCCTGAGCGTAAATCGTGGGCAGATCGCCGAACCGTCGCCGGCAAACTGCCTGGCACTTTTCATAATCCTCAGGACGTCTGACATAGACGCGTACCTTGGCCAGATCCGTCAACTTGGCTCCGGCTCCCCCAAGTCCATGTCGCCGAAAATTTTCACGGCTGATCAGACGCTCGATGTTGTCAATCGTCTGTTCAGTTTGTTTCTCAATGTCCCCCAGGTGCATGCTTTCCGAATTTAAAATACTCGCGGTGCCGGATACCCAAGTGGTGACGTAATCACCAAGTGTGACCGCCATCGCGCGAGAAAACTTGGGACTCTTGATTGAGAATTCACTGGAGTACTCAAAAGATGATGTTTGCTGAGGATTCTCCAGCGGCAACAGTCCCACGTCCTCCCGATCAGTCTGCAAAGCCAGGCAGCCAATCACCAGCCCATCCCCGGCCATGCCGATGCCGGTGCTTGCGGCGTACTGCACTTTGCCCTCGGGCGTGAGGATCAACTGGCCAATCGCTTTCTGCTGATCAAAGAAATCGGTCCGCGCGCGATTCAATTCTCGGTATCGCTCAATTTCTTCCCCCGAATCTGTTTGCTCGTTGTCGTTGATGCCGCCTTGATATAACCAGATTCGAGGAACGTCTTTGAATGTCACGCCGACTTTTTCCAGCCGCGTGGCAAGTTCGCCAAACGTGCAGTGGGCTTCTGCGTAGGCACCATGGACAATCTGGTCAGAGCGAAGCCCGGCGATGTAAACCCAGTGCAACCCGTCGTAGTTGACTGTGACCACGTCGGGCATTGGATAACTGACCTCAACGTCGTCGCCACCCAGCGCCCAAGCTTCGATCGCCAGCGCCTGGCCACCACACGGAGGTTGCACGACAAAGCTGGTCGTCGGCATCCGATCACCGTAATAGGCCTCAAACAACTTTTGAAACTTGGGCACGTCATCGACTGACCGCACGAACACCAATTGCATCGTCACCGTCATCGGAACTGGCTGCAGTTTTAATACCGATCGAATCGTCGAAACTGCCTCCCAAGCCTGGTCAATCGCATCACCGATCGGCGGCGGGGTCACCATCAAGGCGACCCTGGTAATGCGATCCAAGGCTACGATCGTGTGTTGCCGATCCATCAACAAACACGGTTGCGTCGTCGCCACGGGATGATCCAGCCCTGCTGAATCAACCGCATGCTCGTCGCGATCAACCGCTTGCTTTTCAATGGACTGGCTCATCAATTATCTCCGCTGGCAACGACGAGATTTGTAAATGGACGTAAGGGAATCACTTGGTGGTCTCAGTCGCATTATTACCGATGGAAACTGGTTCCGCCTTACTGGGCGGACCTAGAACCTTACACAGCGATTCAGACCTTTGACCACTTTCAATCACGTCGCGGATCGTTGTTCGCTGAAAGGTTTCTTCGATCGACGCCATGGCATCGTCGATACAGCGATGCATTGCGCAAAGTTGCAGCGAGTGTGACTTGAATTGAAGCGGACACGACTCAATCCGCTCGATGGGATCGATGGCATTGATCACATCCAAAGCCGTCAAAGAAGCCGGGTCGCTCTGCAACGTAAAACCACCGTGACTGCCCCGTCTGGCAGTCAGGATGCCGGCCTTGGTCAGTTCCTGAAGCACCTTGATCAGGTATCCGGGAGCCGCCTTGGTCCCCTCAGCTATTTCTTTGACCTTGTAAGCCTCAGCTGGCCGCTGAGCCAACCAAATCACTGCCCGCAGACCGTAGTCGCATGCGTCTGACAGCAATTTCATGGCAAATCTCCCCCAATTCGAGCCACAACCAAGGATACCAAGCCTCACAAAGAATGCAAGCGTGCATTGATGCACGATTGCCTTTTTTGTGGAATTTCTCCTGTTTTTCTGGTCTCTGTACCAGGGCGTGATCGGTCAGCGGAAAGGGGCCGGGGCCAGCGATCGGCGCCGCTCCACGCCATCAGCCAAAAGACGGACAAGGCCTCCGTGATGTCTAACGACAGCAGTGAGTAGTCACAGATCAAGAATTCGTATTTGGTAGGGTCTTCGCAATCAACCTTTGCAGAAAAAACGTAACGTATTGAAATCTATCCAGTGGCAGGATGTCGATGGATGGATTTGGCGTTGAACTTGATCGGCGGTCGCAACCGAAAACGGCCATTGTGGTTTCAATTTGTGAACGTGACATGCCGTCCTTCGTGTACACGAGATGGTTATCCCCCGTTGTCTTGGTCAGGTGGAAGGCTGGTCCGCGTTTGAACATCACGGCAGGCCAGAAATACGTCTTTGTATGACGGTCGATCGGACCACCGTTGCACAATAGCGACGACTTCATCAGTTGTGAATGCCGTCCAGCACGCATTCACCGTTTGCCATTCCGGGTTGTCTTCGATTCTACGGAATGGCGAGTGTGTTACATGCTGCTTTTTGGCAACGCCAATCACCGCTTGCTTCAGCGCGGTCACGCGTTTCAATACGGCTTCAGGACACAATTGATGTTCGATTGCGTGAAGCAATTCGACCCGGCGTCTTTCCAGCACGCGATTCTTGTCTGAGTTTTTGGCCATCGAGCAAATCCAACGTTACCAAAACCATGAGTATCGAAGTGGGGTGTCTTCAGTCGGCTAACGAAATGCGATTTAGGGAGGCACAGGAGGAGAGCTCGCGAAGTGCAAGTCTTGTTTGTTACACCGCGCCTTCGCTCGTTGTGGCGGGATTAAGCAAGTCGATGATCTCTTTTGGCCTGCGATGCCAACTCGCCCAGCTTAATGGAGAGTCACCACTTGCGTCACGAATTGTTCGATCGGCAGCGTTTGTTAGCAAGACCTCGATCGCCTTAAGCGAGGCACTTCCGGAGCATCATATCGTTGATCGTAATGTAATCGTTGATCGTAATGTAGTTGCACCAACGAGAGACGCGACTGCGCAGGGCACGTGAATTATCGGTCGACGCCAGCCACCGGTAAACCGATCCCCGAAAATGAACGGTATCCAAAGCCCTGCGTGTGACGCTGAATCGACTCAGGATCAAGCCTACGACGCGCTGTTATTCCGGTTCGACCTGCGGGTACTGACACGGGTGTCGGTCGAATCGGATGTTCTTCCGGATTACCATCAACCCCTCAACGCAGACGAGTTCTAAAGCACGCCATCCAACCGGCTTTTTCGGATATAGTAATGCCGGGAAGATTATGTCTTCGTGGAATCAACAAAAGTGGAAATCATCGACGTCGACGCGTTCCTGGACTCTGATCGATTGCCTCTGATCGACGTTCGTTCGCCGCGTGAGTACTGCCGCGGGCACATTCCCGGCGCCCTCAACGTCCCGCTGTTTGATGATGCTGAGCGAGCGGAAGTCGGAACGCTGTACAAGCAGATTGGTCGCATCGACGCGGTGAAGCGAGGACTTGCCATTGCCGAGGCGAAAGCCGAGCGGTTGGTTGAATCGATCCACAGAATTGCGCCAGTTGGAAAATTCGTCGTTCACTGCTGGCGCGGCGGCATGCGCAGCGAGGGAGTTGCCTGGCTATGCGGCGATTGCGGCCTGCAGCCTCGAGTACTGAGCGGAGGCTACAAGGCGTTTCGCCGTGCTGCTCATCGCTGCTTTGCCGAGCCCCGCCGCGTCGTGTTGCTGGCCGGACACACGGGCGCTGGAAAAACAAGGTTGCTGTCTGTTTTGCAACAGCACGATGAGCAAGTCATTGATTTGGAGGGATTGGCCAATCACCGCGGATCGGCATTCGGCGGCATCGGACAGCCGCCACAACCGACCGCCGAGCAGTTCGAGAACCATCTGTATTTACAGTGGCGGAACTTGGATGCGGACAGACCGGTGTGGATCGAGGGTGAAAGCCGAGCGATCGGCAAGGTCCAGATTCCGCAACCCGTTTGGAATCAAATGGTGAGTGCACCCATCATCTTTGTGGAAGTCGACCGCGACTGCCGCGTCGAATTCCTGGTCGAGGAATATGGCAATTTGCCGATCGAGCAATTGGCGGCGGCGGTTCAAAAAATAGGCAGACGTTTGGGCGGAGCACGGCTACAGTCCGCACTGATGGCGCTACAACGGGGCGACGTCACGAGCTTTGCGGCGATCACACTGGATTACTACGATCAATCCTATGCGCGGGCACTGGGAAAATATTCACAAAGTCGAATGGAAAGAGTTCCCTTGCAGCAAGCTGGCGAAGTCAATGATGTGGCGATGCTGATTCAGCTTGCCAATGAGCTGACTGAGAACGTGAAAACAGGCGCTCGGCCGAACCTAAGCCCGGAGCAACCAACAGTGACAGGGTTTGCATTTCGACTGTAGTGGTGTGGCACCGTCTAATTTTAGGGTAGCCGAACTCGCCAAGAG
>JBFJVZ010000443.1:0-5859 GCA_041623895.1 Pirellulaceae bacterium | reverse complement strand
GTCGTTTGCTCCGCAAACGAACGCTTAAGGGAACGATCGTTCGCGGAGCGAACGACGACGATCTCTGGGAGTGAACGGCTACTACTGCGAACTCGCAGAGTTCCGCGACAACTCTTGCAAATCTGCCTGCGGATTTGTCACCGTCAGTGTAACGGCGCGCCGAGTTTTGTCGCCAAGCACGACGACACGATTGACATAGCCTTCGTTGCGTTCCAGTAGCATTCGCTGGGAAATCACTTTTGGGCGAGCCTTCTGTGCCGGCTGAATCTCAAAGTACCACCAGACATGGGACCCCTGTTCTTCGCGACCGACCCAATGATACGTGGCCGCTCGCTTTTTTGGGTCGGCATCATCACGTCCGTGCGAAGCGATCCGAAAGCGACTCGCCAGGTACAACGGCGCCCAGGTCTTGACAGCTGCTGTTGTCTTCATTTGCTGCTCGATCCACTGTTCATCCAGGATGCTCATTCTCAGAGCGACTTCCAGTCTGCCGGTCGTTGGATTCCACTCAATTTCCGAAACCGTCTCGTGCACGGGATGCAGCAGGAGTGTGAACAATAAGCCAAGAGTCGTGGTCACTGCGTTTTCTCCTTGGCGACGTCCTTGTCCGGTTGTTCTTCAGGTTTGGGCTTTTCCTGATCCTTCTTCGCCTCCTGCTGCCCATTGAACTTTTGCATTTCGTTCTTTTTCTTCTGGTCCTTGAACAGCTTGAAGCGGCTGGGAACCAGTTTTGGCGGCCAATGGTTATTGCTGGTTTCGGCGTCGGCGGTCTCACGCCGCGGATCGAGTTCCAACCGTACGACTTCTTTATCGCTGACAATCAGTTTGTCAATCTGAGTGCCATTCTGCGACCAAATCTCGGCGGGGAACTTCAGCAGTTCGCTTGTGTTATCGCCGTAGTGAACGCGAACAATCACGGGCATCACCAGTCCGCCAAGATTGCGAAAACTGACAACGTAAAAATTCGTTTTTCGCTTCAGCATCTTCCGCTGCTGATCATCCAGGCCATCCAAGAATTTCTGGTAGGCCTTGCGGTCTGCCTGCTCAACTTTGTCGGGATCATAATCCGGGCTGTTGTAAAAATCCTTGAGTCCCGGTTGCCAATCGATGCGTTTGGGAAGCGGCTGATTGCGCTCGGCGCTCAATGTTTCCTCCTTGTCCTCACGCTGTTGGCGTTTCCGCTCTGCTGCTTCATCCGGATCGCCGCTGTCGATCTTGTACCAGCGGACGTGTTCGATGGCGATGTCGACATGGTCGGTGCTGTAGAACCATCCCCGCCAAAACCAGTCAAGGTCAACGCCCGAGGCATCTTCCATGGTGCGAAAGAAATCTGCCGGTGTGGGCCGCTTGAATTTCCACCTTCGTGCGTACTCTCGAAAGGCAAAGTCGAACAGTTCGCGGCCGAGGATGGTTTCACGCAGAATGTTCAACGCCGTGGCCGGTTTTCCGTATCCGTTCGGACCGAATTGAAGGATTTGTTCACTGCCGGTCATGATCGGCCGTTGATTGCCGCCGCGCATGTAAGGCACCATCTTTTCCGGATCGCCACGGCGTGACGGGTAGTCGTCTTCCCATTCTTGCTCTGCCAGGTATTGCAGGAAAGTGTTCAGCCCTTCATCCATCCAAGTCCATTGACGTTCGTCACTGTTGACAATCATGGGAAAGAAATTGTGGCCTACTTCGTGGATCACCACGGAAATCAATCCGTACTTGGTGGCTTTGCTGTAGCTGCCGTCTTCTTCCGGTCGCGGTCCGTTGAAGCAAATCATCGGGTACTCCATGCCGTACACCGGACCGTTGATGCTGATCGCAACCGGGTAGGGATAGTCAAAAGAGTACCTGCCGTAAACGTGCAAGGTGTGTGCGACCGCTTCGGTGGAGTACTTGCTCCACAGCGGTTCCGCTTCGTTGGGATAATAGGACATCGCCATCACGTTTTGACCGTTGACATCGACGCCCATCGCATCCCAGATGAATTTTCGGCTCGCGGCGAATGCGAAGTCGCGAACGTTGGCCGCTTCAAAAACCCAAGTCTTGGTTGTCGCCGTGCGTGCCGATTCGTTCTCTTTGGCTTCCGCGGGCGTGATCACGAAGAGCGGCTTTTTTGCCGACTTCGCCTCCTGCAAACGTTTCTTCCATTCCGGTTTCAGTACATCATCTGGATTTTTCAGCACACCCGTGGCCGCCACCACCATGTCGCCTGGCACGGTAACTCGCACGCGGTAATCGCCCAAGTCCAAGGTGAATTCGCCGCGGCCAAGAAACTGCTTGTGCTGCCAGCCGGCGTAGTCCGTATAGGCGACCACGCGGGGAAAAAACTGAGCGATCTCGTAAATGTAATTCTTATCCTTCTCGAAATACTCGTGACCGGCGCGGCCGCGAATGACCTTTGCATCAATGATGTTGTAGGAATAACGAATCTGGAAAGTGATCGTATCATTCGGCTTTAGCGGCTCTGCCAAGTCGATCCGCATCATTGTCTTGACAACCGTGTACTCCAAATCGGCGTTGTCTGCGCCGGTCACCGATGCGATCGTATAGCCGCCGGCAAAGGCGATTCGCGACAGGATTGTCTTCATCACGCCAAAGGAGACTCGTCCGTCCAGCGATGGCGCTGTGCGTGAACCGTTGGAATCTGAATCAGGCTGAAACCGATTTTGGTCCAACTGAACCCAGATGTAGTTCAACACGTGCGGCGAATGGTTGTGGTACGTGATCCGGCTGCTGCCTTCGATCCGCTGCAATTGATCATCCAACGTCACGTCGATCTCGTAGTCAGCGCGCTGCTGCCAATACTTTGGACCGGGAGCACCGGATGCGGTTCGGTACCCGTTGGGGGTTGGTAACCAGGGGTCGATTTGAAAGAAACGATCGGTCGAGTCGGCGTGCTTGCTGTTGGGCAAGAACTGGCTGGATCCGGTGGCCGGAAAGAGCAAGACGAGCAGCAAAAATAGAGATCGATTCACGTTCGATTTGGTTTCCAGAAGGCCCGATTGGCAGCGGGCAAGTCCTCAAAAAAGTAGTCCGAGCGACCGCCGGGTTGGTCAGTTGCAGATGTACGATCACCGGTCGCGCGTACCGGGCTTCCATGAGTTTAGTCAGCCGGGCAACATTTCCGTCCGCCGGGACCATCAAGGTACAAAAAAACCCCCGCGTTTGGGGCAGATCAACGCGGGGGCGCGGGCACGTGGAAAACAGGGCAGAGCTTTCCAGGCGCCGCCGAGTTGCGGCCGCGTGGAGCTCACGGCGGTAAATCAACTCAGCTTTTTACGGTATAAAAGAGCTTTGTTTGTCCCCGCAATCTACCGTGATCGGCAATCTGTGACGAAGTTGAACCCGGCCAGCTACACCGTTGGATATTGCACGAACGTGCATGCCGGCACGGATGTACTTTCGATTCGCGATAATTTGCAGAAATATGCGGTCGCTGCCCGCCGCGCTCTCGGGAGTGACGAACTGGGAGTGGGGCTTTGGATCCCCAATCAGGCGGCCGAACAGCTGGCCGTTGGATCGGCCGCGGAGGATTTTCGCCGTTTCTTGGACGACAGCTGCTTGCGGGCATTCACGATCAACGGCTTCCCATATGACAATTTTCATCAACCAGTGGTCAAGCACCGTGTCTACTTGCCGCCCTGGTGGGACCGCGCCAGGCTTGATTATACCGAAAGACTGGCAAACATCCTGTCGATACTGCTGCCGGAATCCGAGGGGGTTGGCTCGATCAGTACCCTGCCGATCGGTTGGCCGAACAACCCGCTGGCCGATGACGGCTCGGCTAGTGAGTCGGATTTGCTGCTGGCAGCGGCTGCGAATTTGCGGATCGCAGCCGACCTACTTGAAAAATTGGAATCGCGTTCGGGTCGGCGGATTGTACTGGCGATTGAACCGGAACCAGGATGCATTTTGGATACGTCGGATGACCTGGTGAATTGGTTCGACCAGCATTTGCCCGAAAGTAAACATCGCCGCTACATCACCGTTTGCCACGACGTTTGCCATGCCGCCGTGATGATGGAAGCCCAATCGGTAGTGTTGGGCCGTTTTGCTCGGGCCGGCATTGCGGTTGGCAAAGTCCAAGTCAGCAGTGCGGTCGTTGCCGATTGGCAGTCGATCAGCGCAGCAAACAAATCAGAAGCACTGCAGCAGTTGGCTGAGTTTGCCGAAGACAGGTACTTGCACCAGACAGGTCGTCGAACCAAGGGTGGTGAATTTGAACTGGTCGAAGACTTGCCGGAATTGATTCGTGGTGGCGACGTTCGCAGTGATCAAAAATGGGTGGTCCACTTTCACGTGCCGATCTTTTTGGAACGCTTTGGACATTTGACGACCAGCCATGATGATGTGCTGGAATGTCTGCGAACCATTTCGTCACTTCAGGCAGCTGACGAATCGCAGCTGGAGTTTACCGGGCATCTCGAGGTCGAAACCTATGCCTGGACCGTACTTCCCCAAGCGGTCAGAAAACAAAGTCTGGCTGAGGACATTGCCTCTGAGATCCAGTGGCTGGAAAACAAGATGAGAGACGCGCAAGATGATTGAGTTGGGAGTCAATATTGATCACGTCGCTACGATCCGGCAAGCGCGTAGGACCTACGAGCCCGATCCGGTGATCGCAGCGGCAATGGCCGAACAGGGAGGCGCTGATGGAATCACGTTTCACTTGCGCGAAGACCGTCGGCATATCCAAGATCGCGATGTGGAAGTCCTGGTCCAAACGGTGACCGTCAAAACCAACTTGGAAATGGCCTGTGCCGATGATGTTGTTTCGATCGCTTGTCGTGTGCTGCCCACGTGGGCCTTGCTGGTGCCCGAAAGCCGCCAGGAAGTCACGACCGAAGGTGGCCTGGATGTTGTCGGTGATAATGGCAGGATCAAGAAGGCCGTCGATCGGCTCAAGGAATCCGGCATCTTGACCAGCCTGTTCATCGACCCGGACCCGCACCAAGTGGAAGCGTCAGCAAAGCTGGGCGTCGAGGCAGTTGAACTGCACACCGGTCCGTACGCCTTGGCCCGCGGCGAGCAACGTGTGAAGGAACTCTCACGGCTCAGTGAAACCGGGCGTGTCACGACTGCAACCGGCATGCGGTTACACGCCGGACACGGGTTGAATTACACCAATGTCCGCGACGTGATGACGATTCCCAATCTGGTGGAATTGAACATCGGGCATGCGATCATCAGCCGTGCAGTGATGGTGGGCATGCGAGACGCCGTGGCGGAAATGCGGCGAATTCTGGATTTGGCAGGGTAATCTCCCGGCCCTGACCAGACGTGTCATGGGGCTCGCGAAGAATCGTTTTACCCGAGTGAAAGAGCACTCGGCAAACGATCTTTGACGGAGACCTCCCATGACTCAGATGTTGCTTTTCGATTCCCCAGCCGCCACAAAAAACTTTTCCGCCAGTCCCATTCCGGTCGCGGATTGCCCTGCCGCGGATTGCCCCGGCAAAGAAGCTCCGGTCGTTCAGCGGTCGACCAAGAGTTTGGAAAACGATGCGGACCGGGGCGGCATGCATCACATGGGCGATTTAGCTCGCCTGGTATTGATGCGTTATGAATTGGTCGCCCAGCGCCGTGCCGCCTTGGCCGCCAAACAAGCACGATAAGACGGTCGTTCGCCTGCCCTGCGTGCGTTTGGTTTTCGGGAGGGCGTGGAAGACAAGTTACTCAACCAAATGGGAGGGCGACGCTCCCGCGGAGCCGCAAAGCATTTTCCGACGCTTCAGCTCGGCGGGAGCCTCGCCCTCCCATAACAAACGCATGTTCGCTATCGGCCACACATCCTACAGATTCCGATGTTTTCACCATCCCAGCCGCAAAGCATTTTCCGACGCTTGCGACCCAACCAAATGGGAGGGC
>JBFJVZ010000442.1:0-5862 GCA_041623895.1 Pirellulaceae bacterium | reverse complement strand
CAGGAATCCGGATTGGCCGAATAATACAATTGCGCGAACATCGTGGCGGCGACGATCGCCACAATCGCGGAAGCTAAACCGATCGCGCGGCGTTGAACCAGCGCATATGCCGATCCGACTGCGGCCAGGTAATACAGAATCAGAACCAACCGGTCCTCGAATGCCTGATTGTGCATCGCCGCCAGAAAAACCAGCGCAATGACAAAGATTCCGAAATCGGCAGTTAAAAATTTCGATCGTTTCGAGTGCATGGAGCTTGCTCCGAGAATCGTGAAACGCAGAACGCTACCCGTACGCAGGTAGAGTTCCATCCTCGGAATCCTACGTTGCATTTTGAGCACGTCGATCGATTTAGAATTCGTCGCTACTAACCGCTTGATCACCAATTCTCGTTGTGCGAATTACAACGGTATTGCTGTCCTCGGGGGCGAATAACACGCCTGCCGGCGGCGACGATGTGGACCTAAGAACGGTGCGATCGGACCGTTCGTTACGAGCCTTTTTTCCCGCACTCGTTCCACGACCGATTGGATCGCCAATGCGGCTAACAAGCCTCTGAACCGAACAGGCTGTCAGAATCTTGCCAATCAGGACGTGTGCATCGCCCGACCTCGGGCGCGGGTCACAAATCGCGGAATATCGATTATGATTTTGCGGCTTCAGCCGCGGCGTCCGGTTGCTGGGGCATTGCTTTCTTCGGCAAGACTTCTTTACCAGGCGGCTGATTTGGATCTGTGTGCGGTTTTGGCGCCGGTTTGTCGGTGGGATTCGGAATCGGAGCCAGGATCAAACGGACGGGCGTCCCGATCTCTGGAATGCGTTCTTCAAAAGTGACGAATTGCAACTGGTCTGCCTGCGCGCTGCTGGAGATCGTGACGTCCATCATTGCCGTGGTAAAGTTCGAGACACAGATCATGTCACCCCCATCGGCCTGGTAATAATCCCGCCCGTCAGTTGGGTCATGCCAAAAACTGCTGCCGGCAAAGACCCACTCGGCCTGCATCGCTTTCTTGGTGCCCTGCTTCTGGATCCATTGTCGCGCATCGGAAACCTGGAACTGCCCCTTATCATCGCGCCAGCAGACCCAGACGCGAATGACTTGACCGGTCGCCGGCACGAATTGTGGCAAGTGCCGCACCGGTGTCCCGGGAGTCGCCTCAATCGCCAGCAACGCGGCATGGACTTCTCGTGCGGTGGCCAGCGTTGCCACGATCGACTCGTGTTCTTTCGTGCCGCTGGGACAAGCAAACAATTCCAAAACACCTCGACGCATCGCAACATACCCGTCCAGGTAGACACGTTTGCGTTTCCGATCGATCCACAAACTTTTCTTTTTCGTCAGAGCGACAGCTTCGGGCGGTGGTGCAAAGGCTCTGCGGACGATCTCGTCGGGGGGGATGTCTTGTTTTTCACCGACGTCGGCGGTTTTTTCATCCGCTCCTGGCTCGCTTTGGGATTCCTTGTTCGGTGGTTCGGAAACCTGCGCAATGGCTTGGTGTTGCCAGGCACCCGCCAGCGAGAATGCGATCGCGGCGAGGACGCTATACAGTCGATTCATGTGCGGATCTCCCGGTGTTTTCGCCACTGGGAAGTAGCGAGCGGTTTGCGATTCATTGTAAGGTGGTGGTCGCCAATATCGGATACACAGTAAGTTAACCAGCAGGTTAGACGGCGGGCAGATGACGCCCGACGATGCACGCGAATTGGGCAAAAAAGCCAGTTCGCTTCCCAGTTTTCGTAAAGAATCCGCTTCTCCATATGTCTTTACAGGTCACCACCACCGAGTCCGATCTGTTGCTAAATGCCGGTGATCGGGCACAACAGCGGGCACAACCGGGGTCGCTGCCGACGGACCAGTGGGATTCATTGCGAGCCAAGATTCGCAGTCACGCAAAAAACGCGCCGCCGTCGCAAATCTTTGCAGATGCAGCCGGGCAGGGCCGCGTCTACCGTTGGGGCGTGGCGGTCGCTTGCGGTGAAGCAATCGATCCGCTGTGGGACGTCGTCAGCAGGTTGGCCGCCGATCAAAAGGTCTCAAAAAAGCAGCTGGCCAGAATCGATCTCGCCGGCGGCGCTGATTGTTTGATGGACGAGCTGAACATGGGCGCCACGCATCCGCTCGATGCAGCGAGAGCCACGCTCTGGGCTGCGGCGATGCCCGGCTTGATCAAGCACCTCGGTTACACTCAGTGGTGGGACCTGCTTTCGGCGCTGCAGCAATATCGCGAAGCCGTAACGAGTCGCGAAGCCTGCCACGAGCCAAGCTATCTGATCGCCGGTGCAGAACTGGGGCTGACACTTGCCTGGCGTTTGGCAGATTTGCCTTCCTGTTCACGGCTACAAAAATCGTCGATCCAGTGCTTGTCGCAGTGGTGTAAACAAGACCAGGAATCGATCGCGTCGTCCATCAGCGGTGCCACCAGCGCCAGGATCGTATTGGCGTCGCTGATCCGATGCAAAAAGATCCTGCAGTCAGGCGCGGGGCAGGAATTCAAAAAAAGACAGGCTCGCGTTGCCAGCGGTCTGGCGCACTGGGTCGCGGCGATGACCACTCACACCGGCGGAAGTGCCATGAGCTTCGCGAGTCGCGGCGAGGTAAGGGACGATGTCGGTGCTGGCGGACTGCTGCCGGAAGTCATTGCCTGCGATCCCGAATCATTGCAGCCGGCTGTAGATGCAGCACTGGGAAAACGTCAGGTCAACGGCCGTCTGGCTTGGGAAATCTGCCTGCCGGAATCGTTCCAGCATTGCGAGCAGGCAAAAATCGCGGTGCTGATGCCGCAGTGGGACGTGCGACGGGGGCGTGTGCAAGTTGATTACCAAGCAAGGCAGACCTGCCTGGAATTGATGTCGGGAAAATCGATGATCCTCAGCGGCAAGTGCCAAACTTCCCTTCAAATCGGCGACCAGGTGCAACAGCCCATCGACCAGTGGGAATCAACATGTGAGTTCACGGACGATGACGTCCATTATCTGGAACTCGAACAGGCCTGGTCGGGCGGAATTGTGTTGCAGCGTCAGCTGATGGTCGTGCGTGATGATCGTTGCGTGCTGCTTGCCGACAGCGTGCTGCCCTCGGAAACTCGGCGCCGGCCTGATTCCGATCTATTGATTCGTTACAGTAACCGAATACCGTTGGCCCGCGGTGTTCACCCGGATCCGGAAGCCGAAACGCGCGAGTACTTTCTTAGCGACGGACGCCGCCGCGGGCTCGTGATTCCACTCTCCGCTCCCGAGTGGAAAATGGGAGCCAGTAGTACCGAGCTGAAAATGTCCGACGACAATCATCTGTCGCTCTCGGCAAGTGGTCGCGGCAGTTTGTTTGCGCCGCTGTGGTTCGATTTCCAGCAACGGCGATTTGATCGAACAAGAACGTGGCGACAACTAACGGTCGCCGACAACTTGCGGATTGTCGCTCCGCATGAGGCAGTTGGTTTTCGCGTGCAAGTTGGTTCCGAACAATGGATGATCTATCGGTCGCTTGCCAAGCCAACGAATCGTAGTGTGCTGGGCAAGCATATCGTTGCTGATTTTTATGCCGCACGCTTCTACACTAGCGACGGGTCGTTGGAAGAACTTGTGACGGTCGACTCCGAAGATCCCGCCGATGACTGATTCGGCCACAGCAGACCGGATCCGCGAAAACTGGCATTGCGTTCAAGACGATGTTCAACAGGCTGCTCGTGCGCACTCACGCCCGGCGGACGCCGTGCAGATTGTCGGCGTTTCCAAATACGTTGACACAGCGACCACCGCAATGTTGATCGATGCCGGTTGTCATTGCCTGGGCGAAAGTCGACCCCAGGTGCTTTGGCAGAAAGCGGAAGAGTTAATGGACCAAGAGGTCGCCTGGCACTTGATCGGACACTTGCAACGCAACAAAGTCCGAAGATTGTTGAAATGCGGTCCCTGCATCGAATCGGTCGATAGCCAGCGATTGCTTCAGGCGATTGCGGATGAATCATTGGCGCAAGGCCGGGTCACCCGAGTTCTGTTGGAAGTCAACATTAGCGGCGACGAGGCGAAAACCGGATTGCTGCCCGCCGAGTTGCCAGGCCTGTTAGAATCGTTACCGTCCCAAGGCGTCCAGTTGGATGGGTTGATGGCCATGGCTGGTTGGGGAACCGCCCCCGCAGAAGCGCGGAAACAATTTGCCGAAACTCGGTTGCTGCGAGATCGCTTGACTGATCAGACCGGCGTACCGTTGCCGCATTTGTCGATGGGAATGAGCGGAGATTTTCGCGAAGCGATCGCTGAGGGGGCGACGATCGTGCGAATTGGCTCCAGACTTTTTGAAGGCGTGATCCAGCAGTGACAATCCATCCCTTGCATCCGGCGACGTAGCCGGCATGATCCAATTCATTGACGGCGCCTGCCATCTGGCAGTTCATGCCACGCCGGGAGCAAAGCGAACCACCGTTGGCGGCAGTCACGATGATGCCTTGAAAGTCTCCGTGACCGAGCCAGCCGATCAAGGCAAAGCCAACAAAGCGATCATCAAAGCATTGGCAAAAGCCTTGGGGGTCGCGCGTTGGCAAATCGAATTGCTTCGTGGGGTCACCCATCGACGCAAGACCTTTGTGATTGCCGATCCCCCAACAGACCTGGCACAGCAAGTAGCAGAATTAGCATCGATGAGTTAACATCCAAGGTTCGCTGTTGCTTTCACCCGTTCGCCGTTCCACCCCCGCAACATCACATTCAGTCCAGCACTTATGAATAAGATTCGATTTGTTCTGATCGGCGGTTTTCTGGGCGCCGGGAAGACCACGCTGATTGGCGAACTGGCGCGGCGATACATCGCGGCCGGAAAGCGGGTGGGAATCATCACCAATGACCAGGCGGCAGATTTGGTCGACACTTATAATCTGCGTTCGCAAGGCTTCGACGTCGGCGAGGTTGCCGGCGCTTGTTTCTGTTGTAGCTTTGACGATCTGGTGGCGACCGCGGATCGGTTGAGCGAATCCGCAGCCCCGGACGTCTTGCTGGCCGAACCGGTCGGCAGCTGCACCGATTTGGTTGCCACCGTTGTCTTGCCGCTGCAGCAACGGCTGGGTGATCGGTTCGAGTTGGCTCCGTTCGGCGTTTTGCTCAAGCCCTCCCACGGTCGGCGGATTCTGTGCAGCGGCGGAGACCATCCTTTGAGTGGTTTTTCGCCGCAAGCGGAGTACATCTTTCGCAAGCAGTTGGAGGAATCTGATTACTTGATGATCGGCCGTTGCGATCAACTCTCGGCCGCAGAAATCCAATCGCTGAAGGAATCTTTGTCCGTAGTTGCCGAGGGCGTGCCGGTGATCGCGGTGAGCCCGAAAACTGGTCTCGGTGTTGATGAAGCGATGGGTTACATCGAATCACCCATGATCGCCGGCAGGCGTTTGTTGGAAATCGACTACGACATTTATGCAGCCGGCGAAGCCGAACTGGGCTGGGTCAATTTGACGGCGAACTTCAACACGCAAGCGGCGATTGATTTGGATGACTTCGCCAGCGAATTAGCCGGCGCGATTGCGGGCGATGTGATTGAAAAACATGACGGCGCGATAGCACACCTGAAAGTCTCCGTTCTTGGGGGCGATGCTCAGTCGGTGGCCAATGTTGTCAGCAACCAGTCGGCTGTCGATGTCGGCCTGTCTTCAGGACGCTGCGTCGCCGGATCGATTCAAGTCATCGTCAACGCCCGAGTCGCGATCGATCCCGATGTTTTGCGGCAGGACTGTGAGGCAAATGTACAGCGATTGATCGGTTCTCATGGCGGTGCCATCACAAGCACGTCAGCTCACGCGCTTCGTCCCGGCCGCCCCACTCCGACCCATCGCGTTACCAGCGTCAGCTAGCGGTGCCACTACGATTTATGATCGTCGT
>JBFJVZ010000441.1:0-5870 GCA_041623895.1 Pirellulaceae bacterium | reverse complement strand
GCCCACCATATTCAAGCCATTTCCGGGAGGGCGAAGCTCCTGCTGAGCCGCCCACCATATTCAAGCCATTTCCGGGAGGGCGAAGCTCCTGCTGAGCCGCCCACCATATTCAAGCCATTTCCGGGAGGGCGAAGCTCCTGCTGAGCCGCCCACCATATTCGTTTGTTTCTGGGACCTCGACGCTGGCGTGATCAAGATGTTTGCGATTGGGATGTGTGAGTGAAGCGTTTACCTCGATCTTGTGGCGCCATGTTACCTCTTCCTTCGGCAAAGGTCGCGGTCTCAGCCGCGGGTGAGGGCTTGATGGCGTGAGAAAAACGACACGACTCAAGCCTTTCTTCACGGCTCGGCCGGAGCTTCGCCCTCCCAGCATCCAACCCCTCTCGTTCTCTGCTAAACTCTCCACACTGACAGATTGTATTCAAGTCAACTCAAATAGGTTACCTGATGATTCGGTCCATCATTCCTGCTTTCATCCTGTTACTGATTCTTTGCCCGCAAGGCTGGTGTGATCACTGGGCTCACTGGCGTGGGCCGGAAGGCAACGGAACCGCGCCAAACGCCACACCGCCAACTCAGTGGAGCAGCACGAAGAATGTGAAATGGAAAGCGGAAATACCGGGACGAGGATCAGGATCGCCAGTTGTTTGGGAAGACCAGGTATTTGTGGTCACCGCGATTCCAGTGGATGGTATCCGCGGCCCGTTGCCAAAACTGAAATTTGTCTTGATGTGCTTCGATCGGGCCGACGGCTCGCTGCGCTGGGAAAAAGTCGCGACGATTGCCAGGCCTCATCAAGGCACCCATCAGACCAACGGTTTTGCCTCAGCGTCTCCCTGCACTGATGGCCAGCACGTTTACGCTCATTTTGGCTCGCGCGGCTTGTATTGTTACACCATGGACGGAACCCCGAAATGGAAGCGCGATGATTTTCCACCGATGACGACTCGCAACAGTTTTGGTGAGGGCAGCTCGCCGACCATCGAAGGCGAGATGATCCTCGTCCCCTGGGACCACGAAGGTGACTCGTTCTTGTACGCGCTCAACAAATTGACGGGGGAAACGATCTGGAAAACACCGCGGGACGAGCCTACCTGTTGGGCAACTCCGTTGGTGGTCGAGCATGATGGCAGGAAACAGGTGATCATGAATGGTCAGAATTACGCACGCGCTTACGATCTCCAATCCGGCCGTGAGCTTTGGCGCTGCGGCGGACAGACTCAGCGTCCCGTCGCTTCGGCCGTCTCCGCAAACGGACTGGCGATTATCGGCAGCGGTTTTCGTGGCTCATTCATCGGTGCCTTTCGATTAGACGGCAGCGGCGACATCGAAAACAGTAAAAGTGTCGTCTGGACCATTGATCGCGATACACCCGACATCGCGTCACCGTTGCTGTCGGGCGGCCGCCTGTACTTCTACAAAGGCAAATCTGGCTTGCTCTCATGCGTCGATGCAGCCTCGGGGCGTCCGCATTATTTGACCGAGCGCCTGGCCGGCATCAACAGTACCTACGCGTCGCCGATCGCTGCCGGCGGTAACGTCTATTTGACCGGCCGTAGCGGTACCACGATCGTGATCAAAGATGGAGACGAATTGAACATCGTTTCCACCAACTCGGTCGGTGAAGGCGTCGATGCGACTCCGGCTCCGGTCGACAACCAACTGTTCATCCGCGGCGAAAGACATCTGTTCTGCATCGAATCTTAGTTGGGCGGCGGCACTTTTATCAGCCGCAACGCGTTAGCGTCCGGTTTTCACCCGTCAAAATCAAATGATGAAATCTGCAAAGAAACCGTTAGCGATCGTCGCCGCTACGCTCGCGTTTGTCACAGTCACGGCAATCGCCCAGCGAGCAGGATTTGGACCTCGGCGCGGTAACCCCGAGGCCTTGATCGCGCAGCCGTATCGCGGGATTGTGGCTGACGGACAAATCGAACCCGGGCTTTTCAAAATCGAATCAACGGGTGTGACCACGGAGGCGGTTGTCAAAGCAGCCGAGCGATTCTTGGATGGGCTTTCCGATCAGCAGCGCGAGAAGACGACTTTTCCGATTGACGATCCGGAATGGCGGCGCTGGGACAACCGCCACTTCCCCGTACGTCTGGGCGTCAGTTTCAAAGAAATGGACCAGACCCAGCGAGATCTCGCGTTTGGCTTGATGCGGGAAAGTCTCAGCGCGCGAGGACTGAAACTTTCCGAGGACATCATGAAGCTGAACGGTACGCTGGCCGAGCTTGCCAATAATTTCGACGAGTACGGTGAGTGGTTGTATTGGATCACGATCATGGGTGAACCGTCAACGACGGAGCCATGGGGATGGCAGGTCGATGGGCATCATTTGATCATCAATTACTTTGTCTTGGGCGATCAAGTTGTCATGTCGCCCGTCTTCATTGGCAGCGAGCCAATTCGTGCGACCACCGGCCGATTCAAGGGCACGGTCGTGATGCAGGCAGAACAAGACAAAGGCCTGGTTCTGATCCAGTCGCTCAGCGAGAGTCAAAAGCGGGAAGCGATCCTGAGCAACGAAAAAACCGGCAACAATGCCCTCGCGCAAGCGTATCAAGACAACATCGATCTGGACTATGCCGGAGTCGCGGCTGCGAAGTTAGACGACGACCAGAAGAAACTCCTGCTTGCCGTGATCGAGCAATACGTCGGCAACATGGACGATGGGCATGCCAAAGTCAAAATGAACGAGGTGCGGCAGCATCTTGACCGCACGTACTTTGCCTGGATCGGCGGCACGACCGATGACAGCGTTTTTTACTATCGAGTCCATAGCCCGGTGATTCTGCTTGAATTCGATCATCAGCGACGGGTTGCACCATTTCGTTCACGCCAGCCCTCCCGGGATCACATTCACGCGGTGATGCGGACACCCAATGGAAACGACTACGGCAAAGACCTGCTGCGTCAGCACATCGAAAAGCATCACAAGCATTAGCCAAAGCAGCAGGCACATTCCGTGTGCCGTCCGAACTCTCGGGTCGCGAAGCTCGTCAAGAGCTTCGGCAGTTCAGGTTTTTAGCCGAAAGTCTGACCCCTTTTCGCGGCACACAACAACTGACTCGAAGCAGCACGAGAAGAATTCCAATCACGATAGACTGTTTGGCAGTCTGCTGAGCTCCGTAACCAAAAGATACCCAAACCATTCACGCAAAGACGAGTTCCCATGGCAGTTGAAATTACCGGAAAGTACGTTGGCCAGCTTGGCGTGGTTGCCACGCACGGACCGAGCGGTGCGACAATGACGACGGATGCACCGACTGATAATGGCGGAAAAGGCGAGTCATTTTCGCCAACCGATTTAGTCGCGACCGCTTTGGGGACGTGCGTACTAACGATTCTGGGACTGGTGGCCGAGCGTCACGGGATCGATTTGAAAGGCAGCCAGGTGAAAGTATCCAAGGAGATGATCACGTCACCGGTCCGCCGCATCGGTGCATTGAAAACCGTGGTCACGATCCCGCCGGGGGCAGTGGATGATCCCGCGATGCGCAGCCGGATGGAGGAAGCGGCGCGAAAGTGCCCCGTCCACAAGAGTCTGCATCCGGGCATTGATGCACCCATCGACTTCATCTACCAATAGTTTTTGGTCGGTAGATGCAGTTTTTAGTTTCGATAATGCGGAGGTCTACGTGAATCACTCTGCTCCGGGCATTGGTGTCTACTTAATTGCGTTCCTATCGAAGGGGATTTAGCTGCGGAGCCGTTATCCAACTAAGTATTTAACCCCAACGACAACTCAAGGACGTATGACAACGCAACGATTAGCCATTTGTGCCGCTTCGCTTGTAGCTTGCCTGCTCTCCGTCTCAACTGTGCATGCACTCACCGTTGCGTATGGACAACGTGACATCGAGAAAGCAGATACTGGATGCATTGGCGGGTGGATATCCGACCACGGTGACATAGCGTACTTCCACGGCGACACTGCACGACTCAATCGTCACTTGGTCGCAATCGCTCGTTCCATTTCGGAGCATCGCCGCGCAAACGTCATTTTGCACACTGGCACGAAAACTGTTGATTACCCGAATGAGCAACCGGTCACTGGCTTGGGTGAACAGGAACGCAATCAATTAGCTGTGGACTGGTCTGTCCGCAGATCCTGTCCCTCCGATGATATTCTGCGTGGGCGCTGCAATTGCGACCGGCGAAACGTCACCTTTGATATTTGGATTGCTAACGACATCAAGCTTGATTCGCTTTCTATCCCAACCGAATTTACGGTCGAATCCGGTGGTGAAATCGAGGATTTTGTTGATCGGCAGCGCACCAACAAATGACACAGGACCGGGGAACCATCCGATCGCACCGAAGGACCGGTCGATCGTTTTCACGAATGGATGCTCAACTCTCGGTCCTCGGTGATCGGTAACGGTTCCAATTGGGTGGTTCTTGATACCTCACTAACCCAGGGCGGCGGATAACCATGGCATTCACACGAAGCACGACATAAGATTTTTACAAATGGAAACCACATAGGCTGTGCTCGGTAATGCCGGTCGTTAAATCGCATTTCGTTTTATCTGAATAGGAATCAAATGTACCTCGCCAAACAATTTTCCATTGTTGCCTGCATATTTCTAATTGGCATTTTTCATTCGTGCGTTTATCTCGACGCTCAAGAATTGCGGAAGCCTGACACAGTCCATTCCGCAACCCAGGATGGTATTACGGTCCAGCTTGAGAAGGTGACAGTTGACCGAATCGTGAACGCTTCGGCGTGGCTGAAAGCCAAGGAAAAAGAATCAAAACGTGGAAAAGAGTTCGCTGAAAAGTTACGACAGCATCTTCCTGCTCGACTTGTTACATTTTCAGTGTCGGTCATGGGAGAAACTAAGAAACTCGGCGTATCCAGGATCGATTTCGTCGATGGCAAGAGAACAGTTGTTTCCGCCGACAGATTTTTCAGCCCGCCGAAGTGGCAGCCTCGTCTTCCAGAACTTGTGGTGGACCCAAAGGCTACTGGAATTGAGTCGCAGCACTTGTTGAACGGCAACACTCAACTATCGGCGATCTTTCCGGCCAAACTTGAAGTGCAAGTAACCAAAGTGAATGGGAAGAAATTGACATTCGTATTTGAGAACGTCGAGTTCTAAGTCTCATCCCTGTTGGAATTTCAGGTAATCGGGTAGTCGCGGCCATTGCTGGCCGCGGCCCCCACACCACCGTGCGGGTCCGCATACGGCGGTTCCATGAGCAGGAGCAAGCTCTGCTCCTGAGTTTTCTTACGAAGACAGGCTCAAGGTTGGCTTGCTAACGCGCGCCGGTTCGGTTGACTCCGGTCGGAGTAATATCCTCGAACCGAGTTCGCTGGTAGCTCCTCCTTATTGCTCATGGTTCGGCACCTTCCGATCACCAGTGGCGGTCGTACTATGGCCTCTGCTGACTTCTGCACCGCCGCGATGAGTTGCCTCACCGCGTTCCAGGTTTTCGGGCAAGCCCTACTGGCTGGAGCGACGACGACACGCATGTCGTCTGTGCAGATCTCCGCGGATAAGAGCGTGATGCTTCGCTGCGCAAGTCCGTCATTTACCTGGGCGGTCGCCTGGAATGGCTTCGCTCGTGATGGGCCTGCTCGCCTGACCGCCCCGGCCTTGTATGGCGTTTCTGTTCGTAACCTCGCAGCTTTGACGAGAACGTGTCCGGGTGGCGATGAACAAACCCGGCGTTTACGCACACGTTCGCAGGCTTCCTTCCCACGGTCGGTCGCCCTTCCGCAGTTGCCCTCGTCTCGTACTTGGTCCTTTCGAGTCACAGTTGGTATACTGCCTTTCCGTAAGGGTCTCGTTCTCGTACAGGGGACTTGCACCCCACAAGTCAGTCGGTATGCCAGGCATACCAAGCCGTTGAAGCTGACG
>JBFJVZ010000440.1:0-5942 GCA_041623895.1 Pirellulaceae bacterium | reverse complement strand
GCCAGGACTTGTCCTGGCAACATGATCATCGCCAGGACCGGTCCTGGCCTACATCTACTGCCCTTGATCTAAAATGAAAACTCTCGGACGCCTGAACTCTTCAGCCGCACCATGATCTACCTGGATAATCACGCCACGACCAGATGCGACCCACGTGTGGTCGACGCGATGCTGCCTTGGTTCTCCGAGCATTTTGGCAACCCCCATAGCGGTGCCCACGAAGCCGGTCGAATTGCCGGAGACGCGATCGAAAAAGCAATCGGCGAATTGGCATCGTTGCTGGGAGCAACCGCTGATTCGGTCGTGATCACCAGCGGTGCCACCGAAAGCAATAACCTGGCGATCCGCGGCGTGTGCACACACCCGCGACAGAAACGCCGGCATATCGTGACCGTGACGACCGAGCATCCGGCAGTCTTGGACGTCTGTGACGATCTTCAAAACGAAGGTTTCCGCGTCACGCACGTGCCGGTCATCGGGCGTGGTGATCCCAAGGCGGGTGTGATCGATCTGCACCGTCTGGCCGAAGTTGTCGACGAGGATACCGCGCTGGTCTCCGTGATGTGGGCCAACAACGAAATCGGCGCGATTGCGCCGATGAATGAAATCGCCCAGATCTGTCACGCCAAAGGGGCGTTGCTGCACAGCGATGCGACTCAAGCTGTCGGACGAATCCCCGTCGATGTGCGTAACTGCGACGTGGACTTGATCAGCGCCACTGCCCATAAATTCTACGGGCCAAAAGGCGTCGGATTCTTGGTCGTCGGAAACGGTGCGCGACGTGTTCGACTGAAACCACAGATCATTGGCGGTGGTCAACAGCACAATTTGCGCAGCGGAACGATGAACCCGGCTGGTGTGATCGGGATCACAACCGCACTGCGGCTGTGTGTTGAAGAAATGAACATCGCGTCGGCAACGGTTCGTGCTTTGCGAGACCGTTTGTACCAGCAGCTGTCACAGGCAATCGAGGGGCTGATCGTTAATGGTCCCGATCTACATGGTCCCGATCGCTTGCCCGGGAACCTCAATTTGATTTTGCCTGAAATTGAGGGAGCCGCTTGGATTTCTGCGACGCCTGAAATTGCCTTCAGCAGCGGATCGGCCTGCAGCAGCGCCGAACCGAAGCCGAGCCATGTTCTGACTGCAATCGGATTGAGCGAATCAGAGGCACGAAGAAGCGTGCGATTCGGCATCGGCCGATTCAACACGGAGCAGGACATCGATGCCGCTAGCAAACAATTGCTAGATTCATTCCACAAGCTGGCAATGATCGTTTAACGCGATGCCGCAGGCGAGGCTGTTTTTCTAGCTACTGTCTACCCAGCAAGCGAAAAGGCTCCCACCAGGCGAGGCCGTTCGCTCAATCAATCACCGTGAACCTCGTCATCTCCGCGATTCCTGTAAGCCTCGCTGTCCGCTTGGTTTACCCAGTCTTGCGTAGCTTCGACTGGTTCCGTGATTTACCTACCAAATCTCCCTTTACCTAAACCTTGAGCCACGATTACGATCCTCGGTGAAACTCGCGATTGTACGCTGCGCCGACGCAGGATACGCGTCCCCAAAAACAACATCATTCAAGGATTGGAGCGATGGGCGGAGTTCCCTTGCTGCTTATGGCAGCTGCGATGGGCATCACTTTTGGCTGGCAACCGGATGGTCGGGGAGGTGTTGATTACATCATTCAGATTCCCCCGGACCAGCTTGATCAGGTTCGGCAAAGTGGATCCGTCAGCAGTGTGATTCCGCCGGAGATTCGCGGTCACGTTTCACGGGTGATTGTTCAAGTTGGTAATGAACCCCTGCAGCGAAACACATCTGATGTCGCTGCCAGAGGCCGCCACAGCGTCATCGTAGCGGCCCATCAAAGTGCGTCCGATTCCGCGCCGTTGCCGGCCCCGGAAATCGAAGTTCAGGATTCACAACCGTCCGTGGTCATGAAGCCCGATGCAAATGATCCGGGACAAGGTCCCGGAATGGGATTGCCGCCGTCGTTGTCCGGTGGTCAAAGAAATGATGCTGCGGCAAACGGAAACGGTTTGCGGGACGCGATGGCCGAGCTTTCGACGGATCTAGCACAGCGCACGCGAAACGACATCAATCAATCGCCCAACCGCTCTGCGCCTGCGGGCTCTGGGATCTTGGAGCGTACGACGGAAGCCATGCAGAGAGCGCTGGGCGGTCAAAACCGGGCCGCTGCCAATCAGCGAAATGCAAACGTCACTACGAACCAGGAAATTCCCCCATTCACGGGCCAGAACAACGACGGGCTTGCCCGCGTTCGCACCGGTGGTCCCACGACTGCCCCAGCAAACACCCGTGACAGTAAATGGTATGACTTGAACGCAACATCGGGAAACCAAAAGGCATCAACCGACCCGATCAGCAGCTTCGATCGGTCACAGATCGTGGGGCCACCCGACCCGCGTTCCGGCCGCGGCCAGACGTCGACTTCAGCAGGATTGGCGAGCGACGCCGGCAATCCACGCGGCGGGTCACCGCAGCCATTGGGAAGCACGTCGACGTTCGCAAAGATCCCTGAAGGCATTGGTTTTCCGGGCGAGACCGGGCAAGGTAGCTCCAACGGGCAGACGATGTCGATTGCCGAGTACCAGCGCGCGCAGTACCAGCAGCAACTGCGACAACAAGAGCAACAGCAACAACAAGGGCAGCAGCGACTGCTAGAGCAACAAAGACTGCTAGAGCAACAGCGACTGCAACAACAGCAACTGGCGCAACAAAAGCAAGAAACAGCAGGCGACTTGCGCTATCCCCGCGGCTATGGTGGCTCGTCGTCGGCAAATGGCCAACGGGGATTCGCTGGATCAACGGACGGACTGGTACCGCCTGCGGGAATGTTCCCAACGTCGCACGAGAACTCGACGGCCAACAATTCAACGACGCAATCTGCGTTTGATCCGCGGCTTAGCCACGCCGATATTGCCAGGCTGCCGTACGGTGCATGGTCTCGGGATGCTTACGGCAACCCGATCGATCGCGAGGGACGGATACTCGATCAATATGGCCAACCGGTCAGCAGGGAACGCGCACTGGAATTAACGCGCGGTCGCACGAATTCTTCCAGCAATTTTGATTCCATGGTTCGGGAAAGAGAGTTCCCAAGCTCAGGCTTTGGAAAAACGGCAATTGATGGCTTTGGCTCGGACCCCCGGGGCTCTTCACTGGAGCGGGGCTCGGCACTGGATGCTGCGGCTTATGAGCGAATTGCGCGGGGACAGGCCGAGGCAGCGGGCGGGCCGAAAGTTGTTTCACTCAGTGACCGGACCCCCGTCAATTCACGAAACGATACGATCTGGCAAGCTTCGACTGGGAACAAAACGGCACCCCACCGTCAAACATTGACAGCACAGCCGATCTTTAACGGGCTGTTGCTGCTCTCGATCATTGCCAATGTTTATCTGATCCATCATCTCTCCAATCTATTGCAGCGATACCGTGAATTGGTAGCGTCGAAGCGAGCAGCCGGATCCGAAATCGCGGCATAGATGTGCCGCAAAACCGCCATGGTTGTTTGACGACGACACTGCAGCGTAACAGTCACAAATCCCGTGTTTTGGGGCGATCTCCACCTGAGTCTCGGCTCAAAAGAAGATTCCGCTCCCGTGAACATTCTCTGTGGGGGCCCGCAATCTCCCTAAAATAACGAAAATATGCTGGCGAAATGGCTTGCATGGGGGATAGGATGATGAGTGGCTCGATGGGGGGGGCAGGTGGCCGCTAATTTGCTATCGGTCGCAGCGAATTTGTTTTTTTGATGAATTTCGTGCAACACCCACCTCCCGAGCTACCAGCTGACTAGACGTTCACGGGGCACAAACCGTGGGGCGGAGTTTGGTTTTTACCGAGGATTGGAGAGTAGATGAGTAAGAAAGTTTTGGTCGTCGATGATCATGAAGTGATTCGATTAGGCCTCAGGATGATGTTCGAGAACACGGACCTGGAGGTGGTCGCCGAGGCAACATCTGCTGCCGAAGCTTTGGCTGCTGTCGAAAAGTCCGTGCCGGATGTTGTCCTGTTAGATATCCGCATGGAAGGTGGCGATGGCCTGAATACGTTGGGGCGTTTAAAACTTGATCACGCTGATTTGCCAGTCGTGTTGTTTTCAGCTTATGACAATCCAACGTACATCGCCCGCGCAGTTGCTTTAGGTGCCGCCGGTTACGTTTTGAAATCTGCTCCACGTGAGCGGTTGCTCGAAGCGTTGAATACAGCGGCAGCGGGTGAATCGGCGTGGACTCGTGAAGAGCTTCGCCGGGTTACCGGAGCTTTGGCGACCCCGCGATTGAGCCAGGATATCGAAGTACCGCTAACGCAACGTGAAAGCGAAGTGCTTCGTCAAATGGCCCAAGGATTGACCAATAAAGAAATTGCGAAGATGCTTGAGATCAGCTACGAGACTGTGAAAGAGCATGTACAACACATCTTGCGAAAGATCGGCGTTACCGACCGCACGCAAGCTGCTGTGTGGGCTGTTCGCAAGAATCTGGTCTAGTAACACGATGTCGCTTGGGGGTACTGCCCCCGGTGATGAGGGCTTCAAAAAAGCGTCGCTCGGTAGAGAGCGACGCTTTTTTTTTTGCTTATCGGCCGCGGTGCGGCCCGGGCCGCTTGAGAAAGCACGCCGGATGGGCTAACGATACGCATCTGAAATCATTGACCATCTTTCTACTGGCCGCCGACGCACATGAACTCCACCGCACTTCGCAATTTTGATCTCAGCCTTCGCACCGAGGACTACGCCTACCGCTCGCCGATGAAATTCGGTGGACGCATCGTGACCGAGGTAACCGTTCTCTCCGCCGACTGTAATGCTGAAAGTGGACTCGGCGCGGCCCGCGGACTCGGGTCGATGACGATGGGAGTCACTTGGGCCTGGCCAAGCGGATCGAAAGATGACGGAACACCGTTGGCAGACAACGAGAAATTGGCGATCGTGCTGGAACTTGCAGAACGAATCAAACAAGCCTACGTGGATGCCGATCAGCAAGGCCATCCGCTGGACATCTGCCATCGCATGAATGGGCTTCGGTCGACAATCGCACATGACCTGGGACGCGAACGTAAGATCGCCGATGGCATTCCGGAATTAGCCGTCTTGTTGGCTGCTTCACCGATCGAAGCGGCGCTTTTTGACGCGCACGGAAAGGCAGCCGGAAAGAGCAGTTACGCGCTACTCTCAAGGGAGCATTTGCCACACGATCTTTCGCACTACCTGGACGATGCTTACCAGGGCGTTCATTTGGGTGATCTTATCTCGCCGACGCCCGCCGAATCGCTGCCGCTTTATCATCTGGTTGGAGCGCTCGATCCGCTCACGGCAGCCGATGTTACTCAGCCGGTCGATGACGGGTTGCCGGAAACGCTGGGCCAATGGATCGACAGCGATGGTCTGACTCATTTAAAAATCAAACTTGCCGGCGATGATTTGGACTGGGATGTTCACCGTGTCGCCAGCGTGCATCAAGTCGCCAGTGAATGCCGAAAAGGTGCCTGGGCTTTTTCGCTGGACTTCAACGAACGCTGCGAAAATGAAGAGTACGTGTTATCGATGCTCGATCGACTCAGCAACCAAGCTCCCGAATCCCTGCCCTGCATCCAGTACATCGAACAACCGACTCATCGCGATTTGGAGAGCCACCCGCAAACAACGATGCATCGAGTCGCACAGCGATTACCAGTCGTGATCGATGAGTCCTTGGTTGACCTGCGAAGCCTGCGAGTGGCAATCGAGCAAGGCTATAGCGGCATCGCCTTGAAGGCTTGCAAAGGTCATGCCGAGGCATTGTTGTTGGGTGCAGTTGCTTGCCACGAAAATCTTTTC
Organism: Pirellulaceae bacterium; assembly: GCA_041623895.1. Classification (GTDB taxonomy): domain Bacteria; phylum Planctomycetota; class Planctomycetia; order Pirellulales; family Pirellulaceae; genus JBFJVZ01. Next base: position 100 of record JBFJVZ010000440.1, on the reverse strand, counting down.
TTGTGCGTCCAGGACTTGAGCTGCGTGGGAGCCTCATTACTGCATTCCGCTTCGTTATCGGCACACATCCCCGGTGTTGCAGCTGTCGAAAGTAATGGTC
>JBFJVZ010000439.1:0-5948 GCA_041623895.1 Pirellulaceae bacterium | reverse complement strand
GCGCGAAATCGCCACAGCAGCCGCCCGGTTGCAGCGTCCAGTGCGTACGCGTGACCATCACCGCTGCCAAAATACAAACGGCCCTGGGCGACCGTCGGAGCAATTCGGATCGTTCCCGGTGTCTTGAATTGCCATCGCAATTGACCGGACTTCCCATCCAGGGCGCGAATCTTACCATCGAATCCGCTGGCAAAAACCAACCCGCCGGCAGCAATTGCCGGAGTGGGCGTGTGCGACAAATCCGGTCGATAAGTCCACTTTTGCACCACGGCATTTGGGACAGAAACTTGCGTGCTGCTGCTGCGATCATAGCCGGCTCGATAAGTTGGCCAATCGTTTTCAGAGACTTCCAATTCGTTGGCCAAATCAAGGTTTTCGGCGGCTTGCAGACGCTCCTCGTCCGTAGCCTGTAAGTCGAAGCGGAAGTCGCCCGCCGAGCATTTGGCGACACGACCAATCAATGAAAGATTGCAGTCACATTGCCAGGGACCGACATACAACAACCCGTTGGCTGGCAGCGCGCCGTCGTTGCAGGCTGGACGCGCCGCGCCGTCGATCATTACTTTTTTTGCCTCACGATCGTATCGTAATGTGCCTTCGCCACGAACAAAGAAAGAATCGGAACAAGCGGTCAACCGCGTGCAGGCTCGTTTGCGAAAACCGAGATCTTCCAATACTTCGCCGGTCAGTGGATCGATGGCGACGTGGTTGCCGCCGTCGCCGACACCCAGAATCACTTTATCATCCACGTAAATAGCGTTGGGATTATTGGTGACTTTCTGTTTCGTCCAAAGCTGCTTTCCGTCGCTTGTTGAAACCGCCACAACATTCATTCGCGTTTGTCCCTGAAGAATCAACGCTTGCGGCGTAGCCACGGCCAGGCACGCTGATCGAAACCCTGGTGTCGAAGTCAGACCTTGACCGGGTTGTTCGATCAAAGATAGCGTTTCTTTGTTTTGGTTTGTCCACAGGATATCGCCGGTGCGCGCGTCGGCAGCCGCCAGATACTTATCCGGGCAATAGAAGTAGACTTTGCCGTCGCGCATCGACATTGCTCGGCCGTCGATCGGTTTGTCTTCTTCGCGGTGCGTCCACAATACCTTGCGGTCTTTCAGCTCGTAGGCGGCCAGCACGGAACCAAATCCCCAGGGCACATGAGGTTTCGCGTAGTAGCCGGTACTCAGATCAGCCCAACTCCAGCCGCCAAATTCGCGATCACCTTTCGTTGTTTCGACGCCCGAATCCTGCTTACCCGCCAACATGTACAGCACGCCATCGCTAATCGCCATCCATTTCCAATCACCAAATACGCCGGGGATTGTGATCTTGCCTTGCTCGGCACCGGTCTCCGGGTCCAGCATCAGCGCATGATCACCGTCGATCATGTAAAAGGTGTCTTTCGTGGCAATGAAAGCTGATCGATGAACCAGGTAACCTTCCGGTAAGTCTCGCTGCCACAGGATCGTGCCGTTGTAACCGTTGCGCGCGATCAACCGATTCATGTTGTCCCATTCGCGACGATGATGGGCAATGTGTCCGATCGCCAGAAAGGTACGTCCGCCGGCTGCGGTCGTGATACTGGGAATCGCAATGTAATACGGCTTCGCCATGAACTGGGTCATGTAGGGAGCCTTGATGATGGCGTCTTCGGAAACCGGGTTGTTGTCAGGACTATGTTCCCAATGACTCCAGTCACCGGCACCTTCAAGCGGCGGAGCAAGGATTTCCGCACTCGCGCCGAGCCGACCATCATCAATGTCGACTCGTAATCCATCGATTTCTGTATCGGCCCAAGCTTCCAAGGATTCCGAAGTCAACTCATCCGTCTGGCCCAACCAATTTCCGACCAAGGCACGACCTTCCGGGCGCAAGACTCGGACGATCTCCGCCAGAGATAAGCTGGAAAGCAAATCATCCGTCGCCGCAGGAACGACCACCAGATCAATCATGCGACTGGCATAGGGAAGCCGCTCGATCGGACCAACGTCAACGGCAAGCCGTTCGATGCCAAGACCCTCCTGGTCCGCAAGCGAGTTGACCGTTGCCGCAACCGTAGCATCCGGCTGTCGGCAGTGCACTGATAACTCGCTGCCGCGGGCAAGCTCCAGAGGCAATATCGCGTCGCCGCCAACAACCACACAAATGCCTCGTTTGCTGCCGCTATCTTGCAAAATCCCCGCGGCGACCTTGGCCGCGTTCAGGTGATCGGACTTGTCGTCTGCAAACAGCTTCGGTCCAACCAACATGCCAAGCGTGATTAAGAGACCGCAGGAGATAAAGTTTGTATTGGACATTGGTAAACTCGCCTGAAATCAAAATCTCAAATTGTGGAATCTGTTTGCGACCGCCGCGGCCAAGCAAACGCAAAGACAATCCAAACCACACACAACAACAAAATACCGAGCAGGATGATCGCGGGCCAATCGGCGATCGAGCCGGGACCCGCATGGGGCGCTTCGGCTTGACGACCCGGCGGGATCGCGATGGTTGCGGCGTCCGAATTAGTTTTGCCGATTGCTTTCGCGGCCATCATGTTTTGCACTTCCGCGTCCAATTCCGACAAACTCAATTCTTGATCCAGCAAGACGACGGCCTGATCGATTTCGTCCGGCCAAAGCAAGGGGATATCGACTCCCATCGTTGGCAGCGGCTTGGAGCATGAACAGGTCTGCCGGATTTGCGCAACCAGCTTTTCGATGTTCTGGGCCGTGATCTCGTCACCGACCAGTGGTGGTGACATCAGCTTGCCGCGACCGAAAGCAACACACAAGGTATCGGGTCCGTCAGGACGCAGCCCTATGAAGCGACATAGCAATTGTTCTTCGGCAGCGTAACGGTCAAGCATGATCAAAGACAATCCAAGTCGCTCTTCAGCGATGCGCGTTTGGACGATGGACCGCAAAACGTTAACGACCGATGAGTCAGAATTGCCCGGCAAGTCAGAGTTACTGGGCGAAAAAACCAATACGGCGATGTTCTCGGCCAGCTCGCGGGCCAATCGATGACGCAATGGCGAATCGACAATCGATGCAAGCTGTTCATCAGAAGGAGCGGGCTCCCAATGATCGATTAAGAAGCTTTCACCGCTGCCGTTGTTGCGACCAACAAGGACAGTGACCGGTAAACCGGGAGGCGCCGAAGGAAGACCCAGTGCCCGCCAATTTGTATCCGGGTCGTCCGCAGCAACCCGCATGACTTCCAGATTGACATCGCCAGGTGTCGTTGCCAGCCACTGCCGTAGGCGGGTTTCGATTTTTGCGGCCGCATCATCGCTCGCCTCGGCAACGATGCATAACCTGTGAATGTCACGAGCAGACCGAAATGCCGAATCGCGAACGCGAATCTCACAGGCCGCAGCGAAGGCAACGGCGCAGCTAACTGAGCCAACTGCCAAGATATGGTTGAGGCGACGGAACACGACCGCACCACAGGGGAAAAAATCAAGAACGATCCGACAACCAAGTCTCGATCATACCACAGCTGGCATGGTCCGTGGCCGTCCTGCAACGTTGCGGCGCAGATCGCATCTGGCCTCAGGAACCAAGAGCGGCCAACGTCGCTGTTGGGTGCTTTGCGTAATTGACCCCGGTTTCCGCGGCGACCATACAATCGTTGAAAGTGCACCAAGTGCCCAAAAAACACGTCTTCCCTCATTGAGTCGCAATATCCACACCGATTAAGTCAGCGATGGCCGGAATCGGTTGAATGCCGTCACATTGCGACGCCTGTCCGCCCGATGAGTTTTGCACAGAGTCGTTGTGTTTCTGCAGGTGGTGTACCAGTTGCAGGCTTTGAAGGGGACAAAATGAGATTCCGTTTTTCAATCGTTGTATTGATGTTGCTGGCACTATCGTTGCCATCACCCCAGTCGAGCGGAGCGGCCGACTGGTTTTTCTCGCACCGCCAACGTGCACGGACCAAATGCGCCCTGCCCAAACACGACTACAACCACAACTCGTGGCCCTTCACCACCGACAGAAAGTTCGGTGCGACCGCAATTGCTGTCGCAGCAACCGATGCTGACCTGAAAAAGACAGTCAAGCCCTTTCATTTTCGTGCCACCGCGCTGACCGTTCAGCATCTAGTTCTCGATCAGCTTGGCTTATCGCTTGACAAAAACGGGCGGCTGTATGCGACGGGGCGTTTCACGCATACCGGCGGCGATGGTGGCCTGATTGGGGCCAACGTAACGGTTCGGATTCGGGCCTACGTTGCCCACACTGCGGCGGCTGCTCCGGCAATCACGACCGCGGCGGATCTCCCAGTCGCAACACCGAACCGCGTCACTCGACTTCCACCCGATGCTTATCGCGTCTGGTCGTGCGAGCGGAAGTTTTGGGTTTCACGCGGACGCCCCCAATATGTCTCGTTGGACAATCCGGGTGAGCCGCTCGGTGCTTTACGTCATCATTTCGATGAGATTACCCACTTAGAAGTAGAGCTTGAGTATGAAAGAGACCGATAGGACAGGATGTATCGATTATTAGGGTAAACGGACGTCCTGCTGCGCGTCGCGATCGCAACCGGCGTGGTTGAGTGTGCGTTTGCCTTCAAAACTGAATGTTCAGTCGAGTTTTGGGTCTATTCTCGAATAGCTCATGCTCCACTGCAGATTCAGGCATTCACGCAGGATTAGCGGGGGCGCGAATCATGGCATCCTTTGGTCTCCGGCAAGCAAGCAAATCTCTTGCTTTGCTGGATCTACGATTGCGCGGTGTCTCCCGCGTATTGCTGCTGAGCACACTCTTTTGCCTCGGCGTACCATCGCTGTCCGCTCAAGTCACCACGGAAGCGGGCTTGAACGATCTGGTCATTCTGGATCCGGGAAAACACGAGCGTGGGTTGCCGGCGGTGATCGTTGAATACATGAGCGGCCACCCCGAGATTGACATTCCGCCGACGGTGCATGTCCACCGTTACTACTACAGCGGCGACAAGATCTTTCAAGGCCCGATCATTCAAGGCGGACCGATCGTGCTGGTCGCCAAACATCCCAAATCGGGTGAGCAGATGTATGTGGATGTTGTCTTGCCGCCCGGCACACCTCGCATTCAGCATACCAAGAATTCGATCAGCTACATCTACAGCGACAAGCGCGTGGAAGTGAAGTTTCAGCACTTTCCACTCCGTCGCTCCGTCGCCGTTGTCAAACATCATTCCGGCCGCGGCATCGGGCTGGCCGTTCGCGATAAACGCAAGCAAGTTCGCGAGAATGTCCAAGAAAAGATGTCGAACTCGGAAGCCGTCAACTCGTTCAAAGAGTTGGCCCGCGACGGGTCGGAACTGGCCAAAGGCGCCATTTCTTCGGTTGGCGGATTGTCAACCCAGGGTGTCGACATGGTCAAACAGCTGGCAGGGTCGCTACCCGGTGTCTCGTATCTAAAGAGCATGGCGGAACAAGGCCCGCAGCGAAAATACGAAAGTACGATTCGCAACGCTTCGCATACGAACGCGCTTACTGATAACCCGCTGGTGCGAACCAATCGTTAGTCGTTCTCTGGCGGGAAGCTCCGCTGGCAACACAAACCAAGTCACAGGGCAGCCAGGATGGTTGTGACGCCTTACCTTTTGAAGGATCAGAGGAATGAATCGCCAAGCTAGAAACACACCGCAACTGATTTGGCTGTCATTGATCGCAATCGGATCGCCCGCAATGATTCTTGGACAGTCGGAAGTGGTTGGACAGGAAGTGGATGTTGCGATCAACTTGGAGGATCGAAAGGTTTCTTTGTCAATCAAAGATACTATCAAGGCTGACCGCACGAAGCTAAACTCCGATGGTGATTTTGTCACCAATGCTACGACATTGACCGTTGACGTTCCAGCAGCAATTGAGGCAATGGCGATACCAATCGTTAACAATGATCCGCAAGAAGCGAAAGACCTTGCAGCAGGCAACGATTTCACCGTTCAACTTGAAGAAGGCTCCAACATCATCACTCTTTCGG
>JBFJVZ010000438.1:0-5974 GCA_041623895.1 Pirellulaceae bacterium | reverse complement strand
TGCGTGACCGCTTCCAGCACATCACGGCGCTGTTCCAGGATTTCCCGAGTTTGCACCAGCGCTTCGTCGACGATTCGCGAGACTTCCTTATCGATCATCTTGGCCATTTCGTCACTGTGTGCCATTTGGTAACCTTCGCCGCCGCCGCTGGCCAGGAATGGTGACCGTGCACTGCGACGCAGATTGATTCGTCCCAGCCGGCTCATGCCGTAGTCCATCACCATGCCGCGAGCGATTTCGGTACAGCGTTCCAAGTCGTTTTGGGCTCCCGTGCTGATATCTTGAAAGATCATTTCTTCGGTCAGCGTCCCGGCCAGCAAAACTTTCATTTGACTTTCCAATTCGCTCTTGGTCATCAAGTAGCGATCCGACTCAGGACGCTGCATCGTGTAGCCGAGCGCCGCCAGTCCTCGCGGGATGATGCTGACTTTGTGGACAGGGTCGGTGTTTGGCAAGGCGGCTGCAACCAGCGCGTGACCCGTTTCGTGATAGGCGACACGGATTTTTTCGTCCGCGTTCATGACGCGTTTCTTTTTCTCCAGTCCGGCAGTCACCCGTTCAACCGCTTCGTTGAACTCATTGATGCCGACCGAGGTCTTCTCCGCACGGGCGGCCAGCAAGGCGGCTTCGTTGACCAGGTTGGCCAAATCGGCGCCGACAAAACCGCTGGTGATCGAAGCGACTTCTCTCAATTCAACTTCGTCGTCCAGCCTGACGTTTTTGACGTGCACCTGCAGGATCGCCTCGCGGCCCGCGACGTCGGGACGATCGACCAATACATGCCGATCAAAGCGGCCCGGTCGCAACAATGCGGAATCCAAGGTTTCCGGCCGGTTGGTCGCTGCGACCACGATCACGCCGGAGTTGGAATCGAAGCCATCCATTTCGACCAACAAGGCGTTCAGTGTCTGTTCGCGCTCGTCATGTCCGCCCACGACGCTGCCACTGCGGCTCTTGCCCAATGCGTCCAACTCGTCAATGAAGATAATGCAGGGCGCGCGGTTGGTCGCTTGCTGGAACATGTCGCGAACGCGGGCGGCCCCGACACCGACAAACATCTCGACAAAGTCACTGCCGGAAAGGCTGAAAAACGGCACACCGGCTTCGCCGGCGATTGCCTTGGCCAGCAGCGTCTTGCCGGTACCGGGAGGACCGACCAGCAGCACGCCTTTGGGGATCCGGCCACCGAGCGCCTGATATTTTTCGCTGTTCTTGAGAAAGTCGACCACTTCGCGGACTTCTTCCACGGCTTCATCGATGCCGGCTGCGTCGCCAAAGGTAATCGATAGATCCTCCTGGCCATAAAGTTTTCCGCGACTGCGTGAGAACGACATCGGGGATCCCACACCACCGATTCGCCGCAACATCAGCAGGCCCAGCATCACCAACACGCCGATCATCAGTAACTCGGGCCAGTGGTCAGCAAAGAACCGGTTGGGCCGTGCGTTATCCCAAGTCACACCGCTGGTAACCAACAAATCCATCAGCCGTTTATCTTCGGCTTCGTTGCGAAACTGGCGGATCGTTTCAAACTTAACCAGCGTTGGTTTGTTGTCTGGGTTGTCTCTGTCCTTGCCGCCGCGTCCCAGGGAGCGATACATCACAGTACCGTTGATCACGTCATCGGCAACGTTGATCTCTTGCAAATTCGACAGTTCAATCAGAACCTGATCGTCCTTGATGGATGGACGCTCGATCGCGATTTTGTTGACCTGTGACTCGCCGCCGTCGCCGTCGGCCTGAGCACTTTGCAACTCCTGCTGCATCTGCATTGCCTGGGCATGCAACTCCAACAAGTCCAACAGATATGGATAACGGAGGCGGCGTTCCTGGCTGCTGAACAGAAATGCGCTCAGCAAGACGGCCGAGGTGATCGCTGCCAGGACCAGCCAGACACTTCCGCCTCGGTTATCGCCTGAGCGCCCATCGCGATTGGAGTCATCGTTTCGCTTGTCGTCGTTGGTCATATTTTTCGGTCAAAGTTTGCGGCGCATCGGGGCGGCAACCTGCCGCGCCTACGTTCCAATCACGGGCACTGCTGCAGGCCGCGCCTCGGGGGCTCTATTGTTACTGGCCATTCTTGAGCTGCCCATTGCGATCGGCAAGCGGGGCCATTTGCCGGCGGCAGTCCGGTCGGGTCGTAACGATGGTCCGAATCGTCCATGATAGGGAGCGGCCGACGGCACGACGGAATCCGGTCGTTTTTGCCACGATTGCCCTGGATACTTCCATGTCCGAACCGAGTCGCACAACGAAAAACGTCGCCGTTCTGGGTGCCACCGGAAGCATCGGGACGGCGAGCATTGATGTGCTGGAGAATCTCGATCGCGTTGATCCTGATCATCGTTGGCGACTGTGGGCTGCGTCCGGTCATCGAAATCTGGATGTCCTGAGCGAGATATCACGGCGTCTCGCTGCACCACCTGTCCAGCTGATCCTGTCTGACCCCGAGATCGCCAAACAATTCCGGCCGGCGGGGTCATTGGCCAGCTGCGAGCTCAAGATCGGGCCTGATGAATTGATCGCCGCTGCACAACAGGACTGTGTTGATATCGTCGTGGCAGCCATCGTGGGACGCGCCGGTTTGGAAAGCACGCTGGCCGCCATCGGTGCGGGCAAGCGAGTTGCCTTGGCCAATAAGGAGACGATGGTGGTCGCGGGCCCGCTAGTCAGCCGGATGGCCAAACAGTCGGCCGCGGAGCTGCTCCCGGTCGATAGCGAACATTCTGCCATTTTTCAATGCATCGGCTCTTGCCCGTCCATGCCAAAACGACTGATCCTGACTGCCAGTGGTGGTCCATTTCGATGTTGGTCAAAAGCACAAATGCAGGAGGCGACGCTGCAATCCGCACTCGCACATCCAACCTGGGAGATGGGTCAAAAGATCACGATCGATTCTGCAACGATGATGAACAAGGCTCTGGAAATCATCGAGGCTCGTTGGTTGTTCGATCTTCCCGCCGAGGCGATCGAGGTGGTCGTGCATCCGCAGTCGATCATTCACTCGATGGTCGAGTTTCAGGATGGATCAGTGATCGCACAGCTAAGTCCTCCGGACATGCGGTTGCCCATTCAATATGCCCTGACCTACCCACGACGGCTGCCCTGCGAAGCGCCGCCGCTGGACCGCAAGCAGACTTGGGATTTGACGTTGGAACCGGCCGATCGAGAACGGTTTCCCGCACTGGACCTGGGATTCGAAGTGGCGGAGGCGGGCGGTACCGCCGGAGCCGTCGTGAATGCTGCTAATGAACAGGCGGTCGGTCTGTTCCTGAGCGGACAAATTCGGTTTACTGACATCGTTCCCGCTTGCCGCGGGGCGCTGGAAAACCATACCCACGAAGCCGATCCGCCGCTGGAGCGGTTGATTCAGTTAGATTGCTGGGCTCGTGAGGAAGTGAAACGTGGGCTGAATGTGTGAATCTGGGCTAAATACTTTCACCGGAACCTGCGATACTACCGAGCGACCAGGAAGCGCGAAACAAGACGTGAAACCCCACAACCAAGAATTGCGAAGCACCGCAAGGACCGAGGGCTTTTGCGGTTGCTAGCCGTTTCGCCGCAACTGCGATACCCCAGGACGGGTCCTGGCCTACCACCACAAGGCAAGACTTAGATGATGTTTGAATGGATCGCTACGGCGCTGCCGTTGGCTGATACCGAACCGAGTGCGATTTCCACATTCCTGTCCCAAGTTTTTCTCTGGGGGCGTGTGGCGGTCGGGATCGGACTGGTGATTTTCGTGCACGAACTTGGACACTTCGTGGCGGCCAAGACATTTGGCGTTAAGTGCGAGAAGTTTTACGTTGGTTTTGACGTCCCCATTCGCATCGGCCCGATCAAGTTTCCGCGGACCCTGGGCAAATTCCAATATGGAGAAACCGAATACGGAATCGGAATTCTGCCGTTAGGTGGTTACGTCAAAATGCTGGGACAGGACGACGACCCGCGGAAGGCCAAGGAAGAAGCCGATCGAATTCGTCTGAGTGGTGATGAGACTGAGACTGATGACGAGGAAACACCGGAGCAACTCGATCCGCGAAGTTATCCCGCCAAACCGGTTTGGCAACGCATGATCATCATCAGCGCCGGCGTGATCATGAACGTCCTGACCGGTGTTCTTTTCGCGGCGATCGCATTCGGCTACGGAGTCGCTTACAACCCCGCCATCATTGGCGGCGTGACCCCGGGCGGGCCGGCCTGGCAAGCCGGCATTCAGCCGGGTGGCCAAGTGGTGATGGTTGATAACTTAAAAGACGAGCAACTGCATTTTCGCGAAATGCGCTTGGCGATTCTGACAGCCGGTATCGACGATCCGAACAAGCCGATTGACCTGTCAATCCAATACGACGACCAGGTTCGTGACTACGAACTGCTGACATCGCCGCATCCGCTGGACGAAGACATGCGGATGATCGGCATTACCAGCCCCACGTCCACCAAACTTAGCAGCGATGTTTACGCTGCACCAGAAAGTGCCGCAGCCAAGGTGTTGACCGATGCTGACGCCGGAGCCAGAGTCGTCGCGTTTGACGGTATCAAAATCAATGAATCATCGATTGTTCCGGGCACGCCGCTGTTTGATTACCTGAACAGGAACCCCGACAAGACTGTCGAACTAACGCTCAAACGAACCGATGGCCAGACCCACACGATCAAGCTGCCGCCCCAAAAAGCGAAAACAGCAGGTTTCCGTGTCGCTGTTGGCCCAATTGTTAGCCTGGTGACCAACGGTCCGGCAGCCAAGGCGGGCATCAAAGTCGGGGACGTGATCACTGGAGTGGGTGGCGAGCCCGTCGGGGACGCATTCGGTTTGGCAATCGAGCTGACCATGCTTGACGGGTCGGTCAATCTCACCTTGCGACGTGGCGAAGGGGACGCCGTGGAAACGATCGAAGTTCAACTTGCGCCTGTCGTTTCGCCGCAAACGCTTTCGCCGACTTCCGGGATGGGTGGCGAAATCGCAATCAATTCATTGGGCCTGGCTTACCGGCCGCTGAGGTCGATTGCCGAGATTACCGCGGATAGTCCAGCTGTTGAAGAATCGGCCGACTCGCCGCGTGATCCGCTTTCGTACTTGCAAGTTGGCGACGTACTAAAAGAAGCACACCTGGTACTCAATCAAGATCTTACCGGACAATTCGATGATGGAAGATTTGAGGGCATCCTTAGCGAACTCGAGCACTGGGAATTTGATGACGCCGCCTCGGTGACGACCTTTCTGGATTCGATTCAGTTTCTGCCGGTCGGAACAGAGATGATTGTGTTTGCCGAACGCCCACCAGAAAACAAGATCGTCCAAACACGGTTGGTGGTTGCAGAAGACGATCGTTTCCAATTCGAGCGTGGGATTGGATTGACCGCCAGTGAATCGGTCCAACAGGCGACATCGTTTAGCCAAGCGATGTGGCTGGGCTATCGCGAAGGCAAACGACGGCTGGGCGACGTGTTTCGTTTTCTGGGAATGTTGTTCCGCGGCCGCGTCAAGGGCAAGCAAGTTGGCGGTCCGATTCGGATCGTGCAGATCGCGGGCATGGAAGCGGAGCGAGGCATCTCGCCGCAATTATTGTTCCTGACGATGCTGAGCATGAACCTGGCGATTTTGAACTTCTTGCCGATCCCTGCGCTGGATGGCGGTCACATGATGTTTTTGATCGCCGAAGCCATCCGCGGCAAACGTGTCGACGAACAGCTGGAGATGCGTCTGACGCTGGCCGGCGTGCTGGCTCTGCTGGGACTGATGATCTTTGTGTTCTTCAATGACATCGTGAACAGCTAAAGAGGTAGGTAGGCCAGGACTTGTCCTGGCGATCCTGCTGCCAGGACAAGGAGCGCGTCCGGCTTAGGAAGTGCTCGCTCAACGATTATCAAAAAGAACCACGGAGTGGTGGCAGCATATAGCCTGGGGTGAACCAAACGAGCGACAGCGAAGTTGGTGTAACCCCAGGAATAAGCCCCCCAAAATGTCTTCCCC
>JBFJVZ010000437.1:0-6022 GCA_041623895.1 Pirellulaceae bacterium | reverse complement strand
GCATAGCCGCCAAATCGCCGCGGGGAAAGTATTTTTGTGGGTCGTTATCCTGGGGTTACACCAACTTCGCTGTCGCTCGTTGGTTCACCCCAGGCTATATGCTGCCACCACTCCGTGGTTCTTCTTGATGAATGTTGAGAAGCACTTCCTAAGCCGGACGCTCTGCAAGATCTGGCCTACGAAAGCTGCGAAAGTCTACAAACCCAGCAGACTTTTGAGCGCCGCTTGCTTCTTCGCTCCATCGTGGAAATCGAAGGCACGCATGTAGCGATCTTGTTGTTTTTCGCTCGTTGCAGGATCTTGCAAGATCTTAACCAGGTAATCGGCCGCATCGGCCGCGCGGCTGCGCCAAATGATGTCGCGCCCGGCAGACGTATTCCAGTTACTGCCGACTTTGTCCAGCCAGGCCGCGAAGCACTCATCGGGATTTCCGTCCGCACCGATGCCCAGTGCCTCCAGGTACCAACGATCCTTGCCGTCATGCTGCAGCGCTAACTCAGCCCACAAGTTAGCCATCGACGGGGATTTGCTGTGACGCAGCGCGATCGCTAACTCTCGGCGAACTTGCGGCGACGCATCGCGCAACAGCGGAGTCACATAAACGTCCAAGTCCAACTTCAGTTGCCGCGCCAACCGTACGCCGACAATGCGGATGTTGGCGTCTTTGTCGCCGATCGCCTGTTTGACGGTTTTCATCCCGCGGCCGTCGATCTTGCCCAACAGCCAGAGCGCACGAGCGCGATAAATCGGATTCTGTGACGCGGCCAGTTCTTGCAGACCAGCCTCGGCGCCGCTGCCCATCTGGTGAAGTGCTTGCCAGGCCATGTAGCGGACTGCGTAATTCGGGTTTTTCAGCGCTTCGACGGCGCCAGCAGACGAGGAAAAGTCAAATTTTGGCACTTTGTAAGACGCGTCGTGGTCATACGGTACGATGCGGAACAAGCGGCCGCGATCAAGATCTCCCATCCCGTGACCACCGACACCGGGATCGTACCAGTCAGCGATGATTAAGGATCCGTCCGGGGCGACTTTCACATCCGATGGCCGAAACCATTTGTCTTGTGTGCCGGTCAGAACATCACGAATCTTGGCGCTGTACCCGGCTCCCTCGCCGGAGATCATGTAAGTGCGACAAACATTCGGTCCCGCATCACAATGCAACACGTGACCGCGGAACATAGGCAACAAGTCGCCTTCATAGACGGTGATGCCCGTAGGTGAGCCCGCGCCGGTCTGTAACAAGTTGGGCACGACGCCCGGATCATTCAAATGCCAATGCCGCTCCGGAACACTCTCGCTCATTCCGGTTCGCGCCACATTCCAGCCCGCGCCCGATTTTTCATCTTTGTAACCGTAGTTTCCGAATTCCATCACATAGTTGATGCGGACACCCTTGTTGCCATCGTCGTCGTTGTCCGATTGCCAAATCGAGCCGTACGAATCGACGGTGACCATCCAGTTGTTACGAAAGTTCCAACCAAGCGTCTCGAACTCGCTGCCATCCAAGTTGCAGCGGAACACCATTCCTTCCTGATACGGTTTGCGATTTGCGGTTACCTGGTTGCCCGCAGCATCCACAATCTGCTTGCCGTTTTTGTCCTTGATTTGCCGGCCGCTGTTCCCAAAGTTGAAATACAGCTTCCCGTCGGGGCCGAACGTAAACGCGTGGATGCCATGATCGTGTTGCGAGCCGCTGATGCCGCTGAACAGAACTTCTTTGCTGTCCGGTTTGTCGTCGCCATTCGAATCGGTGAAGACCTGAACTTTATCGCCCGCCGAAACGATCACTTTGCTGCCCAACACGCAGACACCGTGCGGCGAGTCGATGTCGCGGCCTTGATAAAAGACCTTTTCCTTGTCCACCATTCCGTCGCCGTCAGTGTCCTCGAGAATCAAGATGCGATCTCCCTCCGGGCGTTTTCCGTTGTGTCCGCGGTAGTTCACGATCTCGCAAACCCAGACTCGACCGCGATGATCGATATCGATGTTTGCTGGACTCAACAATTGAGGCTCGGCCGCGAACACGCTAGCCGCCAATTCTGCGCCGACTTCCAAACCGTCCAAGGCATCAGCGGGATCGCGCGATCCACCGCCGCCGGACCCTGAAGGCGTCGGCGGCTTTTGGGTGTAGACCAGAAACTCCACGCTACTCGCGTCGCCACAACTGCCTTGGTCCGTTCCGCCATTGTCCAAACCTCCACGGGCGCGGAAGCGGTTGTAACCGGCGGGAATATCGAAAGCGATCACAGAGTTGGCGTGCGTGCCAATTCCGTACGCGACTTGCTGGCCGTCGATTCGCAACGGCCCGCCGCCGGCATTTTGGTTGACCCTGACCTGGCCAAAATCGGTCGTCGCCGATTTCCATTTCAGATCGGTCAGCTTCTGTTCACCGCTGGGGCCAACCAAACGGGGCAGCGCCCAGTCAGCCCAATCGCAACCGTAACCATTGCCGCCATCGGTGACCACCAGAAACAGTTCCTTTGCGTCGCCAAGCTCCACGTCAATATCGACGGCATGTCCGGCTGTGTTGCTGGAAATCGTCTTGCTGGCAAAGATCGGTTTAGCAACGTCGGCTGCCTTCTTCACCGATTTCACCAGGGCACGTTTGATCTTCTTGCCCGTCTTTTTCTTTTGTGCCTGGCCCGGCTTCGGTTCGTCTTGATTCGCTTCCAATTCTTCTTGCGAAGGATTGTGGGTGGTCACACCGTCGGCGGGCACCTCGCCGTGGGCGGTCCACACGATCGCATTCAGCACGACTTTGCGAAAGTTTTCGTCGCCCCAATTCCAATGAAAGTGCCCACCGGTGAATCCAAATCCCCGACCGCCGCCCTCACGCTCGGCAGCCCAAGCCATGTGCTGAATTTCGCCATTGGCGATCGCTTTGCGAACGTGAGGATTGCCACTGTGAGGACCATCGCCACGGCGCATGGTTTCTTCCGGCGGGTGGGCCGACAGGATCGGCGTCACCCCCTTCATCCCGTCGCGAAACCGCATGTGAAAGTACCACTCGTCGTTGATCTTGAACGGATCGACGCCGTTGCTGATTGGATGATCGGGAAACGATTCGTAGTTTGCTTCCCAGTGTGGATTGACTGACCAGTGCGGTTCAAAGTAACCACCCATCCAATCCAGAAACGCGTCGCCCGCTTTGCCTTTGGTTGTTTCCACTCCGTAGTGAATGCAAACCAGCCCCACGCCTTTTTTCATCAACGGATCGAACTGGTCCAGATGCGGGTTCAGCAAATGACCTCCGCCGCCATCACAGTAGACGACCACCGAGTCTGCATCCGCCAATGCTTGTGCACCCTCTTGCGGCCAACCGTTCTTGATCACTTTGGCATCGTAATCGGGCATCGCTTCGGTTAAGGCGCTGGCCAACAATCGGCAACCGGCATAGTGCTCGTGCGATCCATAGCCATGACTCGGTCGGCCGGCAATGAAGACAATTTTCTTTTTGCCGCCAGCGTCCGCTTTTTTCTTTTTGCCGCCAGCGTCCGCTTTACTGACGTCGTCTTGATTGTCGGCGTTCAACTTCTTGACGCGAATGTTTCGGAACTGGACCTTCATCGGTGGTCCGGCATGCAGTTGCAGGGCGACAATACCTGAATCCCGTCGCTGTTGTTCGTCGCTGTCAGTACACTTGGCAGTGACGACACCATTGATCTTGTGCACAAAGTGGAAGTCATTCGCGGTGATTGAATACTCGTTCCAATCTTCTTTCTTGATTTTGGATTGGATCGCAGCTGATTCTCCCACCGATCCGAGCACCTTGACCTCGAATTTGCCATCGTTGCGAACCAATTCGGTTTCTTGGCCTCGATTGGCCAGGATGCCGCGAAAACGCTCACCGTAAAGGATTCCCGAATAGGTATCGCCCGCCTCAAAGTCAGCTTGATAGCCGCCCACGACCCACTTCTGCTTTTCGGGATCTGGCTCGAAGCTGCGGTACTGAACGCCGGAGTTGCCCCCAATGATTTTGTATTCCAACCGCAATTCGAAATTCGCGAATTCCCCGCCGCGGTAGATGATGAAAGTGTTGCCACTGGTCGGATTGTCTGCGGTCGTCTGACCAGTGATGGTGCCATCCTCGACGCGCCAAAACTTTGGGTTCCCATCCCAGCCTTCCAGCGTCTTGCCGTCAAACAGGGAAACAAATCCGTCGTCTTCGCCGCGGGCGCAGGTGAGCGGGATCAGCAGCGCGGTGAGAAAAAGAAACGAGCTGAGCAATCGCATATTTCAAGCCTCGTATGATTTGGCGGGAGGGTCGTTGGGCGGGACGCCTGCCTGAGGAGAGAATGCAGACGTGGAGATCTCAAAAATGGTGGCTTAAGATTCTAGCTGCTGGTGGTCAATGACAACCAGATGATTACAAGATACCGAAACAGATTTGTGGGATATTGCAGACAAATGATGCGATAAAACGTCCGGGGATCGACTCTTTTCGCGAGCGTTCTGCGAACGGAGTCGCAGGACTACGGGTGTGGACGATCTGCCGTGCGAAATCCTTGCCCGGCCTGGATCTCGAGATTTTCAATCGTCCGCTCTGCAGCGGGGTACGGTTCTCGGTCAGTATCGCACGAGTAGCTGAACATCAAGAGCCAGCCACGGCTTTACAGCGTCGTACTGCTCTTGAGTACGGGCACAAGCAGAGCCAACACAACACCCAAGACAAACAAGGCCATCACCAGCAGCATGACCGGCTCCAACAGACGCACGAAAAGATCAAGCCGACGAAACGTGCGTTTTTCAAGCGAGTCGGCAATCTCGGGCAGTACCGTATCCAAGGCGTTACTCTCTTCGGCAACGCTGATCATCTCCACGACTGTGATGGGGAAATGACCTGATGCCCTGAGTGGGGATGCCAGGCTCTCGCCACTACGGATATTCTCGGTGGCGTCCGCAATAGACTGACTTAGCAAACGATTGCCTGCTGCGGTGCGGCTGATATCCAGCGACTTCAGGATCGGGACTCCATTGCCCAGCAAGGTGCCCAAGACTCGACAAAAGCGAGCTACGGCCAGGTTCATCAGGATGCTGCCCAGCACGGGGATTTTCAGTTTCATGCGGTCCGCGAAATCCTTGCCCGCATCGGTACTGAGCCGAACTTTCAGTACGACCAGCAGTGCGAATACGACGATCAAGATCAGCCAGCCGTAGCTTTGCAGCATATTGCTGAATGCCAACAAGCCTTCGGTCAGCTTCGGCATCTCGCCTTTTTGCCGCAAGCGATCGAACATCACATCAAACTTGGGAACAAAAAAGACGAGCAGCGCGGTCAGCACCACCGTGCCCACGGAAAACAGAAACACTGGATAAGCCAGCGCGCTGATGGTGCGGCCTTTGAGGTCTTCTTGCAACTCGGTAAAGATTCCGACGCGGTCCAAGGCATCTTCCAGAAACCCGCCCTCGCTTCCGGCGCGGACCATATTGACCGCCATCTCACTGAACACCCGGGGGTAGCGCGCCATCGCCTGGCCGAGCGGTTCGCCGTCTTCCACACGAGCTCGTATGTCGCCGACGACTTCGCCCAAGACCGAATCAGAGGTTTGATCGCCCAGCACATGCAGCGATCGAATCATCGGCACGCCACTGCGCAACAGAGACGCCAGCTGCGAGTAAAAGACGGCCATCGTTTGGCCACTGACCTTCTTGCGCCGGCCGGTCAGCGAAGCAAGGGCTCCGGCGTTCTGTGCCAAATCATCGACTTTGACCGGAAACAGTGCGCGCTCCGAAAGGATCGCGGCTACCTCTCGCTCGCCGGTCGCTTCCAGCGTCCCCGTTACCTGTTTGCCCGCAAGGTCTCGGGCGGTGTAGGCAAACGTCGGCATTTTTACAGTGCCTCGCCTTTGGTAACTCGCAGAACTTCGTCAACACTGGAATCACCGGCGACGACTTTTTCCCAGGCGTCTTGTCGCAGCGTGCGCATCCCATTGGCCACCGCTGCTTTGCGAATATCCCAGCTGCTCGCTCGCTCCAATGCCAATTCACGAATGCGTTCGTTGGGCACCAGCAATTCGTAGAT
>JBFJVZ010000436.1:0-6089 GCA_041623895.1 Pirellulaceae bacterium | reverse complement strand
TCCGATCGCAGCGAATTTGACCCACAAAGGCACACTTGCCAGATCGACCAGCCACGACGATCGTCCAGCAGGGGCGGTGGCATCACCTGCTTCCAACGTCTCCAGCGTGCTGGCATCACCTATCCACCAGGCGACCGCAATCATGACTCCCAAGGCAATCGAGGGACCGAAATCTGCAAGAAACTCACGCATCCACGGGAACAGATAGTGGCTGCTGCGAAAGCGAGCCAACGTCATGGCGATGTAAAACGTGCCCACCGCCAGCACCAAAGCCAAAAGTGCTTTGACAGATGACCCATCCGCCGCACCGCCGGTTTCTTGAAACGTTTCGACAATGCCCTCGACTGCTTTGTAAATAAAGATCAACGACATCAATGCGGAAAAAATCTCATCGGTAAACCTGGTGAAGTACTTCATCAGGTTGCTGGCGTTGGTCACGGCCAACAAGACCGTCATTAGTGCAGTCCAAAGTCCCACCCAGCCGTAGACGCCCAGAAATTGGTCGCCCAGATTCATGTCCTGGCAGAGTTCGTAAAGGATGATTGTGAAGATCAGTAGCGGCCCGATGCCGCCCAAGATGATCAACGGTTGTCCGGCCACCAGCGCATATATCAATCCGCAGACTGCCGTCGACAACAGCATTTCCGGAGCCCCGATCAGACCATTGGTTTCTTCACCCATCAAACCACCAAACGTGACCGCCGGCGCGAGACAGGCAAAAAACATGAACACGATCGTGGCCAGACATTTTGCACGCAGCCCATCTGTGAAGTCGGACACGAAGTGAGGCATCCGGCGGCCGATGTCGGCTTTGATGCCCGCCAGAAGACTTGGCTCGGTGCGCAAACTTTCGCTGACCTCACGCGGTCGTGGCGGTGTCGCCAAAATATTGCGGTTGACGTGCCGCTCCAGCGCGTCCAATACGTCTTGTTGGTTCTTGGCGTATGTTGTCTCGAAGTGAAAAACATTGTCCGACATCAGTCGGGCAATCGAAGACAACGTATCCAAATGCCGGGTGGTCTCGTCGGTCGAGCCGATGAGCATAAAGATGTAGCGGGTGGCAATCCCATCGGGCGCACCCAGATTCGCCGCGTTCTTTAGCCGCACAAACACCATCGCCGGTTCGCGGATGGAGTCCTCGTAAAAATGCGGGACAGCACAAGCATGGCCGATCGCAGTCGGCACCAGTCGCTCACGCTCCAACACGCCATTGATCACCTGTTCGCGCTGATTCTCAGGCAGCCGCCCGGTTTGCACCAGGAATTCCACCGACGCGCGTACGATTTCCTCCATGCTCCGCGCATCGAGATTCAGCAGGCAGCTGCCTTCAGAGAGAGCTTGAAAAATCAACTTCACAGTTCACGATTCCTTCGATTGACCTGCTCGCAACGGCTCGTGTTGTGTCACCTTTGATGGGAGGGCGAGGCTCCCGCCGAGCCGAACGGACAGGCATGATCGGCGTGGCGGAAGCCTTGTACTCCCAATTTCTCACATCTGTTTGCGTGCCGCTACATCATAGAAACATTGACCGTATCGTGAATGCTACAACTGAAGTCTCAGACGCCAATTCTGTTGCAAAATGGAGTCCTTTATTCCATAGTGATGGCTGCATGGTAGGATCAGCTCCCCAAAGTCCGGCAAAGGTCGCCGCTTTCAGTTCCGTGACGCCCAAAAAATTGGTACACAGGTAAGTGACAAGCCGTCTTGCCGCCGCAATGATCCGCTTGATTCTACCGGCTCTCCTGTGCGCAGTCAGTGTGGGGGCGTCGCGCGTCGATGCGGACGAAAGCATCGATTTTCAAGCAGATGTGCATCCCATCTTGTCCGCGCATTGTCTAGATTGCCACGGCCAAGAAGAGCAGGAGGCCGGGCTGCGCTTGGACGACCGCGCCAGTTTGCTGCGAGTCGGTGAGCGAGGATCGAGGATTCTTGTCCCCGGCAAGCCCAAGGAAAGTCTGCTGATTCAGGCCGTACGGGGTGATCAGGCGGACTTTCGAATGCCACCCCAAGGAAGACCGTTGACGGACGCCCAGATTGTGACGCTTTCACGATGGATTCAGCAGGGAGCGGATTGGCCGGGACAAATGGAGTTGGATGGCGACAGCGTTACGACGGATCACTGGTCCTTCCAACCCCCAAACCTTGTTCCTCCGCCGCACGCACCCGACTCGATCACGAATCCAATCGATCGCTTTGTGCTTGCGCGATTGGCCGAACATGGCATGAAGCTGGCAATGCCGGCGGATTCAGTCACGTTGATTCGACGTGTTTCGCTTGTTTTGACCGGGCTGCCGCCTTCACCACAGCGGGTTGCCCAAATCGCAGGCAGCGAATCGTTTGATGATGAATACATCCGGTTCGTCGACCAGCTTTTGGATTCACCGGGCTACGGTGAACGCTGGGCTCAACACTGGTTGGATGTCATTCGCTGGGCCGAAACGGTCGGCTTCGAAACGAACCTGGCGCGGCCCAACGCATGGCCGTATCGGGATTGGGTGATCGGATCCTTGAACGAAGACAAGCCGTACGATCAATTCGTGTTTGAGCAAATTGCCGGCGACACCGTCGGCCAGGATGCCGCGTTGGGATTTCTCGTCGCCGGGCCCGCGAATTTGCCCGGCCAAATTGGTCGCGATGAAGAAGCGATGCGGCAGGCGCGGCAGGACGAGTTAGATGAAGTCATTCGAACCGTGAGCCAAGCGCTTTTTGGTTTGACCGTTGGCTGCGCGCGATGTCACAACCACAAGTTCGATCCGATTCTGCAGCGTGATTACTACTCGATGCAAGCTATTTTTGCTGGATTGACCTACGGCGACAGGCGTTGGCGCGGGGAAGAAAACGATCGCTGGAACGCAAAACTGCCCGAGGCAAGAAAAAAGGTCCATTCCGCGGTGGCTTTGGTGCAATCTCTGCAACAGAAGCATCATTTGTTGCCACCCGTCACTGATCTGCAAACCGAGTCTTTCGAAGCCGTCGAGGCTACGGCGGTTCGGATGACCATCGACGCGACCAACACGAACGCCGCCGCTTCGCTGTACGAGTTGCAGGCCTGGTCCGCAGCCAGCGAAACCGCCGAGTCGCGGAATGTTGCACTCGCGTCCGCCGCCGCTCAACCGTCGGCGTCCAGCTTTGCGCTCGCCAATCAGACGCGTCACTTTGACAATCTGGTCGATGGTTCCAGTGATCGCCGACAGGCATTCCCTTGGGTCGCTACAAACGCCGGGCCAGCTTGGATTCAAGTCGACTTTGCCGACGCGGTGACGATCGATCGGATCGTTTGGGACCGCGGATCGTCTGTTCCGGTTGATTACAAAATCGAAGTCCAGGCCACGGCCGGGAAGTGGATCAGTGTCGCCGACACAACCAGGCGAATGCCGCGAGTGGATGATGTGCGGCCAGCCGAAAATGTCTCGATCGATGGGCTCTCTGCAGATGCCGTCCGGGAAATCGTCGATGCGAATGGCCAACTGCGGGCAGCCCAAGCCGAACTGTCGCGTTTGTCAGCAGGCCCACAAGTTTATGCCGCGCGCTTTGACGAATCGCCCGCGCAAACCTGGCTCTTGCGACGCGGCGATCCGATGCAGCGGACACAGCAGCTGGAACCGGCAATCCCTTTGGTGCTAGGGAAAATGGAGTACCGGAGGAAGCAAGACGAAAAAGCGCGGCGATTGGCACTGGCCAGGCATCTGACCGACCCAAGACATCCGTTAACGGCTCGGGTGGCCGTTAATCGAGTTTGGCAACATCACTTTGGTCGCGGATTGGTCGACAGTCCATCTGATTTCGGCAAGATGGGATCGCCACCGTCACATCCGCTATTGTTGGATTGGTTGGCGAAGGACTTCGCGGGCAACGGGTGGTCACTGAAACGCTTGCACCGCATGATCGTAACATCAATGACGTTTCGCCAATCAAGTCGCCCACAAGCCGACTGCATCGCCGTCGATGCGGATACCAGGCTGCTGTGGCGGTTTCCGCCGCGACGATTGGAAGCCGAGGGAATTCGCGATTCGATACTTTTCGTAAGCGGTAAGTTGAATCGGAAAATGGGTGGTCCCGGATTCGATCTTTTTCGCCAGCGAGGTGGTTTGTCGGATTACACCCCGATTGAGACCTTTGACGAAAACGGTTGGCGGCGAATGATCTACGCCCACAAAATTCGCATGCAGGCAGTCGACATTTTTGGCGCCTTCGATTGCCCGGATGCCGGTCAAATGAAACCCAAGCGTACTCGTTCGGTCACACCGATTCAGTCGTTGAGCCTGATGAATAGTCCGTTTGTGTATCGGCAGGCCGAATTTTTTGCCGACAGAATCAAGCAAGAACACGGTGACGATGTGAAGGCGCAAATCGACGCTGCCTATCAATTTGCCTACTCGCGCTCGCCAAGGCCGGCAGAACTGAAAGCCGTTCTTCCTTTGGTCAACGAGTACGGATTGCAGCAATTGTGCCGGGTTCTGTTCAATACCAGCGAGTTTCTGTATATCCAATGAGAGGTCACCGAACCCGCCGAGCTAGCCGGCGTCGTTTCTTAACCGATTCGCTTGGCTCGCTGTCCAGCATTGCGTTGGCGGCGATGTTATCTGAACAGTCGGCCGCAGCCGAGATCGATGCGGCCGACCCTTATGCGCTCCGCCAACCGCATTTTTCTGCTCAGGCCCAGCGTGTCATTATGATTTTTTGTTCCGGGGCTTTGAGCCACGTTGATACGTTCGATTACAAACCCGAACTTCTGCGGCTGGATGGCAAGCCGCTGCCGGGCAACGAGCGGTTAATTTCCTTCCAAGGTCCGAACGGAAATGTTACCGCTCCCCTATGGACGTTTCGTCCCCGCGGACAATGCGGAAAGATGACCTCGGATTTACTGCCCCACATTGGCGAGCTGGCCGACGAGATTTGTTTTCTGCATTCATTGACGAACAAATCCAATACTCATGGCCCCGCTGAGAACGTCATGAACACGGGGTTTGCCTTCGACGGTTTCCCCAGTATGGGCTCATGGGTCAATTACGCCCTGGGCAGCGAAAACCAAAACCTGCCATCCTTTGTCGCCATCGAAGATCCTCGCGGGATGCCACAGTCGGGACCCAACAATTGGGCCAATGGATTTCTGCCAGCGGCTTTTCAAGGTACCCCTTTGAGCACGACAAAACCGATTCGCTACCTGAATCGGCCTTCATCGTTGTCCCCAGCGGCGGATGTTGCCTCCCGAAAAGCACTCCAATTCTTGGAAGCGCAAAATCAACAGCGTTTTCCGGGTGATCAACAGTTGGCGGCGAGGATCTCCAGCTATGAACTGGCGGCGCGGATGCAGCTTTCCGTTCCCGAAGTCACGGCGCTGGCGGACGAAAGTGATCGTACGCTGCGCCTGTATGGTGCTGATAGCGAAAACGACACCAAAGCCTCGTTTGCCAGAAACTGCATTCTCGCTCGCCGATTGATCGAACGCGGCGTGCGATTTGTACAAGTCTTCAATGGTGCTTACGCGTCTGGGGGCAGAATCAATTGGGACGGTCACAGCAAGCTAAAAGAACAATATGACATACACGGTCAGATTCTCGATCAACCGGTCGCGGGGTTGTTAAGAGACTTAAAGCAACGCGGGCTGTTGGAATCGACACTCGTCGTCTTTGCCACCGAGTTTGGCCGGATGCCGATGTTCCAGGCAGGCACTTTTGGCAGAGACCACAACCCCAATGGCTTTACCTGCTGGCTGGCGGGAGCTGGAGTCAAACGCGGCTTCAGCTATGGTGCCACCGACGAGTTTGGCTTCAAGGCGGAGCAAAATGTGCTGTCGGCACACGACTTCCACGCGACGATCTTGCACCTGTTGGGGCTGCGACACAAGCAATTGACCTTCTATCACAACGGTATCCAACGGCGATTGACCGACGTGCACGGCAAGGTGGTGAAAGAAATCTTGACGTAGGCAAAATCCCCGAATTCTCTCATTGAGGTGGCATCTTCGGTGGGCCAGGACTTGTCCCGGCACCTTATTGCCAGGACAAGGAGAGCGTCCGGCTTAGGGAGTCGGCGACCGGGCCGAAGGCCCAGCAGTTTGCTTAGCCCAGGCCAAGTCAATCGCGAGT
>JBFJVZ010000435.1:0-6093 GCA_041623895.1 Pirellulaceae bacterium | reverse complement strand
TGGTGATTGACTTCGTTGGCAACCACCGCATCTTTGCTCAACGGATCATCCACCTGCTGTCATTGCAGGGCTCGAGCAACCAGTGGCACACGCTGAAGGATTGGCTCATTGGCAAGCCGGCCGATTTGCCGGAGGGCTGTCTGCTGGATGTTGAAGTTGATGCGAAAGACATGCTCAAGCAATTCCTGCCGAAAGGTAGAGACGCAGCGATCGAAGGATACCGGGCGATCCGCGACGATCTCGGACGCCGGCCTACGGCTCTGGAGGTCTTCAGTCGGGGTTTTGTACCGCGAACAATCTGCGCTGCGGAGGGAAGTTGGTTCGGATTTTCCGAGGCAGAAGGTGATTTAAATAATCCGCAACGCCAAGTGCTTGCAGAGCTCGGCGATTGGTTGAAGACGGTGGAGACGACCAGCTTAAACAAGTCCTACAAAATGGTTGTGCTGCGTGTCCTGCTAGACTCGGGGCAATTGTTCGAGGGGATTGATATCTACGAACTTTCCAAGCGGTGCCGAAGATTCATGCTTGACCACGAAGTGCTGCGTCGTGATCTAGAAGGGGAAAAACATGCTGTTGACCACGAAAAGGCCAGCGAACGCGAGTGGGCGGATTGGTGGATCAAGTGGCCGATTGGGCGCTGGCTGGATACCCAGAATAAGAAAGTTTGGTTTGAACGTACTGGTAGCAGCTTTCGGTTCCGTATCGAATGCTCGGATGATTTGAAGTCAACGATCGAATCTATGACGGAAGAGCTGGTCGACTGGCGTCTGGCGGCTTACGCCAAGAGCCGTCGGCTTGTGAAAAGCGAGGCGGGCGAACGTGCATTTGAGGGAGAGGTGTCGCACACCAAGGGCCGGCCAATCTTGTTTCTCCCGGACAAGACAAAATGTCCGGAACGTCCCTTTGGCCCGATCGTGGCAACACTTCCCGATGGCTCACAGTGGGAATTCAAGCTCGTGAAAGTCGCCTGCAATGTGGCGAAACCAGTCGGTGAGAAAGGCAATCAGCTCGGTGACTTAATGAAGCAGTGGTTTGGACCGAATGCGGGTTTGCCCGGCACCAATTTCCAGGTGCGGTTCGAATCCAAATCTGGTGAGTGGCATGTCTCGCCCGTTGGCGCCGAAGCGCGCTCCAATGGCGAGCAAGATAGACCGCCTTCCGAGGCACTCAACCGAGTGGAGCCAAGCGTTGAATTGATATCCCGCTACACAACGCATGCCCCGGTTTACGATTTGTCGGCTGCGGCCGGTGACTGGGGACCGGAAGGAATTCCTGCCGAGATTGGTTGGATTGCCGTCCCGAATCAATCGCTGTCACAGGGCATGTTCGCTGCTCGCGTCAGCGGTCAATCGATGGAGCCGAGAATTCCCAGCGATTCCTGGTGCCTATTCCGGCCCTCCCCAGCGGGTTCCCGTGAAGGACGATTAATACTGGTTCAAGTCAACACGCAGACCGATCCTGAAGACGGCGGTCGCTACACGGTTAAGCGTTATCATTCCGTCAAGCAAGCAACGGACGATGGCTGGGAACATCAGACCATTCAGCTTGAACCGCTCAACGAGGATTACCAGCCGATTGAAATATCCAGCGAAGAAGCGGATGACATCCGAGTTGTGGGCGAGTTCGTCTGCGTGATCGAACCGGTCGACCGGTAAGCCGATTTTCCATCTAATGTCCTAAACGTCGACAAGTCCCGAATTGGACGAGCTAGCTATTGGAATGAGCGGATTGTCCCTCGCCTGACACTACGTCGTTGTGACAACATAGTGATCAAGGCGGGTGAAGTAGAGGCCTAGTTCGGTGACTGGGTGGCCGGTTACTTGTTGCCAGTGCTGGGCGTAGTGGGTTAACTGAGCACCGTAGTAGTTGACCGCACTGGCGATGTCGGCCGCCGTGATGTCGTCCGTCTTGTAGTCAATGATCACCCAGCCGTCGGGTTGCTCGAAGATCAAATCGATCACTCCGCGTGTGATCACCGGGCGGCCGTCGTCGGTTTGCGAGATCGTCTCAATCGGCAGTTCACTGTAACAACGCGGCGCCGATTGGGCACGCTGCCAGACTTCCGAGCTTGTCACGCTGCCGATCGTGGTCAACAGTTCGTCCACTCTTGCGCTGCCGAGATTGTATTGATCGCACAACAGCCGTGCGGAAGTTCGTAGCTCCGCCGCCGGTGTCTTGCCGGCGATCTCCAACAGTTCGTGCACCGCCGAGCCCCACTGGTAACCGTAGTCTCCCGATGCCTTCCAATTGGGCCGCGTCGTGCCCTTGAGTGCGACTTCCTTGGCGGTTTCGACCAGGTAACTGGGTTGGCTGGCCTCCGTCCATTTGTCCATGATGTTGCTGGCACTGCCCTCTCCCGGGCCTGAGAGCCCGACCTCTCCCGGCGGGAGAGGTGGAGAAGGAGAAGGTATGGTTAGCTCCGGGGCGTTCGTTAAGTATTTGTGCAGGCCGGACCAGTTGGAGTTTTCTTTACCCACCGAGACGACCAGCATGCAGGCGGCGCGGGTGGTGGCGACGTACAACAAACGATCCGCCTCGGCATTAAGAAACCTTTGTTCCTCCTGCTGGAATTGTGGCCAGTGCGCCGGCGTCGCCACCTCCATTTTGGCCCACTTGCCTTTGTCCACGACGATGCCCATGTAGCCGACCGGATCGTCGCCGGCGCGATCAATGTGACAGATTGGTAATCCGCCATACGGCTGTGAGGTGTCGGCCAAGAAGACCACGGGGGCTTCCAGTCCCTTGGCCTTGTGCAAATTCATCACGCGGACGACGTTGGGATCGGGCGGCAGCGCCGTGCAGCCTTCGGTTTCATCCAGCTCTTCCAAGCGATCGAGATAGCCAATCAAATCGGACGCGCTGTCAAAATCACAACTGTGCTGACGGAGCACTTCGATCGCTTTCAAGAAACCACCCAGGGCGATGTTGCCTTCGTTCTCCCCAGCAGCACTGGCCAACAATCCCAAGTCGGCCGCGATGCGATTGACGGCAGCGGAAAACGGGAGTGCCCGCAACCAGGATTGATAACGACGCAGCCGCGAATTGACATCCTGAAAACGTTTTTCTAACTGCGGCGGAAGTTCATCCGGCAGCTCGGTGGTGAATGAGAAACGGCCGCCGCGGCGTTTGAATTCATACAACTCGGCGTCACTGAAGGCAAATAAACGGTCACGCAAGATCGCCAGGTAGTGAACCGCGTGATGTGGATCATCCACAGCTCGCAAACATTCGATCAAGACACCTAGTTGAGCAATACTCAGGAAAGCGTTTCCGCCGGTGACGTCACATGGGATTTCGTAGCGGTCCAGCGCATCCTTGAAGATGGCAATCCGTTTTTTGCCGCGCGGGATGATCAAAAAATCTCTTGGCTGAACGGCCGCTCCGAGTCCCAGTTCGAGCTCACGCGAGTTACGCGGAACGGTCATCCCGGAATCAATGGTGTGGCGAATGAAGCGGGCGATCGACTCCGCCTCCTGCGCCGTCGTTTCATCGATCCTCCCATCCACGGGTAACGTCAACTTGTGGATCCCGCACAGTTGGCCGTCACTGGCATCGATGCGGCCCTGCACCATGTCTTCGGCGGCCGTGATGTAGGCCGTTGCTGTGGGCAGAAATTTCTCGCTGTAAATCTGGTTGTTCCAATCGATCAGCTCGCCGCGCGAACGAAAGTTCTTCAGCAGCGAGAGGACTTCGCCGCCGGATTGTTCGAAGATCGACTTGACGCGGTTGTAAGTCACGATGTCCCCGCGGCGAAACCGATAGATCGATTGCTTGGGGTCGCCGACCAGGAACAGCGATCCGGGTCGCGGCTTGCAGTGTTGCCAGGTGCATTCGTAGGCTCGGCTTCCAGCCGTGCGAAAGCTACCCTCGCCGCCCCCATCGCTATCGGCAACACCACTGCCGGACTCGCAGGTCAGATACAGGATCACTTCGGCTTGGATCGGATCGGTATCCTGAAACTCGTCGACCAGCAGATGAGTAAACCGGCCTTGAAAATACTCCCGCAGTTCGGGTTGGCTCCTCAGTCCTTGGGCGGCGATCAATAGCAGATCGGTAAAGTCGAGCCCGCCGCTGGCAACCTTCTGTCGCTCGTAAACGTCGACGGCTCGGCGAACGAAATCGACAACGAAGCGGTACCGTTTGCGGCACCACCAATCCATGGCCGGTTTGACCACGTTGTCGCGAAAGTCTTGCCAGCGGATCTTTTCCTGTTTGGCAACCTTCTTATCGTGCCACTGCTTTTGCACGACCGTGCCGGAATGATCAAACTTCTCGAGCAAGCGAAAGAAATTGCCCGTTCGGTTCCAGTCCTTGCCGCTGCCGCGGACGATCTGTTCATAGTAGCCCATCAACTTGTCGTTACCGCGCTGGGGCGGAAACAACGGCAACAGCTGTTTCATGTCGTCGATGTAGTCGCGCGTTTGCTGCTGGATCTCCTTGACGTCAATCTTGGGCGGCTCGGTGTAGGGCCACTGCTGAACATCGCGGTACTCGATGAAACGATCGAAGCACGATTTCAGGTCTTTGCGATCGAGACCGTACTCGTCAATCTGGTCGATCAGCGGATGGCCGGTGGCGAACAGGTCGTTGATGTTTTCTTGCCAGGCTTGTTCGCGAAGCTGACGGTCTTCCTCCTCATCAAGTTCCCGAAACGCCGGGTCGACGCCGAATTCGATCGGCCGCTCGCGCAACAGCGCGGCGCAGAAACTGTGGATCGTCCCCACAAAGGCACGGCTGACATAATCGCTGGCCGACTGCAGCCGCAGGTAGGTGACTCGTGCCTGCGGTGAACTGCCCGCCAGCAACTCGGTGGCTTTACGGCGAAGTTCGGCCTGGAATCGTTCCCGCAGTTCGGCGGCGGCCTTGCGTGTGAAAGTCACGGCAACCAGCTGCTCGATCTGGCATTTGCCGGTGGCTACCAGATTGACCATGCGGTCGACGATGCTGGTCGTTTTGCCCGTACCTGCGGCGGCTTCCACCATCAAATTGGTATCGAGCTGTTGACTGATGCGGCGGCGCGCCTCCGCGTCGAGTACTTCGCCGGGCTGAGTGCTATCGCTCACGATGCTGCCCCCTGCGAGTCGATATCACGCAGCTTACGCCACGGCTCGAGCAGTTGATTACAAGCTTGCGATGATTTCCAAAGCGACTGCGCGGCGACGACGTCGGCATCGCCGCAGACGGACAAGTAATCGCAATAGGTACAGTCCTTGGCATCGGTGGTTGGCAGAAAGACGCCGTTGGTGATCAGATCACAAATGTTCTGCAGGACATCGTCGCCGCTGCGCAATTCGGCGCGCGTCCAACGCAGTCGCAGCCCATCCGTCTTGGGCGTGGGAAAGAAATAGCCAAACGACTCGACCGCATCCGTCCCACCACCCAGCGTTGCAATGCGGTGCCGAAGCATGCCGACGTACAAGTAAGGCTGTAGTTTGCGACCCTGTTGAAAAGGTTTTTCCTGATCAAATCCGTAGCTCGATCCCGTCTTGTAATCCCAGATCGCATAGTGCTGGCTGCCGCTGGATAACAACTGATCCACCCGATCCAGCCGTCCGCCCAGGTGAATCACACGGCCGTCGGCAAGTGCCAGTGGAATCGGTTCAGGGCAATCCAGTTCCGTTTTCGGCTGGACATCCAGACCGAGCGACGCCTCCAGTACCCAAGGTCTTGCATCGTGCTCGCGGCAGTACTCGGCTTCCTTGGCTAAAAAGATTTCGCAGGTCTCTGCCAGTAGATCGTGGGTGCGCCGAAAGGCATCTTGGTTGGGAACCGGAATCTGCGATTTCAAGTCGTTGATCTTGCTATGCAGCAAGTCAAGCAGCGGCTGAAGATCCTGATCCGGACGGGGCGCCCTGTCCTGCTGGGTCAGTTCGCGCAAGAATTGCTCAAACAGCAAATGCACAAAATTGCCAAACTGAAGCGGGTCGAGCCACCTTTCGCGATCGACGACCCATTCGTCCGGCGGATAAACGCCCAAGCCGCGAGCGAACAGAAACCGTCGCGGACAAACGCCGTAAGTTTCCAGACCGCTGGGCGAGACCCTTTCAGCCGCGGTGGGGTCCAGCTCAGTCCCCGCCATCGGCACCAGCCCGT
>JBFJVZ010000434.1:0-6144 GCA_041623895.1 Pirellulaceae bacterium | reverse complement strand
GCTTAAGGGAACGCTCGTTCGCGGAGCGAACGACGACGATCATAAATTCACAGCCTGGGAGCAAACGACGACTACCTTCAGCACGAGTGGAGCTGGATCATTGACGACCCTGCCGGGCATCCTCTCTACTTCCGGCTGACGAAGTCGGGATCCTCAGTCGCAGCGAGATGCATCATGTCAGAGAACAACTTCAATTATCACAGCGGCAGCGGAAAAACGTTTCTCGGCCAGCGCGTTCATACGCGCGAAGTACCGATGGCCGGAGTCGCGTTGGCCGCTCCCAAGCCACTTCTCAAGATCCGATTTCAGACGACGCGATTCGCTCCCAATCATGTTGTCACGATTCGCAGCGCGGTCGACGGTTGGAGCAACGATTCTTTCGGCAGCTACCAACAGGGCGGTTGGGATTTCTTTTTCGAGAAATCAAGCCTCAGCGGTACGTTGACCTTCAAATTTGTGCTCGATGGCGAACACTGGATGAACGGTGCTGATCTGGTTGTGCCGGCCAGCAGCGATGCGCACTTTGATGAGTCACAGGTTCAGTTTTCCGGTACCACGCCAAAATTCCATCATGGCTACGACAACTTTCATGTCGAACGTACCAAACTGGCACAAGATGCCGTGCCGCGAAACACCCGGGAAGACATTCTGTACGACGTGATCGTGATCGGATCGGGCATCGGCGGCGGTACACTGGCCGACTCGCTGTCCGATGCCGGCGTCAAAACGTTAGTATTGGAAGCCGGCGGGCTGACCTTTCCCTCTCACATCACCAACTTGCCCGGCGATTGGACGCGTTTGCCGGATCACCACAAAGTCGGCCATTTCGTCAACGAACCCGGCTCTGGATTTTTGCCGGGGGTGCACATGAGTTTGGGTGGCCGATCGGTTTATTGGTCCGGCCTGATACCGCGGATGCACGATTGGGAACTGCAGTTTTGGCCTGACCAGATTCGTTCGTTCTTGAGCGACGGCGGATACGATGCGGCGGAAACGTTGATGCGAAAACGAAAAAAGCTCGGTCCGTTTCAAGATAGCGTGGTCGAAAAACTGGCCGGTGATTTCAGCGACTGGCAGGTCGAAGATGTGCCGCGCTCACTGCATCAGCCAAACATCGATGATGACGGCGAACTGCAGAATGTCTTGCAAAGTTCCACCGGTGTCTTTTCCACTGCCGAGTTGTTGTTGTCATCGCAGTCCTATCACGGCAGGCCGGGACGAGACAACTTGACGATCAACCTGGGCCACCTGGTCACTCACATCGACACCGAAGGCTCGACCGCTACCGCCGTCAGCTGCCAGGATCTGCTGGGCAACGTGACCCGCCGCTACCAAGGCAGATTTATCGTTTTGGCTGCTGGATCAGTCGAAAGTCCGCGGATCGCACTCAGCAGCGGACTGCGAGATTTCAATCAAAAGATCGGCCGCGGCCTGACGGATCATCCGGCATTCTTTTCACGCAAGTACGACATCCCCGCCGGCAGTCCGTTCGGCGGTCCCGACCGTCATGCCAAAGTCTTCATGCACAAGAACGATGCCGCGATCGACAATCATCCTTTCAACGTCGAAGTTCTGATCAATCCGACATTCTGGCATCTCCGCAACGCAGACGACGATCTTCTGCCTCAGCCAAATCCGTCGCAAATCGAAATGAAGTTCGTGTTTGCGAGTTTTCTGGATGACAATAACTTCATCAAGTCCAACGGCATCGGCAAGAAACTTTCGATCAAAGTCAACCCGAATGGTAGCGGCGTCCCGCACTTTGACGCCACACGTCAAACGCGCAATGCGATTCTCAGCTCATTAGGCATCGATCATGATGCGGACGAAGGGATGGGCTATGGGAACGAAGGCACGGTGCACCATGCCGGCGGCACGCTGCGAATGAGCGGTGATGACACGGGAGTCGTCGACACGGATCTGAAATTCGAAGCCTACGAGAATCTGTATTGCGCCGACCCATCGATCTGGCCGATGATTCCCGCGGCCAACCCAGCCCTGACACTGGCCGCGCTGACGTTGCGTTTATCCAAGCACCTGCAGGAACAGATTGACTTCGGTCGTTAGGCAAGGATGTCTTGGACCACGCGGCCGTAGACGTCGGTCAATCGGTAATCGCGGCCGGCATGGCGGAAAGTTAAACGTTCGTGATCGATTCCCAGCAGGTGCAGAATGGTGGCATGTAGATCGTGAACATGCATCCTGTCGACGGTCGCTTTGAATCCGAACTCGTCGGTCTCTCCGTAAGTCATTCCGCCTTTGACTCCGCCGCCGGCCATCCACATCGTGAACCCGTGATGATTGTGGTCGCGGCCGGTGCCGTTTTCTGAAGTTGGTGTGCGACCAAACTCTCCGCCCCAGATCACCAGGGTGTCGTCCAGTAAACCACGTTGCTTGAGGTCGGTCATCAGCGCGGCGATCGGCTGGTCGATTGTCTTGGCCAGGTTGCGAACCTTTTGATGGTGATCCGAATGTGTATCCCACGGTTGGCCATTGCCATAATAGACTTGCACAAAGCGAACACCGCGTTCGACCATCCGCCGGGCAAGCAAGCAGCCGTTGGCAAAATGGCCTTCGCCGTAGGCGGACCGGGTTTGCTTTGATTCCAAGCTGATGTCAAATGCCTCACTCGCTTGAAACTGCATTCGGAAAGCCGTCTCCATCGCTTCGATCCTGGCATCCAGCATTGAGTCCCCGGGGCGTTGTGCCCGGTGCTGGGCATTGAGTTGTTGCAAGAGATCGAGATGCCGTCGTTGCATCGCCCGGTCGTATTGCTCGTTTCTCAGATGCGGCACCATCTTGTTGGGATTGATAGTGGAGTGATTGATATAGGTGCCCTGGTACTCGGACGGCAGAAAGGCACTGTTCCAGAGAATCGAGAAACGAACGGGACGCCCGGGACAGAGCACGATGTAGCCGGGCAAATCCCGATTCTCCGTGCCCAGCCCGTACAAGAACCAGGCACCCATGCTGGGTCGCGTCGGCAGAATCGTGCCATTGTTCATTTGTAACAAAGCGGGGCCGTGATTCGGATTGTCGGCATGCAGCGAACGCAAGACGCAGATCTCGTCAATGTGCTTACCTAGTTCAGGCAGCAATTCACTGACCGGAACTCCGCTTTCGCCGCCTGGCTGAAATTGAAACGGCGATGCCAGCAAACCGCCCGTCGGACGCTCGGTTAACAGGTCGGCTCCCTCCGGCTTCTGCCCCGCGTACTTTTCCAGGGACGGCTTAGGGTCAAAAAAGTCAGCCTGAAAAGGCCCGCCATTCATGAACAGGTGGATGACGCGTTTGGCCCGCGGCTGAAAATGGACTCCCCGCGACGAAGATGAATCGGACGCCAGTGCACTGGCGGCGCCCAACATGCCAATGCCGCCACCGATCTGGTGCAGCATCTGACGTCGACTGAAGGGGTGATCCAGCATCTGCGTTGTGTTAATCCAGAAAAAGGAATTCGTTTGACGCCAGCAGCGCGTGAGCGTACTGCTTCCAGGCGGCGACTTTCTCAGTTCCGCTTACGTCGTTCAGAAACTTTGTTCCAATCGATATCTCTTGCTGCGTCGGTGCCCGCGAAAATAATCGCCAATAGGCACGCTGAATCTTCGTTTCATCATCGGCACTTTCGTCGTTACTTAATTGTTTGACGAGTGCCGCGGATCGGGCGGCCAGCAGTGGTCCGTTCAGTGCATACAAGCCTTGCAGCGGAGTGGTTGTATTGGACCGGTGGGGACTGTGTGAGGTGGGGTCCGGAAAGTCGTGAATCTGCAATGTGGTCGACATGTCGCGTCGGTGAACGGTCGCATAAACGGTGCGTCGCAGATTCGTGGGGCTATCCAATTCGAGGGATGATCCCCCGATCGATGCGTCAAGTTCGCCTGTGACAGCCAGCATCGCATCGCGCCACGATTCAAACTCAAGCCGGCGTCGATTCATTCTCCAGAGCCGGACGTTGTTCGGATCGATAGCGGCTTTCGTTTCGTCAACAGCGCTCGCTTGTTGCCAGGTTGCCGAGAGTAGGATTTCGCGATGCAGTTTTTTGATCGACCAACCGCCGGCGATGAATCGTGCCGCCAAATCATCCAGCAACTCCGGGTGCGTCGGGCGACTTCCTTGACGGCCAAAGTTGCTGGGTGTGGTCACGATGCCACGACCGAAATGTGCCAGCCAGATACGATTGACGATCACCCGCGCCGCCAGCGGGGCCGCATCGCCGGTAATCGATCTGGCAAGTTCCAGCCTGCCGCTGCCCGATTGGAATGGCTGCGGATCATCACTTAACACCTTCAAGAATCGGCGGCGGACAATCGGCCCGGGGCGATTTGGATTTCCGCGGACAAACAGGGGCAGATCTTTCGGACCTGGGCGATAGTCCAACCGCGTCCCGTTCTCCGGCAGTTTTCCAGCCCGCACCACATACAGTGATTCGTCCACAACAGCGCTGGCCAGCGGCGCATCGAAATGGGGGGTGCCTTTCAATTCCAGGATCTTCGCGGTCAGCGCATCGATTTTCGCTTGCGGGGCCGCTTCGCCGTCTTTCGGTTTCGTCTTCTTGAGTTCCTTGATCTCCGCTTCCAGCTTTTCGATCTCCTGCTTTGCTTCTTGTACCGGCTGATACAACTTTTCGTCGATCACCGGACGCTCTTGCAGGCGGCAACTTGCAAAGACTCCCGCCAACGCGTAATAGTCTTCCGAACTGATCGGGTCGAATTTGTGATCGTGGCAACGCGCGCAGGCGACAGTTAATCCCAGAAAAGTCCTGGAGACGGCATCAACGCGTTCTTCCCACTCGTCGGCAACGATCACTTTGATGATTTCACAGGGAAGCTTAAGCTCCTTCCAGTAGGCGGGGCTCAATCCGATGAAGCCGAGTGCCGGCAAATCTTCAGGGCCGGTGCCGGGCATCATGTCGGTCGCCAATTGTCGATGCACAAACTGGTCGTAGGGCAGATCGTCATTCATCGCTTGCCCGACCCAATCGCGATACAAATGCGGTTGACCATTCTTGTACAACCAACTGGCCGTGCGGTCCGTGTATCGTGCCATGTCCAGCCACATTCGTGCCCACTTTTCACCATATTGCGGCGAACTCAGCAAACGATCGACTAAGTTTTCAAATGCCAGGGGCGACGGATCATTGACGAATTCGCGAACCTGTGCTGGCTGAGGCGGCAGCCCGATCAGGTCAAAGTAGACTCGTCGAATTAATGTCGTGCGGTCCGCTTGGGGTGATGGCGTAAGACCTGCGCGCTCCAAGCCCGCCAACACAAAAGCATCCATTCGTTGTTGCGGCCAACTCTGATTGGCAAGTTGCGGCAGTGGTTGCGGACGGACGCGCTGGAACGACCAAAAATTTCGACCCGCCTTAAAGTCAATCTCCCCATCGGCTCTAGAGGGTTGGTCACCGGCCGTGGGGAAAAAAGCACCGCTCGCAATCCAAGCGACCAGTTCCGCAATTTCCGCTTCCGGCAGTTTTCCATCCGGAGGCATCTGAATGTCTTCCTCATATCCGATCGCCTTTACCAGCAGACTTTCCTCCGGCTTGCCGGGGACAACTGCCGCACCGCTATCGCCGCCGCGTCGCAAATCGTCGGCCCGGTCCAGCCGCAGACCGCCATGAATTGTTTTGGCACGCTGCGAGTGACATGAGAAACACCGCCTGCTCAATAAGGGACGAATTCTGCGCTCAAAGTGCTGCACGTCTTCAGCGCTCGGCGCGTCAGCGAAAACGTGGGGAAGCCACAAAAAGCTAACCAACAGCAAGGCTGATCTGGGCATCATCAAATTGGCGGCCAAGGAGGGAATCTGGCGGGTCAAACATTATACCAAGCTTTCTTCCCGGATCTGTCGACGCCAGCATAGACGCCTGGGGCATCGGCCAGTTTTTTGTTTGATCGCGACGCGCGTGGGACGAAAGACCGCTAGATGTTAGAGAGCGTCCCGCTGAGGTGTAGTCCTAGCTCAACCATCACGAAGAAGAACCGCAGAGCGGTGACAGCGTATAGCCTGGGGTGAACCAACGAGCGATAGCGAAGTGGTGTAACCCCAGGAAAACGACCCGCAGAAATTATGGGCCGCTGGGAATGTAATCGAGCGTGGCGTGCGGGCTGGGAGGCACAGGTGCTGCCGCAAGCATCGCAGTTGAGC
>JBFJVZ010000433.1:0-6147 GCA_041623895.1 Pirellulaceae bacterium | reverse complement strand
GCCCGGGCGCGGGCGACTTGCGTGTCCGCTTCCGCCTGATCGGCCTGCAAACGAGCACCGATGTTCGCACCGACGTCGATGTCAGCAATGTCGATTGAAACAATTTCAAAGGCGGTTTGCGAGTCAAGTCTTTTGGCGAGCACGGCTTTGCTAATCACGTCGGGGTTTTCCAGAACCGCTTTGTGGTCAGCAGCACTACCGATGGCGCTGACGATGCCTTCGCCCACACGGGCAATGATCGTCTCCTCGGTTGCACCACCGATCAATTGCTGCAAATTGGCTCGCACCGTGACACGAGCTTTCACTTTCAGCTGGATGCCGTCTTTGGCGACTGCGTCCAATGAAGGCTTCGCGGAGCCGCGCGGCGGGCAGTCGATCACTTTTGGGTAAACGCTTGTCTGCACTGACTCCAGCACATCACGGCCGGCCAAGTCGATGGCGGTCGCCTCGCGAAATGTCAACGAGATCGTTTTGGCTTTTTTTGCCGCGATCAAGGCGCGAATCACCTGTTGTACGTTACCGCCTGCCAGGTAATGAGCCTCCAAGGCTTCGCCCGTCAACTCGGGGTCGGTCAAGCCTGCCTGCGTCGCCATGATCTTGCTACGCACGATCGTCCGGGCATTCACCTTGCGGAACGTCATTCCAATCAGGTTCCAGATCGTGATTCGCGAACCTGTCAGCCATGACTGTATCCACAAGCCAAAGTAGCTGGCAAAGACAAACAGAATGACCATCAAGACCGCGAACAGAATCAGGGCACCGATCAGCATGCCCATGTTCAAAGCGTCAAATTCCTGGGCCAGCAACCCGAAAGCGATCAGAGGCTTCAACATAGCGGCGGAGCTGATCATCGTTTGCAATTCCTTAGTTCTGCGATCCGTCTGCCTGAATGCAATCGCGCGGCAAACCTGCCGGGCAGTCGGCAAGCGGCCTACCAAATAATGTCCCGCCCCCCAAGCGTGGTGTCAACAAGGCTGTTTTGCCACGATCATCGAAATCGCCGCGGTGGCGGCGAAATCATTCCAAAGATTCGAGATCCAGCGATTCGAGCGGACTTTCGCTGGCCGGGGGTGGCGCCGACGATTCATCATGGGCGGCTTTGATTTCTTCTTCTTGAGCCGCACGGACCTGAATTTGTCGGCCGTGCGTCTTGATCACGATCACGGCCGTTCCCGCGTCGATCGGCATGCCCGTGCTGATCGCATCGAGTTTCTTGTCGCCAATGGTGACCAACCCGCTGGGCAAAAGGTCCGTTTTCGCCGTGCCGATGCGGCCGATCCAGTCGCCGATGGGCGTTCCATCGGGCATCATTCGGCTGTGCTCTGGCGCAAGTTGTCCGGGCCGCCGATTTAGCATCCGACGTCCGATTGGTGTGTGCGGCCACAATCGGATCATGAACAGCAAGACCACCGGAGTGGACGCCACCACCACCACCGTCACGGCCAAGCCGGCGCTGGAACTGTGAGTGAAGGCGATGATGATTGCCGTGATCGCCGCGACGCAGGCCCCAGCACCCACCAAGCCGCCACTGGGAACGAAAAACTCGCCCACCAGCAACAGGTAAAAAATTATCAATAACCCCAGTGAGTAGTAGATCGGCATCACGTGCTCACGGCTTCGACGACGATTCGGTTTCCATGAATCTCGATCACGCGGATGCTCTCGCCGGTCGAGACCGCGTTCCCCTCACTAACGACCGCAACAATTCTTTCACCAAAACGTGCTTTTCCCGACGGCATCAGAGGTGTCGTGGTGACGCCGATCTGGCCCGCCAAGTCGCTGAAGTCGGCCAGTTTTTCGGCCTCATGTACCGCTTCGGCATTGGGCGCTTCCATCACCAATCCACGCAGCAGCGGGACATGCGGAAACAGCGTCCGCATGGCGATGAAACCGCCGACCATGCCTGCGGCACCTCCCAATGCGATCCAAAGTCCGCGAGTCAGCACGGCAAGTTGGTAGGTGTTGCGAGGGACCACGAACGTTTGGCTCATCAGCACGATCCCCATCACCGTCAGGGCCAGCCCGCCGATCCCAAATACTCCGAAACCGGGTATGACAAAGACTTCAATCGCAATGCAGGTCAATCCGAGGGCAAATAAAACCAATTCCAACCATTCGGCGGTTCCGGCCAGAAATTTGATCCAAAAATAGAGTCCAAAACACACCATGGAAATGAATCCGGGGACACTCATTCCCGGTGCATTCGCCTCCGCAGACAGCGTGACAAAGCCGATGAACAGCAGGATGAATGCCAGCCCGGGACTGCGGCCTAGTTTTTCGACAAAGCGAACGATCTTGCGGTCGGTAATCTGAGGCGGCGTTCCGCTCAATCCAACTCGTCGTGACGTGTCTTCCAAAGAACGTGACTCGCCGTCGATCAGGCCCAATTCGATCGCTTCCTTCGCCGATAATCCCGGCGAAAGATCCACTTGCTCGCCGCGCTCCCATTTTTCGCGTTCCATTTCCGCGTCCTCGGCCTCGCTAACCAGGTCTGCTTCAGTGGCGTAGCGAATCCTGCCGGTTTTGCGATTCTTGTAACGGTAGACAACCAGCTTTCGATCCAACAATCCCCGTATCAGCGCCGCGGGTCGTTTGGTCGAACGCGCGACCTGTTCGATTAACTCGTCGTACTTTTCGATCTCTTCCGCATCGATTTCGTCGCTGCCGGGTCCGCCGATCGTAGCACCAGGTTCCATGTACAAGGGGCGGCATGCCAACGCGATCAACGCTGCGTCCCCGCGGGCTTCGCCGCGGATCAATCCCGCTACGGTGCGCAGCGGAGGTTCCGGTTCCGAGAACCAGCCGGCAAGGGTCGCGCTTTGATTAATGTCGCCGCCGCTTGAATCGATCGAGATGACCCAGGTATTTACATCACCGGCTTCAAGCGTCGCGGTCAAATTGCTGCTCCAGCGACGGACGCGATTGGGTGCGATCGATCCCGAGATCTCAAGCAGCATTCCTTTGGCCTCGCCCAGGGCCTGGCTCTTGTTGACCGGATTCAAGGCAGCCAAGTCCAATAATTCGGCAGCCTGATCGAGTGAATCCA
This sequence comes from Pirellulaceae bacterium, assembly GCA_041623895.1. Lineage (GTDB taxonomy): Bacteria > Planctomycetota > Planctomycetia > Pirellulales > Pirellulaceae > JBFJVZ01. Next base: position 3,101 of record JBFJVZ010000433.1, on the reverse strand, counting down.
CCACGCCGGCAGCGATTCGTGCATCGCGTAACTGCTTGGTGTCCAGCCGCAAAGGTGTGCCGCTGGGACTCAAGATCTCTTCGCGCAACACTTCGCCCGACTGTCGAAGTTTGTTTAGCGTCTCGCCCGCTGCATAAACACGGTCGCCATCGACTTTGGACACCAGCGCAAGTTCCACACCGGGATCAACCAAGGCCGCAACCACGTCCGGAGGAAATAATCCTCGTCGCGCCGCGATCGACTTGTAAGTCAGCAGAATCGTTTCATCCCGAGCCGACTCGCCGACCGTCGCGTTGGAGATTGCCGACCCGCCAAACATCAGCAACTGATCAGACGCGAGGATTGGCAAAATCGTATGTCCGGTGATTTCGCCTTCGATCAATGAGACGACTCGAATCCGTCTCAAATCGGGTTGACTGATCGCGCGAGAAAGTCTGAGGGCGTCTTCAAACGCTGTGGTCTCGCCGTTTTCGTCGCCGGATATGAAGCGGACAACCACCGTGACTCGCTCGTCCTCAGGAGCGGATTCGGCCAGCTGTCGAAGCTGGATCAGCAGGTCACTGGATGTTTCGCTGTCAAGCGGTGCGGCGACTTCGATCAGGTATCCCGTCTTGGCATCGTCTTGGTTGTCCTGGGCTGTCACGTCGATCTGCGTGCCACACCACCCCAGCAGTCCCAAAGCACAGGCGAACAACGCGGGCCAAGGGCTGCGCCGGCAGGGTGCGCGAGAACAATCTCTTTGGTCAAACACGGTGACTCCGTTGGCAACGACTCGCTGGAAACTTACGGTACCGTGATTATACGGCCCAATTCCTGAGGAGAAGCGGCGCTGGAAAGTAAGATAGAGACAATTGTCCCGTTAATCACGTCAGCTCGGCGTGCAAAGAAAGGTAGGCTCGGCATCCTGCCGTACCAGAAATCTAGCTGCGGCGTTTTGCCGTGCCCTGAGAATTCGATCAATAGGCACGGCCAGTTCCCCGCCTACCCTAAGTTTCCGGCACAGCAGGATGCCGAGCCTACGGTGGCCGGGCCCCGTTATCTGATGCAGCGCCAGCCACAGGCCCGTAACCAAACCAGGCAAAGGCCCTGGGTGAGTAGGATCAGAACTGTTCCGTAAATCGATCCGACCGATATCCAGGCCAGGTTCGAGATTGATGTCAGCGTCCAGTTGCTTTCCGCATTGACCGAGACGGCGGAAAACGTCAAAGCGGTGACAAGTGAAATCATTACGGTCAGTATCCTTGCCCTACGATTACCCGGCGTGCTTAAGAACCCGATCAGACTGGTGATAATCGCCGTTGCCGCGAGCAAACCGAGCCCTGCAAAGAGAGCGATCGCGACCAACAATCCCGTCGAATCAATCGTCATCGACATGCACACGGCACAAGCGATGGCCGAGATCGCCGTCAATTCAATCAAGGTGGTAATGCTTGTCCGCGAACTGACGCGACCGCGCAAATCAAGTGGCAGTAATGTCCAACGAGTCCAGATTTGGAAAGTCGTCGCCACCAGCGCCACGCCGATCAGATTTGAAAAGATGACTTGGATGAGGACACCAAGTTCATGGATCGCAGATTTGCCATGAATGATGACTGCGATCGTCACAAACACGATGAAGCCAGGGGTCGTCACGGCCAGAGCCATCAAGCAATGCTTAATCAGCGAGCCGCTGCGAAACAGACTGGCCACGATCGCGAATCCGTAAACGATGATCGGCGGGAATAGCAGCGTTTGGTAAACGGTGAGTATGATGGCGACCGATGGTTGAGTCGGGAACGCCCAGTCGACAAATTTCGTTTGCACCGGCACCGATGCAAAGATCAGTGTGAACAGCAAGCCCAGACCCAGCAAACCGAGCAAGCGGCTTCGACGCTCAACTCCCGCCGGGCTCGTCCCCGGCAGCTCTCGCATCAGCCAGGCGGACTCGGGGATATCAGTTATCAGTTGGTCCGGCAAGCGACTGACCACGCCATCTTCTTCAGCCATCCTCAGTCGCTCCCCGTAATGCCACTCTAAAGTGTTCCAGATTTCATGTTGTGGAAGTCGGCAGACTTCCGACCTCAGGTTTCTTGGTGGATAACTGAAAAGGGATATGTAGTGAGCTGGTCACGATCATGGTGCTGGTCGCTGAAGCCACCATCCAGAGTGGCTCGATTTCAAATCCAAATTGCATCACGCCCCGGGCATCCAGTACGGAAAGTACCAGCAGTACGCAGCCAGCAAGGCACACCAAGGCACAGACGTAACGAAGCCGCATTGCCGTCATCACCAACCCACACAGCCAGCCGAGTATAGGCGGACCGCACAGCAGCAGCACGATCCAGTAGAAATCGGGCGCCATCTGAGCAACTTGCAGAATAACGATCGCCAGGGCGACCACAAGCGTCAGTGCCAAAAGGCTGCCAATCGAAAAACTCGGTCGAACGCGACCACGAAATCGCTCGTGCCGCCACTTGGGCACCACAATCACACGGTACAGCAGTAGCAGCGTGCCGGTAACCATCCACTGCGCGATCATCCATGGCGCATGAGGCCGCTCCATGAAACCAAACCACAGCGGCGCAAGAAACTGTAGCAAGATTGCGGTGGCAAGATGCTTGAACTGGAAACCCGGCGCGAGCAAGACGACGAAGGCGTACCCCGCGGGAACGAATGCGGTATTGATCAGCATCCCACTGACCAAATCCGGCTCCAATTTCGCGACCGCCGCAAACAGGATGCCGCAAACGCCGCCAATCACGGCCGCAGCCACAGGCAAGTACCACCACGTCTTTCCCAGCACCCACGGCGATCGCGAAGAATCTGGTTGCATTCGCTACCCGTGGTACCCTGTCAACCGCCGGTTCAAGTGTGGCTGGCCTCAAGTATACCCTTAAACGATGCACCCATTTTCGTAGGCCAGGAATAGGAGAGTGTCCGACTGAGGAAGAGTTTCAGGCCTGACTTTTCTTTGGAATCACCAGCGTTGTAGGCATGAACGCTTTCATTTGTCACCACCTTACGACAACTGCGTAGCAGTGGCAGCGTCTAGCCTGGGGCCAGGATTGCTCGTCTCAGCGAGCATTCCGCAGCCCCAGGAATCGTCATCTCCAACCTGAGTT
>JBFJVZ010000432.1:0-6179 GCA_041623895.1 Pirellulaceae bacterium | reverse complement strand
GCTCGCCAAAAGACTTGACTCGCAAACCGCCTTTGAAATTGTTTCAATCGACATTGCTGACATCGACGTCGGTGCGAACATCGGTGCTCGTTTGCAGGCCGATCAGGCGGAAGCGGACACGCAAGTCGCCCGCGCCCGGGCTGAAGGCAAGCGCGCCGCAGCAGTTGCCGAAGAACAGGAAATGCAAGCCAAGATCGAGCAAAGCCGCGCGTCGCTGGTCCTTGCCCAAGCCGCCGTTCCCCAAGCGATGTCGGAAGCATTCCGGACCGGCAAACTGCACATCCTTGATTACTACAAACTGCAAAACGTGAGTGCCGATACGGAAATGCGCAAGTCCCTGGCGGGCGGTACTCGTGACATTGCCGAAGTCAATAAACCGTAAACCGCCCGGCAGTGGGAAGCCGCAATTCGGAAAGATCTGGCCCAACGGGCGCGCGAAGCGACTGCTGAGCCACAACTCCCAATAACTCAGAATCGTAATCAAAACATGGCTGGTGACTTAGAAGACTTCTTACGACGTGCCGCCGAGCGACGTAAAGCGAAAGCTGCTCAACAGCAACAACAGCAGCCCCAACAGAGGCGACAGCCTGCTCCGCCGCGGAGACCGCAGCCGGAGTACACCGACCGTCGGGCCGAGCGGATCGTTCGTCCCGAACCCGAACCGGTACTGGTCGCCGAAATCGTCGAAGACCCCTTGGCGGAACGACGGAGAAAGTTGGCGGAAGCCAAAAAAGCGGCTGCCAAAGCGCAAGCGGAAGCGGCAAAGAAGGCGAAGCGCTCTGGGGCTGCCGCACCACGATCTTCGGGGGCAGCTCCAGCATTGACCGGTGATGTTGCTGGTGATCTGATCAAAATTCTGCAACATCCCGGCGGCTTGCGGCAAGCAATCTTGTTGCGTGAGATTCTGGACCGACCGGAACATCGCTGGTAGCGTGCACTTGCCTACGCAATCGGCGGCGAATTGCCGGGAAGATTCGAATTGCCAGGATCCTGACCTGACTTCAATAGGTGGTGGAATTGTCTAACGATATCAGCCCAGAATTAACGCGGATCGGCTGGATTGGTACGGGTGTGATGGGACACAGCATGTGCGGCCATCTCCTGGATGCCGGTTACAGCGCCACCATCTTCAATCGCACAGCAGCCAAAGCGGAAGCGTTGGTCGCCCGCGGCGCCGGGCTCGCTGATTCTCCTCGTGATGTTGCGGCAGGCAGTGATGTCGTTTTTACAATCGTCGGCTTCCCGTCAGATGTTCGCAGCGTAATCTTGGGCGACGACGGAGTGCTGGCCGGATCTCGCGAGGGGATGACGATCGTTGACATGACGACAAGCCAACCATCACTTGCTGAAGAAATCGCCGCGGCCGCGGCCGCCAAAGGCGTCGCCTCGATTGATGCACCGGTCAGTGGTGGCGACACGGGCGCACGAAACGCCGCGCTTTCGATTATGGTTGGCGGTGACGCGAACGCGGTCCAGCGGATCAGGCCGCTGCTGGAACTGATGGGCAAGACAATCGTTCATCAAGGCGGCCCGGGCGCCGGTCAGCACACCAAGATGGTCAACCAAACATTGATTGCCAGCGGCATGATCGCCGTTTGCGAAGGTCTGTTGTACGCACACAAGGTCGGCTTGGATTTGCCGACAGTGCTGCAAAGTGTTTCCTCGGGCGCTGCCGGCAGCTGGTCGCTCTCGAATCTTGCCCCGCGAATGATTGCCGGCGATTTCGACCCCGGTTTCTTTGTGGAACACTTCATCAAAGACATGCGCATAGCGCTTGATGAAGCCGCCGCCATGAATCTTTCCTTACCGGGCCTGGCATTGGCTCACCAGTTGTATCAAGCCGTCGTGGCGCAGGGACACGCCAAGGACGGAACTCAAGCCTTGATGCTGGCATTGGCCCAGCTAAACGAAGTCAAGTGGAACACGGGCGCGTGAAACTTCCCAATCGACATTCGTTCGCAGGCAAAGTTTCGGATCGGGCCTGAGGGTGCTCTTGCAAAATGACCTTGGTCGTTTCTTGGCGAGTTTGTTAAACCCACCTGCAAAGTCGCTCTTGATCAGGAACATGGATGTCAAAACACAGGTCTCCACAGTCGCTTCGCGCCAGCGTTTTGTTCTGCGTCGCGGCCATCAGTTGTGCCTTCAGTGGCTGCCAAGACGGTCCCCTCTACGCGCTGAAGAATGTCAATCCGTACTTCACCATGCGCGAATGGCGGGACGACGAAGCATTGGGCGTCACCGACCATGAACGCCGCAGCCAATTGGCAGATTTATCCGCCCAGATCGGGCAGATGCCAAAAAACCGCCAAGCTTTCTGGGCTCAACATCTGGACAAAATTCTCGAAAACGATGCCAGTCCGGAAATGCGCCGGCTGTCGGTCAGTGCAGCGGGCAAACTGCAAACTGCTGATGCTATCCGCTTGATTGAAAAAGGGCTGGACGATGATAGCGTCAAAGTCCGGATGGAAGCGTGCCGCGCGCTTGGCCAGCGTAAGGAAGAAGCCGCTGCCCGCCTGCTGGCCTCAACCGCCGGCACCGAAACCGACGAAGACGTCCGCAACGCAGCAATTGATGCGATCGGAAACCACAAAGGCTCGATTGCTTTGGATTCCTTGAAGATCGCCCTGAACAATCGCAATCCGGCCACACGTGACCTTGCCGTTCAATCACTGAAACGTGTGACGGGCAAGAATTACGGCGATGAACCCAATGCCTGGATCGCCGCATTGGAGGGGAAATCGGTCCAACAGCAGCCAACCCGGCTCGTCGAATCAATTCGCAATCAATTGAGGTAATCTTTCTCGTGGCCCAACAGAATTTAGCCAGACGTTTTGTCACGACATCAATGGAACGCTGGCGACGCGCATCCGCAGCCTTGTTGTTGTTGATCTTTGTTTCGATCTCGTCCCCGGCATGCGGATCCGACTTGATCCGCGTCTGGGTCGATTGGTCGGGGCAACATTCGATCAAAGCAACCTTGGTCCAGGTTCAGGCGGACACCGTTGTCTTGTTGACACCGGAGGGCAAACGAATCTCGATTCCAATCGAGAAACTCAGCGAAAACGACCGGCAATACGTGGAAGAATTTGGTACTTCCCAGTTGAACGTCCTGCGCTCAAAGGCACCCAGGCCGCCCGAGGTCGAAGCACTCCCGCCACTGGATCTTCCGCCCGCTGAGAGCACGGCGGAAAACAACTCAGTCTTAGAAATCTCTCGTGCGCACACGGCCACGACACCGACAACACTGCCCGCAGCAATTCCAGCCGACCGCGCTCCGATCGAAATCCCGATCCTCGAACAACAGTTTACTCTCCGCAACATGCGCTCGCATGATGTCTGCTCTGAACTAATCCCGGTGGGAACTGCCGGCCAGCCAGCGTTGGGAATCTCAATCAGTGCGGGAATCACCAATCCGGATGACCGAGAGCCCGTTCATCGTCTGGTCCGACTCGATGCCCATACGTCGAAAATGGAAGTGCTCTATCGGAGCCCGGATCGAGTGCGGTTGTTTGATCATCATCCGCCCAGCGATCGCTCGCTGATACTGGAGGGTCACAACTCACTCGGGCAAGGCGGCAAACTGGCGATTGGCCGCGGATGGAATCGCGGTGGTATGTTCATTCGCCATTACCGTGCCTTCCCGGGTAGCGAAGTGCTTGGACAGTTCCCCCATCTGCGATGGGCCAAGCTAATTGATGACGAACATTTTGTGGCCGTCGTCGACAGCACCCTGATCGCAGCCAATATCGTCTCGGGCAAGGTCTTGTATCGGATCGAGGACATCCACGGAAAATCGGTACCCGCTCTCTCTGGCGGTCGACGATTCATGGCCGTTCCAGTCGAAGGCGCTGTGCACCTGTATCGATCACAAGACGGCGGTGCTCTGGGCCGCATTGGGACGGAGTCGAATGTTATTCCGGCCGTCGCTTTTTCTCACGAAGCCGACTCGTTGGCAATTGTCAATTCCCGGCGTCTGCGGATCTGGAGTCTTCCGGACGCTGCCTTGCGAGCGGACATCGAAACACGGCAAAACCTTGGCAGCGGGACGCCGACCTGGGTCGATGCGGATTTGCTGTTGTCAGGCTCCGGTGTCTTGATCAGCATCTTCCGAGGGATCCCCGTGTGGCGCTACGAAGTTGCCGGGACAAAGACCAACTACGCCGGCGGTAACATCGCGATTCTGCGCCGGAATCCCAACCCGGGTGCCTATGTCCTGAAGCTTCCTCATCGCGGAGCCAATGAAGCGATGCGCTGGATTGACGCAATTCCAGCGGCAACGCCATCGGGAAGTTGGAAGATACCCGGGCGGAGCGTTTGGAGCAACGATGGCTGGGATGACCGCGACGTCCGTGTTAGCTTAAAGAGCCAAACAATTCGCTAGTGCTCTGTCAACTTTTGACTTTAGGGTAGCCGGATTCGCCAGAATTCGGTTCGTTCCAAGATACCCCGAAGTCTGGCGACATCGGCTACGACCACCACCCCTAAGATTGAATCTGGACAAAGCACTAGCCCGATCTGGGTTCGTTACGGCAGGCTGCCGCGCCCACGTCAATCACACTCACACTGGCAAATCGGCTCGTGACAACACGGGCACTCTTCCAAGTCACATCCAGGTTCGTGATACTGCCCCGCCGCGGCGGCACAACCAGGGCACCGGTCTTGGATCAGATCGATCGCAGGGCGTTCGCTACCCACCGCTATCTTCTCGTACTCCTCCCCATTGATCAGGTAAGCGTTTTCACTCGTCAGATCGCCTTGGAAGTCATCGTCGAATTCCAGCTTTTCCCAGTTCCAGTCGCGGCTCCAATCGGATCGCCCCGTCAGATATGCCGCAAATGCCTTGGCAACATCCTCATTCGTCAAGGTTTCGTCCGTTGCTCGGTAATGTTCCTCATCGGAACCGGCACGAAACTCCAATTCGAAAGTTCCGTCATCGTTGTAATACGTCTGCACAAAATCTTCATCTCCGCGACGCAGAATCGCAAAGTTTTCAATCTCAAGCTTTCTTATTGCGCTAACAACTGTCGCCTCATCGGGATTCTCCAGGAACTGGTCATCATTCAGGCTCAGAATCATCAAATCACTTTACTCATGATGGGGCAGCCGTCATTGGAACGACGCGTCGGCATTGTTATTCCGCTCGCAACATCGCAATGATGTCGGCGACGATCCGGTCTTCCGATTGTTTGTCCATCGGTCCGTCAGTCGGCTGGCCAACTCGAAAGGCGTGTCCTGCCGATCGATGCACAACCACGCTGGGTCTACGCCGCATGGAGACCGAGTATTCATCAATGTACCGAACATCAAGCGGAACTGCGATCTGGCTGTCAAGCTCGCCAAAATGAAAACTGAGGTGACCGTCGTACTTGCTTAGTAACTCCAGCGTCGACCTGTCATCGATAAACCATTGCTTCCACCAACGGTAGCTCGCCGCAACATATTGAAAATCGTTTTCCTCAAGCCGCGGAAACGAAGCATGATCGTCTGTTTCCAATGCCGCACGCTTTTCAGCCTCGTATCGCGCGGCAAAGTACTCCCGCAGATTCGCCTCACGCCAACAATCGCTCGTCGGATACAATTCCCGCTCCGTGATCCCCACGGCTGGAAACATCGAAGATTCGTATCCCGCGATCACGTCTGATTTCGTGACCCGGCCATCGCCATTGCCGTCCCAAGTCAAAACCTGCTGCACATAACGGTCGACCATTTGCCAACGAAATGATTCGCTTGGACTGCGAGCAGTGACGGCGGCGAACAACAATCCTTTGGGATCGATTCGCTCAGCTGCGATCAGTCGCGCCACATGAAACCCGCCTTCAGAATGCGCGAAGACCACAATATTGGATGGACTCGCGACGCCATGCCGCGTCAGATGCTGATACACGACTCCAGCATCGGCAGCCAGCGATTCCGGCGTCACGCTACGTCGGAGTTCGGCATCGATACAAGCGTGCAAGTATTTCTCTGCATCCGCCTTCGGGTCGCTGCTTTCAGCCCCCAGTCCCAGGGATAATTCGTTGCCGGAAACACCTCGATTGTCGTATCGAGCCACCACAAAGCCCGCAGCCACGGCCCGCCGTGCGATCCTCAGGTACATGAAATCTGCAGCGGTGTACGAATTACCCGTAAACCCATCTCGCTCCATGAACCAGCCGCCGGGAACGATCATCAATGCACCG